>DASUNU010000173.1:0-3349 GCA_036276995.1 Solirubrobacterales bacterium
TAGAGCGCGATGTCCGCGAAGCTCTCCGCCTCGGCGAGGACGGCGCAGACCGCGATCACCAGGATGTCGAGCAGCCGGTGCTCGACCTTCCAGGCGCAGCGCGGGTCCTCGATCGTCTCGAACTCGGCGATCAGGGCTGCGAGCATGGCCTCCCCCTCCGTCGGGAAAGGCCCAGCCTTAGCCGGTCAAGCCGGCGAGATTGAGCCGCTTGATCTCATGCGTCGGCCCTGGGGGCGGAGTGTCCGTATGGATAGGCATACGGATACCCGCCAAGTCCAGCGGCTCGAGGTGATCGAGACCGGCCGCCGCCGGCGCTGGACCCCGGAGGCGAAGCTCCGGATCGTCGCGGAGAGCTTCGCGGCGCCGCGGCTGGCCTCGGCGACGGCGCGGCGCCACGGGATCTCGGGCTCGCTCCTGTTCGCGTGGCGCAAGGCGTTCCGCGAAGGGCGGCTGACGGACGAGGTGCCGGGCGGGTTCGCGCCGGCGGTGCTCCTGGCCGAGGCGGCGGCGCCCGCCCCCGCGCCGGCGGCCCCGGGGGGCCGGATCGAGATCGTCACCCGGGGCGGGCATCGGGTGCTCGTCGACGGGGCGGTGGACGCGGGCGCGCTGGCCCGGGTGCTGGACGTGCTCGAGCGGCGATGATCCCGGTTCCGGTGGGCATCCGGGTCTGGCTGGCGACCGGCGTGACCGACATGCGCAAGGGCATGAACGGCCTGACGCTCCTGGTCCAGGAGGGCCTCGGGCGCGATCCCCACGGCGGCGACCTGTTCGTCTTCCGCGGCCGCCGGGGCGACCTGATCAAGGTGCTGTGGCACGACGGGATCGGGCTCTCGCTCTACGCCAAGCGGCTCGAGCGCGGCCGGTTCATCTGGCCGTCGCCGGCCGACGGGGTGGTGGCGATCCGGCCGGCGCAGCTCGGCTACCTGCTCGAGGGGATCGACTGGCGGCACCCGCAGCGGACCTGGCGCCCTGGCGCGGCCGGTTGAGGGCGGGGGCCGCCTCCCGGTCGAAAGGGTGCAGCCGGCGTCCCTCGGATGTGCTTTCTTGGGGCCATGAGCCCGTCGCCCGACGAGCGGCCCTCCGCGCCGACCGATCTCGCCGCCGCCGAAGCCCGGGCGGCCGCGGCGGAAGCGCGGGCGGCCGCGGCCGAGGCGATGATCGCCCGGCTCAAGCTGATGATCGAGAAGCTCCGGCGGGAGCTCTACGGCCGCCGCTCGGAGCGCAAGGCGCTGCTGGTCGAGCAGCTGGCGCTCGAGCTCGAGGAGCTGGAGGCGACCGCCACCGCGGACGAGCTCCAGGCCGAGGCGGCCGCCGCGGCGACGGACGTCCAGCAGGTCCGCGGCTTCGCCCGCAGGAAGCCGGCACGCAAGCCCTTCCCGGCGCACCTCCCGCGCGAGCGCATCGTGGTCCCGGCGCCGACGTCGTGCCCGTGCTGCGGCTCGAGCAGGCTCGCGAAGCTCGGCGAGGACGTCACCGAGACGCTCGAGGTGATCCCACGCCGGTGGAAGGTCGTGCAGCACGTGCGCGAGAAGTTCACCTGCCGCGCCTGCGAGGCGATCAGCCAGCCGCCGGCGCCGTTCCATGTCGTCGCCCGCGGCTGGGCCGGGCCGAGCCTGCTCGCCATGATCCTGTTCGAGAAGTACGGCCAGCACCAGCCGCTCAACCGGCAGAGTGAGCGCTACGCCCGCGAGGGGGTGGAGCTGAGCCTGTCGACGCTCGCCGATCAGGTCGGCGCCTGCGCCGCCGTCCTGCGGCCGCTCCACGACCTCATCCGCGGCCACGTGTTCGCCGCCGGGCGGGTGCACGGCGACGACACGCCGGTCCCGGTCCTGGCCAAGGGGCAGACGACGAAGGGACGGGTGTGGGTCTACGTCCGTGACGACCGCCCCTTCGGCGGGCCCGATCCGCCGGCCGCGGTCTTCTCCTACTCCCCGGATCGCCGGGGCGAGCACCCCGAGCGCCATCTCGACGGCTTCGCCGGCATCCTGCAGGCGGACGCCTACTCCGGGTTCAACCGGCTCTTCGAGCCGGACCGGGAGCCGGGCCCGGCGATCGAGGCGGCGTGCTGGGCCCACGCCCGGCGCAAGTTCTTCGTGCTCGCCGACATCGGCCTCAAGGGGCGCAGCAAGCCGCCGGTCGTCGCCCCGCTGGCGGTCGAAGCGGTCAAACGGATCGACGCCATCTTCGACGGCGAGCGCGCCCTCAACGGCTGCTCGGCCGATGACCGCCTCGCGGCCCGCCGCGCCACGATCGCCCCGCTCGTCGCCGATCTCGAAACCTGGATGCGGGGCGAGCGCGCCAGGCTCTCCCGCCATGCCGAGGTCGCCAAGGCGATGGACTACATGCTCAAGCGTTGGCCGGCGTTCACCCGCTTCCTCGACGACGGCCGGATCTGCGTCTCGAACAACGCCGCCGAACGGGCGCTGCGGGGCATCGCGCTCGGCCGCAGGTCCTGGCTGTTCTGCGGCTCCGACCGGGGCGGCGAGCGGGCCGCGGTGATGTATTCCCTGATCGGCACCGCCAAGCTGAACGGCGTCGACCCGCAGGCCTGGCTCGCCGACGTCCTCGCCCGCATCGCCGATCACCCGGTGCAGCGCCTCGGCGAGCTCCTGCCCTGGAACTGGACCCGAGGGCCTGCCAGTCAGGCGGCATGACCAGCACCGATCGGATCGCGCGCCTCCGCATCAGCCTGGAGGAGATCGAGCCGGAGATCTGGCGCCGGGTCGAGGTGCCGCTGACCGTACACCTCAAAGGTGTGCACGACGTCATCCAGGCCGCCATGGGCTGGGAGGACTACCACCTGTTCGAGTTCCGCGTCGGCCGGAAGATCTATGGCATCCCCGACCCCGCTTGGGACTTCGACCGCAAAGTGATGAACGCCAGGAGCGTGAGGCTCGCCGCGCTGGCCGCCAGGGGCATCGACCGCCTCGAGTACGTCTACGACCTCGGCGACAATTGGCGGCATGCCGTGACCATCGAGGCCGTCGAGCCGGCGGCTCCGGCCCAGTTCCACCCGCGCTTCGTGGATGGGGCCCGGCGTTGCCCACCCGAAGACGTCGGCGGCGTCATCGGCTACGACGAGTTCCTCGAGGCCGTCCGCAAGCCCCGCCACCCGGAGCATCGCCGGATGCTGGAGTGGTACGGCGGCCCCTACGATCCGGACGACATCGATCTCGCCCTGATCCGCCGCCGCATCGGCATGCTCGCCAACCGGCGCACCGCCGGTCAGGCCGCCTATGCAAAAAGCAGGCGCAAAGGCTGATGGCCCTCACCGGAGGGTTACAGTTCGAGCTGCAGCTGGTCGAGAGGTTAGATACCCGGCTGATGCTACCTATCGCCACTGATGGCA
>DASUNU010000174.1:0-3599 GCA_036276995.1 Solirubrobacterales bacterium
GCAGAAGTTCGACCAGATGCAGTCGACGCCGCTGAGCTGGCTGGAAATGGCTCCTTCGGGGATCGGAACCGAGGACAGGGCCCAATTTGGGCTCGTCCATCTCTCCGCGATAGCCGTTTCGACGCCACCGATCATGGCCGAGCCTACGGCCGTGCAGTTGGCGGTCGAGTTGCAGCCGATCGCGACCAGTTCGCTTTCGGTCGATTCGGACGGGAGCGGCGTCGTCTGGACGTTCCATTTGCCTTCGTTCCAGATCTCCGACAGCACTGAGGGGCCCCCTCCGGACTGATGGTTGCCCACCGCGAGACAGCGGGTTTCCGAGGGACAGTCCACTCCAAACAGGCGAGTGTGCGTCGCTCCCGATTTTTTCGCGGCGGTCTGTTCCGACCAGGACGTCCCGTTCCAGCGCTGGGCAATCGGACTGTCCACGCCCGAAGCGGTGCTCTTCCCGACCGAGGTACAGGCGCTCGTGGTCGGCTCGCAGCTGATGTCTTGGAGGTTGCTGTCGGTTGCTCCCGCGGGGTTGGGCGTTGCCGTGATTTTCCATGGAGACGTACTGAAGGTCAATTCACTTCCGGGACTCGTGCCTTTCGAGTTTGTTGCGTAGATACGAAAGTAGTAAGTCGTTCCGGGTGAGAGGCTGCCCACTTCTGCTGTGACTTTCCCGCTGGTGAGATTGACGTTCACGTACGAGGTCGATTTGGTGAAGGAGCCTTTGCTGGTGCCATATTCGAATCTGTAGTGCGTGGCGGCGCCATTCGGTTCGACCAACCCGTTCAGCCTGGCGGTGGTGCCGGTGACCAACGTCGCCGCTTCGGTTTTAACCGTCGGCGCTTTCGCAGGCGGCGGTTCGGCGAGCGTCGTGAAGCTCGTGGCCCCGCTGGCGGTCGTTTTACCGGCTTCGTTACTCGCGGTCAGCCGGAATTCGTAGGTCGTTTTCGGTTCGAGGAAGGGCACGAATTCTTCCACGGATATGCTGGATTTTCCTTCCAGTCCCGACCCGCCAAACCCCGTAGTTCCCCACGAGCCTCCCGATTTCCTGAATTCGAATATCCAGCTCGTCACGCAGTCGTTCGGGTTTACCTGGCCGTCGATCCGCGCGGTTACACTGGTCACCGCTGTCGCCGATCCGTTCGACGCCGATGGTTTGGTTTCGCATCCTGGTGGGGTTCCTTCGCAGGCCGCCGCGATGCCCGCGAACAGGAGCAGGAAGGTGAGGCCGGTGGTCGCGCACAGCGCGGTCACGCATGTCAAATATGGTTTGCGTCGTCGTAGAAACATTTGCCGTTCTTTCTCATCAGTTGCCAACAGTTTTGATAGCTGGAAAGTCTCCATTCGCTTCACTGCGCAAGAACTCGACGTGATCCCCCAGGGCGGCTTCGAGTTCCTCCCTGATCGGGGCTCGCTCGGCCCGCCGATCGACGCCTCCCTCGGTGAATCCGATCAGGAACGAGGGCGTCGAGCTGAGCCCGTTGGTACGCCCGGAGTGAGCACCGAGAGCGACTTGCATGGGTAGCCGCGCGTCTTCGCGATCGCGACCCCATTGCCCCAGCCGCAGGCCGGGAACCTGGGACGCGACGTCGACCAGAAATCCCTCGGTCACATAGTCGGTGCGCGGCTCGCCCTGCTCGCGGATGGAGGTGAGCAGGTAGTTCCACATCCTGTCCTGCCTGCCCGCCGCCAGGGCCGCGGTTTCCTGTTCGGAGAAGGTCCTTTCGCTGTAGGTGTCCGTCTTCAGCGACCGATATTGAATCCTCACCGCCCCGGTGCGCACCCAGTTCTCGACGACAGCGGGAAGGGAGTGCTCGACGAAGAGCTTCACCGTCGGGCACTCCAGGTCCCCGTACATCCAGACGGTAACCGGCGCCCTGGGGGAGCCGAGCACCGCGCCCCTCTGTGGAATTCCGTCGAGCAGCTCGGTGACCTCCTGCTCGATCTGCGCTTTGCTGGTTCCGGCGCTGATGCCGAAGCCCAGGATGCCGACGACGGCGAAGATCGCGGCGATGAGGAGGATCGGGGCGAGAGTCGTCAAGCGCCGTCGAAGGGAGGTCTCCCGATTGGCACGCGCCCGCTCGGCGTCGGCTTCCGCTTGTCGCTTCGCCTTCCGCCGTGCGTTGTATGCGCGAGACATGGCCCACCCTCCGGTCTGGGGCCTGCTCGCCTCTCTCCTACGACTGTGTCGGACTGGTGGGTGGACCTCCGCTGGCCCCCCAGTCGCAGAACTTGAAGCAGCCTAGAAAGAACCCCGGTACAAGTCAAGAGACTTTTGGGTATTCAGAGATATTGCGGGCGCCGTATGCCGCCGTGAAAAGGGGTGGCAGACGGGATTCGAACCCGCGACCGCCGGCACCACAAGCCGGAGCTCTACCAACTGAGCTACTGCCACCTCGCTGGCTTCAATTTACCGAGGCGAGGGCGGGGATCACCTCGCGGCCCATCAGCTCGATCGCCTCGAGGTCGCGGTGGAGGAGGTGCTGGCCCATGATCCGGGTGAGGCCGGCCTGCTCGAGGGCGTGAAGTTGCTCGACCGCTTCGGGGACGGTGCCGGCGATCGTGCTCTCGCGGACGCCGGCGAGGAACTCGGCGCCGCTGTCGTCCTGGCCTTTCCAGCGGGAGAGGCGGGCGGCGCGGTTGCGGAGGTCGTCGCGGTCGGCGCCGACCAGCCAGCCGGTCATCATCGAGAGCGGCAGGCTCGCCGGGTCGCGGTCGATCGCTTCGCAGGCGCGGTCGAGGCCGGTGCGGACCTCGACGATCTCCTCCACCGTCGACATCACCGTGTTGTACTCGTCGGCAAGCGCGGCGGCGAGGCGGAGGCTGCGCGGCCCGCCTTTGCCGCCGAGGATCAGCGGCGGCCGCGGCCTCTGCACCGGCTTCGGCTGCGCGTCGAGGTTCTCGGCCCGGTAGTGGCGGCCCTCGTAGTTGAAGGGGCCCTCTTCCCAGTGGCGGCGGACCAGTTCCATCTGCTCCTCGAGCATCTCCATGCGCGGCCCGACCGGCGGCAGCTCGATCCCGTAGGCCTCGTGCTCGCGCTCCCACCAGCCTGCCCCGATCCCCAGTTCGACCCGGCCGTCGCTGATGTGGTCAGCAGTGACCACCGACTTGGCGAGCACCGCCGGGTGGCGGAAGGTCGCCGGCGAGACCATCGTCCCCAGCCGCAACTCCGTCGTCACCGCGCCCAGCGCCGCGATCGTCAGCCAGGCGTCGAGCGAGCCGCGCTCGCGCCGGTCGTCGACCGAGAGGTAGTGGTCGGAGCGAAACAGCGTCCCCACCCCATGCTCCTCGCAGGCGGCCGCGATCGCCTGCCAGTCCTCCCAGGTCACGTCCTCCTGGCCCTCGATCATCAGGCAGACCTCCATGGCGCTCCTCCTCGCGCTCGCGTTCGGCTCTCTGGAGACTGCTCCTACCCGTTGGCGACGATTTCAGCGAACGCCGCGAAGCCCGGCGCGGTGCGCTCGACCAGCGCCGGCTCGGCCGCGGCCGCCCGCTCGGGCAGGTCGTGGGCGCCGGCGTCGCCGAGCGCGGCGACCGCCTCGTCGATCATCTCCGGGACGGCTAACCAGGCCTCGACCAGGGCGAAATCCGCCTCGGGGTGGAAGAGC
>DASUNU010000175.1:0-8161 GCA_036276995.1 Solirubrobacterales bacterium
CTGCGTCCTCCTCTCGCGCGGCGAGCCGGCGGCCGAGCAGGCGGGGCACGGTGAGTACTTCGCGCTGCTGCTCGGTTCGGTGCTGGGGATGGTGCTGCTGGCGATGGCCAGCAACCTGGTCAGCTTCTTCGTCGCCCTGGAGACGCTCTCGATCCCGCTCTACATCCTCTGCGCCACCAACCTGCGCCGCGAGGGGTCGCTCGAGTCGGGGCTGAAGTACCTGATCGTCGGCTCGGTTGGCTCGGCGACCCTGCTCTACGGGATGGCCTTCCTCTACGGCGGCACCGGCTCCACCAACTTCGGCGGGATCGCCGGCGGGATCGCCCGCGACGGCGTGCTCGGCGACCCGCTGATCCTGATCGGGATCGCGATGTGCGCGGTCGGGCTCGCCTTCAAGGCCTCGATCGCCCCCTTCCACCAGTGGACGCCCGACGTCTACCAGGGGGCGCCGACCCCGATCACCTCGTTCATGGCGGTGGCGACCAAGGCGGCCGCCTTCGCCGTCTTCCTGCGCTTCTTCATCGATGCCCTCGGCCCACAGCTGAACGAGTGGCAGCCGGCGCTGGCGGTCCTGGCCGCGATCTCGATCATCGTCGGCAACGTCGGCGCGCTCGGCCAGGACTCGCTGAAGCGGCTGCTCGGCTATTCCGGCGTCGCCCAGGCCGGCTACATGCTGGGCGGGGTCGTGGTCGCCTCCGAGGCCGGGACCAGCTCGCTGGTCTTCTATCTCGCCGGCTACGCCTTCATGAACCTCGCCGCCTTCGCCGTGATCGTCGCCCGCGAGCGCGAGACCCCCTTCGGCGACTCGATCCGTTCGGTCCAGGGGCTCGGCGCCGAGCGCCCCCTGCTGGCCTGGCCGCTGACGATCTCGATGCTGGGCCTGGCCGGGCTGCCGGCCACGGTCGGGTTCATCGGCAAGCTCTACCTGATCGAGGCCCTGGTCGAAGGCGACTACACCTGGCTCGCGGTCTTCATCGCGGTCGGGACGATGATCTCGCTCGCCTACTACCTGAAGGTGGTGGCGGCGATGTGGATGCGGAGCGGCGAGGAGAGCGCCGCCACCCCGGCGATCGCCGGGGCCGCCCCCGAGGCCGACCCGATCGACCCCGAGGCGGGCCGCCGCTGGTACCTGGTCGGCCCCGCCTTGCTGGCCGCCGCCGCGACCGTCTTCTTCGGCGTGATCCCGCAGCCGCTGGTCGAGTTCGCCGCGAAGGCTGGCGCCTCGCTCTTCGGCTAGCGCCCGCCCTCGTCAGACTGCGGCGCGATGGGGGTCCTCCTAACCACTCTCGCGATCGTCATCTCGGTCGCCGTCGGCGTCTGGTCCGAGGGACGCTGGCCGCAGGGGGCCGCCAACGCCGCTCGCAGCGCCCTCTCGCTGCTGCTCTACGTGCTGCTGCCGCCGGTGATCTTCTTCAACATCGCCGCCGCCGAGATCGACCTCAGCCACGGGGTTGGCCTGGTACTGGGCATCGTCGCCTCCTCGCTCGGCGGCCTCTTCGCCTACCTCGTCGCCAGCCGGGTGCTGAAGCTGGCCCGGCACCAGACCGGGGCCGTCGTCTGCACCGTGCTCAGCGTCAACACCGGCTACCTCGGCTACCCGCTCGCGGTCGCCCTGCTCGGGCGCGACGAGCTCTCGACCGCGGTCCTCTACGACGTCCTCGTCACCGGCCCCTGCCTGCTGCTCGGCGCCTTCGCGGTCGGCGCCGCCTTCGGGACCAAAGCGGGGGAAACGCCGCGCCAGCGGATCGGCGCCTTCTTCACCCGCAACCCACCGCTCTACGCGGCGATCGCCGGCATCCTCGCCCCCGACGTGCTGGCGCCCCAGGTCCTGGTCGACGCCTCGCAGGTGCTGCTGGTCGCGATCCTCCCGATCGGGTTCTTCGCGGTCGGCGCCACCCTGGCCGAGAACGCCGAACACGGCGAGCTGCCGATGCCGCCGCCGCTGACCAGGCCCGTGGTCCTGGCGATCGCGACCCGCCTCGCCGTGGTGCCGGCGCTGCTGATGCTGCTGGCGGCGCCGCTGATCGACCTCCCCGCCGCCTACCGCCTGCTCTCGGCGATGCCCTCCGGCCTCAACTCGCTGGTCATCGCCCACGCCTACGGGCTCGACATGGAGATCACCGCCGAGGCGGTCACCTGGTCGACCGCGATCGTCGTCGGCGCCGCCATGGTCTCGCTGCTGTTCTGAGCGGACCTCCGGAAGAGGGGGGCGGCTTCAGAGCTGGGTGACGATGAGGCCGGCCAAGGTGGCCACGACCCCGATCAGGGAGGCGCTCATTAGAAACCCGATCTGGATCAGGACGCGCTCCAGGGCATCGAAACGCCCGTTGAGCGCGTGCAGCTCGGCATCGACCCGGGCGAAACCCTGGTCCATGCGCTGGCTCATGTCGTCGAGCCGCTCGTCAGTCCAACTCTGCCTCACCGTCTTCACCTCGCTGACGCTAACAGACAACACGTTACACATGTCTGTGCCAACTATGTAACGCCCGGCCCGGGGAGACCGGGTCGCGGGCCTACTTCTTGTCCAGCGTCAGGGCGCAGCCGTTGATGCAGTAGCGCTGGCCGCCGCGGTCGGCCGGGCCGTCGTCGAAGACGTGGCCGAGGTGGCCGCCGCAGGCTTTGCAGACGACCTCGGTGCGGCGCATGAAGAGGCTGTTGTCGGGGCGCAGCTCGACGTGCTCGAGGTTGGCCGGCTCGGTGAAGCTGGGCCAGCCGGTGCCGGAGTCGAACTTGGTGTCGGAGGAGAACAGCTCGGCGCCGCAGCCGGCGCAGCGGTACATCCCCTCGCTCTTCTCGTCGACATATGGGCCGGTGAAGGCGCGCTCGGTGCCGGCCTTGCGCAGCACCTCGAACTGCTCCGGGGTCAACTGCTCGCGCCACTCCTGCTCGGACTTCTGGACCTTCTCGGTCATCTTTCTCCTTTCGTCTCTCTACTCCAAGGTTACGCTCGCCGTCCAGTCGGTCGAGCGGGTCGGCTCCCTACCCTTGGGTGCGTGACCGGTGGCAGGGCAGTCATGGCGATCCTGTGCGCGGCGCTTGCCGTCGCGGCCCTGGCGACGCCCGCCGGGGCGGCCGCGAGCGAGGGCCGGCGTGCTCCGCTGATCGCGTCCGCCTCTGCCTGCCCCAACCAGACCGATCCCAGCGCCCGGCCGGCCGCGCAGGTGAAAGCGATGCGCTGCCTGCTCAACTCCGCCCGCGCCGGCCGCGGCCTGCCGCCGCTCGCCCCCTCCGCGCCGCTGAACGGCGCCGCCGGCCACAAGTCGGCCGACATCTTGCGCTGCGACGAGTTCAGCCACGAAGCCTGCGGGCGCGAGTTCACCTACTGGGTCGAGCGCTCCGGCTACAGGGGGCGCTGCCTGGCCGAGAACATCGCCTGGGGCAGCGGCCCGCTCGGCAGCGTGCGCTCGATCTTCAGCAACTGGATGCGCTCGTCCGGACACCGCGAGAACATCCTCGGTCCCTACGCGGAGATCGGCATCGGTCTCCGCATCGGCGGGCTCGAAGGCTACGGCGGCGCCCACGTCTGGACCCAGGTCTTCGGCGGCGATTGCTCCTAGGATGGCCCCGTGCCGGAGGCCTTCTACGAGCGCGACGGCGATCTCTACGCCGCGACCGAGCTGACCCGGGGGCCCTGGGACCCCGGGGCGCAGCACGCCGGCCCGCCGGCGGCCCTGCTCGGGCGCGCGCTGGAGCGGCTGCCCGACGCGGCCGAGTTCCACATCGGTCGCGTCACCTGCGAGATCCTCAGCTCAGTCCCGATCGCGCCGTTGCGGGTCAGCGCCCGCGTCGTCCGGCCCGGCCGCCGCGTGCAGCTGCTCGAGGCCGAGCTCTGCGACGAGGCCGGGACGCCGCTGATGCGGGCCAGCGCCTGGCGGATCCGCACCGCCGCGGTCACGATTCCCGACGGGGCGATGCCCGCTCCCGCGCCCCCTCCCGGCCCCGAGCAGGGCTCCGAAGGCGAGTTCTTCCCGACCGGCGAGGAGCTCGGCTACCACTCGGCGATGGAGGTCCGCTTCGTCCGCGGCGGCTTCCTCGAGCCCGGCCCGGCGCTGGTCTGGCTGCGGATGCGCCACCCCCTCGTCGCCGGTGAGCAGCCCTCGCCACTGCAGCGGGTCCTGGTCACCGCCGACGTCGGCAACGGCGTCAGCGCTGCCCTCGACTACCGCCGTTACCTCTTCATCAACGTCGACCTCACCGTCCACCTGGAGCGGCTGCCGGCGGGGGAGTGGGTCTGCGTCGACGCCGTCACCCTGCCGCACGGGCACGGGGTCGGCACCGCCGAGTCGGTGCTCAGCGACGAGCGCGGCCGCCTCGGCCGCGCCCTGCAGACGCTGCTCGTTGCCGAGCGCTAGCTCGCTGCCGGCTGCGGCGAACGGTGCAGGGTGGTGAGGATCAGCAGGGAGGAGCTGACCGCGATCGCGGCGGCGAGGATGAAGGCGCCCTCGTAGTCGCTCAGCGCCGCCGCGATCCCCGCCAGCGGCGCCCCGATCCCGACCCCGAGGTCGAAGAAGGCGGTGAAGGTGCCCATCGCGGCGCCGCGGGCGCTGGCCGAGACCCGGTTGACCGCGATCAGCATCAGCGACGGGTTGAGCAGCGAGAAGGCGGCGCCCATCAGCATCCCGCCGGCGAGCGCGACCGGGAGGCTGTGGGCGAAGGCGATCGTGGCCAGCCCCAGCGCCTCGCCCAGCGTCGCCCCGATCGCCACCCGCGCCGCCCCGAGCCGGTCGGGCAGGTCGCCGGCGACGAGGCGGGTGATCACGATCATCGCCGCGAAGGCGCCGAAGACCAGCGCCCCCTCGCCGATCCCGCGCGCTTCCAGGTGGAGGACGATGAAGGTGGCGACGGCGGCGTAGCCGACCGAGGCCAGGGCCACCGCCAGCCCCGGCCGCACCGCCTCCGGCGCGATCAGCGGGTGCGGCTCGGCGTGGGTGACCGGCTCGAAGGCGTCGGGGATCCGCGCGGTGATCAGCGCTCCCAGCAGCGGCATCGCCGCGGCGAAGGCCCAGACCGCGGTGTAGCCGCTCGTCTGCAGCAAGAGCTCGCCGGCCAGGGGGCCGACGCTGAGACCGCCCCAGACGGCGAGGCCGTAGAGCCCGAGCACGCGCCCGCGGCGGGCGGGCGGGGCGAGGTCGATGATCCAGGCCGAGCCGGCGGTGTAGACGGCGCCCTCGCCGGCACCGAGCACGAGCCGGGCGACGATCAGGCCGGCCAGGCCGAGCTCGGAGAGGTAGAGCAGCCCGCTGACGCAGAGCAGCAGGCCGCCGACCAGGACCGTCGGCTTGCGCCCGCGGCGGTCGGCGAGGCGGCCGGCGATCGGGCGCAGCAGCAGCCCGGAGATCGCGTAGGCGCCGATCACGATCCCGACCGCGATGTCGCCGCCGCCGAGCGGACCGTGCACGTAGCGGGGCAGGACCGGCAGTACGGCGCCGACCGCGAGCAGACCGCAGAAGGTGACGACGAAGAGTCCGGCGAAAGCGAGGCCCGGACGGTGCGGCTGGCTCCCGGCGCCCGGGCCGGGCGCGCTCACGAGAGCAGGCCGACGAGGTCGTCGACCACGTGGTCGGGCCGCGGCTCGGCCGCCTCCGCAGTTGCCCGGTCACTGGTGCCGCTGAGCACGAGGATCGTCGCCAGCCCGGCCCGGCGCCCGCCCTCGATGTCGGAGGAGACGCGGTCGCCGATCATCGCCACCCGCAGATCCCGTGGTTCCTTTCGGACATCATGCGTCTCTAAGGAACCGCGCGATTGGGAGGGGACGCCGAGCGCGGCCAGGGCCATCTCGAACAGGTGGCGCTCGGGCTTGCCGGCGATCTCGGCGGTGCGCCCGGAGGCGGTCTCGACCGCGGCCAGGATCGAGCCCGTCCCCGGCCACTCGCCGCCCGGCATCGGCATCGTCGGGTCGTGGCTGGTGGCGATCAGGGCGGCACCCCGGTCGAGCGCCAGCTTCGCGGTCAGCAGCTCGGCGTAGTCGAAGTCGCGGTGACCGGAGACGACGACGACGCCGGCCTCGCGCCCGGCCTCGCCGACCAGCAGCGTCGCCCCGCTCGCCGCCACCATCTCCTTCAGCGGCGCCGCTCCGATCACGAAGGCGCCTCCGCCCGCCCCGGCGGCCTCGCCGGCCATGCGGGCCGCGACCATGCCGGCGGTGACGATCCGCTCCGGCCCGACCTCGACCCCCATGCTGCGCAGCCGCTTCGCGTAGGACTCAGGCGGCTTGCCCGGGTTGTTGGTGACGAAGACGAGCTGCTTGCCCTCGGCGAGCAGCGCTCGCAGCGTCTCCGCCGCCCCCGGGACCGGCTCGCGGCCGATCCAGACGACCCCGTCGAGGTCGATCAGGAGTCCGTCGAAGTCGTCCGCAAGCGCCACGGGTCGCAGGCTATAGCTCGTCCAAGCTCGCACGACCACCCCGAGCGGGCGATCTCGATAGCGTGCCGATTAGTGAGTACGAACGGACAGGTCGTTGTCGCCACCGACCTCACCCGCCGCTACGGCGAGGGCGACGCAGCTGTGGACGCCCTGGCCGGGGTCAGCACCGGCTTCGAGCGCGATCGCTTCACCGCGATCATGGGTCCCTCGGGCTCGGGCAAGTCGACGCTGATGCACATCCTCGCCGGCCTCGACAAACCGACCTCCGGCACGGTCGAGCTCGACGGGACCGAGATCACCGGCCTCGACGACGGCGAGCTGACCAAGCTGCGCCGCGACAAGCTCGGCTTCGTCTTCCAGTTCTTCAACCTGCTGCCGGTCCTCACCGCCGAGGAGAACCTGGTCCTGCCGCTCTCGATCGCCGGCCGCAAGCCCGACCAGCAGTGGGTCGAGCAGTTGATCGGCACCGTCGGCCTGGCCGACCGCCGCACCCACCGCCCGGCCGAGCTCTCCGGCGGCCAGCAGCAGCGCGTCGCCGTCGCCCGCGCCCTCGTCTCCAAACCGGCGGTGGTCTTCGCCGACGAGCCGACCGGCAACCTCGACTCGAAGGCCAGCGCCGGCGTCCTCACCCTGCTGCGCCAGTCCGTCGACGAGTTCGGGCAGACGGTGATCATGGTCACCCACGACCCCGCCGCCGCCGCCCACGCCGACCGCCTGATCACCCTCCGCGACGGCAAGATCGTCCAGGACGGCGCCCCCGGCTCCGCCGCGGATGTGATCGAGCTGATGAAGCAGCTTGACTAGCCTCGGCCTCAAGAGCCTCTGGGCTCGCAAGCTCCGAGCTCTGACGACCACCTTCGCGGTCGTGCTCGGGGTCGCCTTCGTCGCCGGCAGCTACATCCTCACCGACACGATCTTCGCCGCCTTCGACGAAATCTTCAGCGAGTCGAACGAGGGCATCTCCGTCGTCGTCACCGCCAAGAACCCGGTCGAACAGGAAAGCGGCGAAACGGCGTCGTTCAGCGCCTCGGTCCTGCCCGAGGTCGAAAGCACGCCGGGCGTCAAAGAGGCGGCGGGGGCGATCTTCACCCTGGGCGCCTTCTTCGACTCCAAGGGCGATGAGATCGGCTCCAAATTCGCCCCCAAGTTCATCTCCTCGGCGCTGCCCGAGGCGCTGCGGTCGGTCGACTACGTCGAGGGCCACCCGCCGCGGGGCCCGCGCGAAGCCTCGATCGACGAGGCCGCCGCCGAAGACTCCGACCTGGCGCTCGGCGACCGGATCAAGCTGGTCGGCCAGACCGAGGCCCGCAGCTTCCGCCTGGTCGGCTTCACCCGGCTCGGCAGCGCCTCCTTCGGCGGCGCCAGCATTGCCCAGGTGACCCTGCCGGTGGCGCAGGAGATCACCAACAAGCGCGGCCGCCTCGACCAGATCTCCGTGGCCGCCGCCGACGGGGTCTCGGCGCAGGCGCTGAAACGGCGGATCGAGCGCCGGGTGCCGGACACGGTGCGGGTCGAGACCGCCAAGGAAAACGCCGACCGCAGCTCGGAAGAGATCCGCGACAGCCTCGGCTTCTTCCAGACCTTCCTGCTCGTCTTCGGCTTCATCGCCGTCTTCGTCGGCTCCTTCCTGATCTTCAACACCTTCTCGATCACGGTCGCCCAGCGCACCAAGGAGTTCGCGCTGCTGCGGACCATCGGCGCCTCGCGCAACCAGGTCCTGCGCGCGGTCCTGTTCGAGGCGCTGATCGTCGGCCTGGTCGCCTCGGTGCTGGGCCTGTTCCTCGGGATCGCGGCGGCG
>DASUNU010000176.1:0-3595 GCA_036276995.1 Solirubrobacterales bacterium
GCCCTGCCCAGCCGGGGTGGGCCGCGCCTGCAGCCTCTCCCTGCAGGGTCTGCTGAGCAAGCGCAGGGCGGCGACGACGAAGCGGACCAGCAAGATCGCCAAGGGCAAGGCGAAGACGCTGGTCCTGAAGGTGAAGCCGAAGGCGCGGAAGCAGCTCGCGACCAAGAAGCGCCTGCTCTTCAAGCAGACGGTCAAGGCCGGCAGCGCCAAGGCGACGGTCTACAAGCGCCTGAAGCTGATTCGGCGCCGCTAGGCGGCGGCCAACTCCTCCCCTTCGCCGGCTCGCCCCTTGCGCAGGGCGATGCCGACGAAGGGGAAGACCAGGGTGGAGAGCATCGCGGCGCCGACCAGGCCGGCCGCGGTCGAGGACTTCATGTGCCCGGACTCGGTCGCGATCGTCGTGATCGCCACCACCAGCGGCAGCTCGGTGGCCGAGTAGAAGGCGAGCGCGGCCCGGTCGCGGGCGGCGAGCACGCCGCGGTAGAGCAGCATCGCCGGCACGCCGCGGACGATCAGGAAGAGGGCGAAGAACATCAACAGCTTGAGGATCGCTTCGGCCGAGCCGAGCGCGCCGAGGTCGAACTCGATCCCGCTGGCGACGAAGAAGAAGGGGACGAAGAAGCCGAACCCGACCGCGGTCAGCTTCGACTCGAAGACCTGCACCTCCTGTCCCTTCAGCGCCGCGCGCACGATCATCCCGGCGACGAAGCCGCCGAGCAGGATGTCGAGCCCGAGCTTGCTGGCGATGAAGACGAGGCCGAAGACGAGCACGACGGTGATCCGCACCGCCATCTGGCTGCTCGCCTCCAGGGTCCGTTCCAGCGCCGGCCAACTGCGCCCGGCGTAGCGGACCGAGATCAGCGCGAGGACGATCGCGAGGGCGATGAAGCCGAGCAGGATCGCCGACTCGTGCAGCGGGTTGGTGGTCGAGAGGACCAGGGTGACTAGCAGGATCGGGCCGAACTCGCCGGCCCCGCCGGCGGCCAGCAGGTAGGTGCCGAAGCGGGTCTTGAGCTCGCCGTTGTCGCGCAGGATCGGGATCAGGGTGCCGATCGCGGTCGTCGCCATCGCCGAGCCGGTGTAGAGGAAGGAGAGCACGATCCCGGCCGCCGCGAGGGCGCCGCCGATCCCGTAGGCGAGCGCGATCGAGAGCAGCCAGCCGAGCGCCCCGAGCTTCATCGGCGTGCCCTTGATCCGCTCGAAGTCGATCTCGTAGCCGGCGAAGAAGAACAGCATCCCAAGCCCGAGGTTGGCGAAGAATTCGATGAAGTCGTCGGAGTGGGCGAGGCCGAGGACCTCCGGGCCGACGACGATCCCGAGCAGCAGCTCGAGCACGACGACCGGGGGCGCCAGCCGTTTCGGCACGACCGCGGTGGTGATCGCGGCGACCGCGGCGACGACGACGATGACGAAGAAGGACCCGGTGTCGACCTCGATCGCGGCTGTCGGCAGGAAGGTCAAGGGCGGTGATCCTATGGCGGCAGGGTAGGATCAGTGACGGACCGTGCTAGGCGGGGAATCAGCGGTGCCCTGTAACCCGCAATCCGCTCTAGCGGGGCCGACTACCGTTCCGAGGAGCTGGCCGTCGGGGTCAGTGCGTCGCGGCGGCGTTGACGGCCGGGTCCTGCGCGACGTAGGCACGCGAATCAGGTCAGGTCCGGAAGGAAGCAGCCTTAAGCGGGATGCCGCGGGTGCCGCAGGTTAGCCCGGCAAGAGCCAAAAACGACGGACACGCCCGGTGACCACGCTTCAGAGGCGGGTGCACGGTCCATTTTCTTCAGTCGATCAGCCGCTTGGACATGCGGCTGATCGCCACGCGCCAGGTGAGGAAGGCGAAGGCGACGAGGAAGGCGAAGCGGGCGAGGTCGACGGCCTCGAAGCCGAAGGCGCCGCCGCGGACCAGTTCGACCAGCTGGTGCAGGGGGTTGGCCTGGGCGACCACCTGGACGCCCTCGGGCAGGCCGTTGATCGGGAAGAAGGTGCCGGCGACGAGGAACAGCGGCGTGACGAAGAGGGCGGTGACGTAGTTGAACTGGTCGATCTTGGCCACGGTCGCCGCCATCGCCACCCCGAAGCCGGCGAAGCCGAGCGCGGTGACGAGGCAGAAGAGCGGCACCAGCAGCATCCCCGGCGCCGGGTCGAGGCCCCAGAAGAAGGTGACGACGAGCGGGACGCAGCCGTAGACGGCGGAGCGGATGCCGATCCAGAGCATCTCCGCGGTGACCAGCTCTTCGACGTCGACCGGGGCGGCGAGGATCGCTTCGTAGGTGTTCTGGAAGCGGTGCTTGACGAAGGTGCCGAACATCGAGGGCAGGGCGCTGGAGAAGATCACCGCGGTCGCGACCATGCCGGTGCCGACGAACTGGATGTAGGGGATGCCTTCGACTTCGTCGACCAGAGTGGCGCCGAGGCCGAGCCCGAAGGCGAGCAGGTAGACGATCGGTTCGAGCACGCTGGAGAAGGAGGTGCCCTTCCAGTAGGTGCGGAAGTTGGCGACCTCGCGGCTCATCACGCCGGTGATCGCCGCCGGTTCGAGCCGGCGCATGCGGCGCGGGGCGGCCTGGGTCTCGACGCTCACTCCGCCTCCTCACCGGTCAGCAGCACGAAGACGTCCTCGAGCGTGGCGGCCCGGATCACCGCTTCCTCGGGGACGAAGCCATCGCCGGCCTGCTCGGAGCCGACGATCGCGATCGCGGGCCCGGCCGGCCGCACCCGCAGGCCGGCCGCCTCGGCGTCGGCGCGCAGCTCGGTGAGGCGCTGCGGCGGCGCATAGATCTCGGCGGTGTGGGTGCCGGCGTGCTCGGCGATCAGCTCGGCCGGGCGGCCGCGGCTGATCACCTGCCCCTGGTGCATCACCGCCACCTCGTCGGCGAGGCGCTCGGCCTCCTCGATGTAGTGGGTCGACATCAGGATCGTCGTGCCGCGGGCTTTGAGCTCGCCGATCAGGGTCCAGAGCTCGGTGCGGATCTGCGGGTCGAGGCCGACGGTCGGCTCGTCGAGCAGGACCAGGCGCGGCTCGTGGACGAGGCCGCGGGCGAGCAGCAGGCGGCGGCGCATGCCGCCGGAAAGTTTGTCGACGGCGTCGCGGCGGCGGTCGCGCAGGCGGGCCAGGTCGAGGGCGCGGTCGACCGCGGCGCCGACGTCCTTGACCCGGTAGAGCCGGGCGTAGACGGCGAGGTTGTCCTCGACGGTGACGTCGACGTCGAGGTTGTCGAGCTGGGGGACGACGCCCATCTCCGCCCGCGCCGGCTTCGATTCGCCGGGCAGCTCGTAGCCGAGCACCCGCAGCCGGCCGGAGTCGGCGACCGCCTGGCCGGTCAGCAGCCGCATCGTCGTCGACTTGCCGGCGCCGTTGGGGCCGAGCAGGCCGAGGCAGATGCCCTCCGGCACCTCGAGGTCGAGCCCGTTGACGGCCGTGATCGGGCCGAAGGTCTTAACCACGCCGCTGAGTTCGATCGCTGCCATGACGGCCATGCTTGCATGGGAGACTGGCCGGCATGCTCGACGAGCGCTGGATCAGGGCGTTGCACGTGGAGACGATGCACGAGGAAGATCTGCACGCCGGGTGCGACCACCATGTGCTCTTCCAGGCCTC
>DASUNU010000177.1:0-24294 GCA_036276995.1 Solirubrobacterales bacterium
CTCCCCGACGGGACAACGATCGTCAGCGCCACCAATGGCAAGACCACGACCGCGGGCATGCTGGCCTCGGCCCTCGCCGCCGCCGGCCGCCACCCCGTCCACAACCGCGCCGGCTCGAACATGACCTGGGGAGTGGCGACGGCGCTGCTCGAGCAGCAGGGGGACGAGGGTCTGTTCGAGGTCGACGAGGCCTGGCTGCCGCGCGTGGTCGAGCAGCTCGGCCCCGGCACGATCGTGCTCGGCAACCTCTTCCGCGACCAGCTCGACCGTTACGGCGAGATGGAGGCGCTGGCCGACGAGTGGGCGGCGACGGTTGCGGCGCAGGCCGGCCGCACCGGGCTGGTCCTCAACGCCGACGACCCGCTGATCGCCGACCTCGGCCGCGATGGCGAGGGCAACCGGCGCGAGGGCGTCCTCTACTTCGGGATCGAGGACCACTCGCAGGCGCTGCCGGAGCTGCAGCACGCCTTCGACGCCAAGCACTGCCGCCGCTGTGGCCACCCCTACGCCTACGCCCGCGCCTTCGTCGGCCATCTCGGCCACTACTCCTGTCCCAGCTGCGGCGCCCGCCGGCCCGAGCCGGAGGTGGCGGCGACGAAGATCGAGCTGCACGGCATGGACGGCTCGCGCAGCCGCGTCCGCATTCCCGGCGGCGAGATCGAGCTGCGGCTGCCGCTGCCCGGCCTCTACAACGTCTACAACGCGCTCGCCGCGGTGGCGGCGAGCCTGCGGCTGGGGGTCGCCCCGGAGCGGATCGCCGCCGCGCTGGGCCAGATGCGCGCCGCCTTCGGCCGAGTTGAGACGATCCCGGTCGCCGGTACCGACGTCTCTATCTTGTTGATCAAGAACCCGGCCGGGGCCAACGAGGTGCTGCGGACGCTGCGGCTGGAGGCCGGCAGCGAGCCGATCGACCTCTGGATCGCACTCAACGACCGGATCGCCGACGGCCGTGACGTCTCCTGGGTCTGGGACGCCGACTTCGAGCTGCTGACCGGCGGCGTGCGCCGGGTCACCTGCGCCGGCACGCGGGCGCCGGAGATGGCGCTGCGGCTGAAGTACGCCGGCTGGCCGGCCGACGCGATCGAGGTCGTGCCGGGAATCGAGGAGTCGCTTGACCGGGCCGCCGCCGCGGCTCCCGGCCGGCTCTTCGCCCTGCCCACCTACACCGCCCTGATGGAGCTGCGCAAGCTGCTCGCCGACCGTGGCCTCGCCAAGGAGTTCTGGCGGTGAGCGACGCGACGACGAGCACGGCGGCGATCTGGCACGACGCCGAGAACGGCGCCTACAGCGCGGATCTGCCGCTCTGGGAGGAGCTGGCGGAGGAGGCCGGCGGCCCCGTCCTCGACCTCGGCTGCGGCACCGGCCGCGTCGCCCTGCACCTCGCCCGCCGCGGGCACGCGACGATCGGGCTCGACCTCGACCCGGAGCTGATCGCGGCGCTCGCCGAGCGCGCCGAGGGCCTGCCGCTGCGCGCCGTCCTCGGGGACGCCCAGCGCTTCGAGCTGGAGCAGGAGATCGCCCTGGCCCTGGGACCGATGCAACTGATGCAGTTGCTGGCCGGGAGCGAGGAGCGGGTCGAGTCGCTCGCCTGCATCGCTGCCCACCTGGCGCCGGGCGGCCGCGTTGCCCTGGCGATCGTCGAGAGCCTGCCACTGGAGCCCGAAGGCGAGCCGCCGCTGCCCGACGTGCGTGAGGTCGACGGCTGGGTCTACTCCAGCCTGCCGATCGACGCCGTCGACATCGGCGCCGAGATCGTGATCCTGCGCCTACGCCAGACCGTCTCCCCCGCTGGCGAGCTGAGCGAGGAGAAGAACGAGATCCGCATTCGCACGCTGGCTGCCGAGCAGCTCGAGCGCGAGGCGCTGGCCGCCGGCCTGACGCCGCTGGGCCGCCGCCCGATCCCCCCCACCGACCTCCACGTCGGCTCGACCGTGGTCCTGCTCGGGAAGGAGGGCTGATGGAGCTGCGCGTGCTCAGCCTCTACCCGGAGCAGATGAACATCTACGCCGACCGCGGCAACATCGTCTTCCTGCAGCGGCGCTGCGAGTGGCGCGGGATCGGCTTCGTCCACCACGGCGCCGGCCAGGGCGTGCCGGTCGACCCCGCCGCCCACGACCTCTTCTACGTCGGCGGCGGGCAGGACCGCGACCAGCGCATGGTCGCCGCCGACATGGTCGCCAGCAAGCGCGCCGATCTCGCCGCCGCGATTGAGAGCGGCGCCGCCCTGCTCGCCGTCTGCGGCGGCTACCAGCTGCTCGGCCACAGCTACCAGCTCGGTGAGGAGAAGCTGCCCGGCCTCAGCCTGGTCGACCTCGAGACCGTCCGCGAGCCGGGCGAGCGGCTGATCGGCAACGTCGCGATCGAGGTCGACCTCGGCGCCGGCCCGCGCACCCTGGCCGGGTTCGAGAACCACGGCGGCCGCACCTACCTGGGGGCGGGAGTGGTGCCGCTGGGGCGCGTGCTCGAGGGGCACGGCAACAACGGCAGGGACGGCTTCGAGGGCGCCCGCCGCCACAACCTGATCGGGACCTACCTGCACGGCCCGCTGCTGCCGAAGAACGCCTGGCTCGCCGACCACCTGATCGCGACCGCGCTGGAGCGCCGCTACGGCCGTCGCCCCGAGCTGGAGCCGCTCGACGACGAGCTGGAGCTGGCGGCGGAAGCGAGCGCCCGCGCCGCGGCCGGGATTCGCTGAGGACTTGACCCCACTAGGGGTGGGTCAAGTCTTCAACTTCAGCGGCCAGATGAACCGAAGCCACCCGTGGCCCTAGCTGACTCGGCGAGGGAATCGACCTCGACCGGCGTCGCCAGCGCGACCGGGACCAGGACCAGCTGCGCGATCCGGTCGCCCGCCTCGACCCGGAAGGTCTCGGCCGGGTCGGTGTTGAGCAGCAGCACCCGCAGCTCGCCGCGGTAACCGGAGTCGATCAGGCCGGGGCTGTTGACGAGGGCGATGCCGTGATCGCGGGCGAGGCCCGAGCGCGGCAGCACCAGGCCGGCGTGGCCCGCGGGAATCTCCACCCCGACCCCGGTCCCGACGCTCCAGCGCTCGCCCGGCCCGATGTGCGCCGCCTCGTTGGCGTACAGGTCCAGCCCCGCATCGCCCTCGTGCGCCCGCGTAGGCAGCGTCGCGCCCTCTTTCAACTTCGCAATCGGCAGCTCCATGGACCGGGCAGCCTAGACGACGGCGAGATCGTCGAAGCGGTGGAGCTCCGCTCGCGGCACCTTGGCGTGAACGAGGACGCCATCCTCGCGCTCGGTCCGTTCGAGGTCGCCGGCGACCTCGTGCAGCTCGTGCAGGCGAGCGCCCTCGGCATAGGGCACCAGCAGCTCGACCTCGGCCAGCGTCTCCTCGAAGGCGGCCTCGATCCGCTCGCAAACCTGCTCCAGCCCCTCGTGCTCGACGGCGGAGATCAGCACCGCCTCGGGGTGGGTCAGGGTCACCTCCTGGCGCTGCTCCTCACTCAGCAGGTCGGCCTTGTTGAGGACCAGCAGCCGCGGCTTCTCGCCGGCGCCGATCTCCTCCAGTACCTCGTCAACCGCGCCCATGTCGATCAGCAGCCGCTGCTCCGGGGCCGAGGCGTCGACCACGTGCACGATCAGGTCGGCGAGGACGGTCTCCTCGAGGGTCGCTTTGAACGCCTCGACCAGGTCGTGCGGCAGCTTCTCGATGAAGCCGACGGTGTCGGTCACCAGGTAGTCGCGACCGGAGAGCTCGAGGCTGCGCGTGGTCGGGTCGAGGGTGTGGAAGAGCCGGTTCCCAACCCCGACCTCGGCCCCGGTCAGGGCGTTGAGCAGGGTCGACTTGCCGGCATTGGTGTAGCCGGCGAGGGCGACCCGGGGCAGCGAGGAGCGCTCACGCCGCGCCCGCATCACGCCGCGGTTCTGTTCCAGCCGGGCGAGGCGGCGGCGCAGGGCGGCGATCCGGTTGCGGGCGAGCCGGCGGTCGGTCTCGATCTGGGTCTCGCCCGGGCCCCTGGTGCCGATGCCGCCGTCCATACGGCCGGCGCCGAGCCGCTCGAGGTGGGTCCAGAGACCCCGCATGCGGGCCATGTTGTATTCGAGCTGGGCCAGCTCGACCTGCAGCTTGCCCTCGGCCGAGTGGGCGTGGTCGGCGAAGATGTCGAGGATCACCGCGGTGCGGTCGATCACCGGGACGCCCAGCGCCGCCTCGAGGTTGCGCTCCTGGCGCGGCGCCAGCTCGTCGTCACAGGCGACCAGGTTGGCGTCACAGGCCTTGATCTCCGCCTTCAGCTCCTCCAGCCGGCCGCGGCCGAAGTAGCGGTCGGGGTCGGGCTGCGGCCGCTGCTGGGTCGCCACCCCGGCGGTCGCCACCCCGGCCGTGCGCAGCAGCTCCCGCAGCTCGGCCAGCGGCTCGCCGTGCTCGTCGCCGCTGACGATGCCGATCGCGAGCGCGCGCTGGCGGGCCCGCGGGTTCGAGACCCCGGCACCGTCGACGCCGCTCCCGTCTTTGCGCGTCTGCGTGTTTCTGCCGGTTCTCGAGGTCTGCACTCAAGGGGATTGTAGGAAACCCGCCGGGCCGGTATAGGGTTACGCGCGTGAAGGTCTTCGTCACCGGGGGAACCGGCTTCATCGGCGGCGAGGTCGTGCGCCAGCTACGCGCCCGCGGCGATGAGGTCGTCTGCCTCGCCCGCAGCCCCGAGAAGGGCGCCAGGGTGTCGGCCCTCGGCTGCGAGCTGGTCAGCGGCGACCTCGGCGACGAGGCGGCCCTGCGCGCCGGCATGGAGGGCTGCGACGCGGTCGTCCACGCGGCGGCGATGTACGAGGTCGGAATCCCGAAGAAGCAGCACCCGGCGATGTGGGAGGCCAACGTGGCCGGCACCGAGCGGGTGATGAAGGTGGCGCTGGAGGCGAAGGTGCCGCGCATCGTCTACGTCTCCACCGTCGGCATCTTCGGCAACACGCACAAGAAGGTCGTCGACGAGAGCTACGAGAACCCCGAGACGAGCTACACCTCCTACTACGAGGAGACCAAGCTCGAGGCGCACAAGATCGTCAAGCGGATGATCGCCGAGCAGGACCTGCCGGCGATCATCGTCCAGCCCGGCGGCGTCTACGGCCCCGACGACACCTCGCAGGTGGCGGACCTGCTGAAGGAATTCTTCGCCGGCAAACTCGTGCTGATGCCGTTCCCTGAGCTGGGGATCTGCATGAGCCACGTCGACGACATCGCCGGCGGCATCCTGCTCGGCCTCGACAAGGGCGAGCTCGGCGAGACCTACGTGATCAGCGGCCCGGTGACGACGATGCGCGAGGCGATCGAGATGGTCGCCAAGGTCAGCGGCCGCAAGGCGCCGAAGCGCGACCTGCCGACCGGGATGATGAAGGCGATGATCCCGTTCGGCCCGCTGGTCGGCAAGCTGATGGGCCAGCCACCGAACCTGCGCGAGCTGATCACCTCCGGCGATGGGGTGACCTTCTGGGCCAGCTACGACAAGGCCGCCAAGGAGCTCGGGTACGCACCCAGGGACATGGAAACCGGGTTGCGGCAGACGCTCGAGGCGGACGATCGCTTCCCCGCCCCTGTTGCTTGAGGCAGCAGCCGATGAGAGTCATCGACGTGATGCACCTCGGGCGGCCGCATGTGATCGGCTGCTGGGAGGTTGATGGAGCGCTGGTCGATCCCGGGCCGGAGTCCTCGATTCAGACCGTGCTTGACGCGATTGGGGATGAGCAGCCGGAGGCGGTGCTGCTGACGCATATCCACCTCGATCACGCGGCCGCGACCGGGGCACTGGTGCGGCGCTGGCCGGAGCTGGAGGTCTACGTGCACGAGCGCGGGGCACCGCACCTGATCGATCCCTCGAAGCTGCTGGCCAGCGCCGAGCGGCTCTACGGGGATCACATGCAGCGTCTCTGGGGCGAGATCGTCCCGGTGCCGGAGCAGAACGTGAGGGTGCTCAGCGGCGGCGAGACCGTGCGCGGGATGCGCGTCGCCTACACGCCCGGCCATGCCTCCCACCACGTCTGTTACCTGCACGAGCAGAGCGGGACCGCCTTCGTCGGCGACGTCGCCGCCTGCCGCATCCCGCCCTCGGGCCTGGTCATGCCCCCGACCCCGCCGCCCGACATCGATATCCCGGTCTGGGAGGAATCGCTCGACCTAGTCGCCGGCTGGTCGCCTTCGCGGCTGGCCCTGACCCACTTTGGCGCGGTCGAGGACGACGTCCCCGGCTACCTGGAAGCGGTCCGTGCTCGCTTGCGCGAAGAGGCCGAGCTGGCCAAGGCGATGGAGCGCGAGGCCTACGAGGCCGACCTGCAGCGCCGCATCCGCGATCAACTCCGGGAGGAAGGGATGGGCGAGGAGACGATCGCCGAGCTGCTTCAGGCCGTCCCCACCGCCTACCAGTGGCCCGGCCTCGACCGCTACTGGCGCAAGCGCGCCGAGCGCGAAACCACGGCGAAGTAGCGCGCCCTAGACCAGGTGCTCGCGCATCCGCTCGACCGCCTCTTCGATGCGGTCGTCGGGGGCGGCGAGCGAGATCCGGAAGAAGCCCTCGCCGCTGGGCCCGTACATCGAGCCGGGCGAGATCACCACGGCCGCCTCTTCCAAGACCTTCTCGCAGAAGGAGGTCGAGGTCTGGCCCGCGGGGACCGGGGCCCAGACGTAGATCGTGCCCTTCGGCGCGGTGACGTCGACGCCGATCTCGCGCAGGGCGGCGACGACCAGGTCGCGGCGGCGGGTGTAGGTCTCGTTCATCCGCTGCAGCGGCCCGCTCGGGCCCTCCAGGGCGGCGGCGGCGGCCAGCTGTACCGCCTCGAAGAGGCCGGAGTCGATGTTGGTCTTGAGCCGCCAGTAGGTCTGGATCGCGTCGGCGTTGCCGAGGATCGCGGCGGCCCGCCAGCCGGTCATGTTGTAGCCCTTGGAGAGCGAGAAGACCTCGACGCCGACCTCCTTGGCGCCGGGCGTCTCGAGGAAGCTGGGCGCGACATAGCCGTCGTAGGTCGTCTCCGAGTAGGCGTTGTCGTGGACGACGAGGATCTCGTGCTCCTTGGCGAAGGAGACGACCAGCTCGAAGAAGCCCTCGGGGACGGTCGCCCCGGTCGGGTTGTTCGGGTAGTTGAGGAACATCAGCCGCGCCTTGGCGGCGACGTCAGCCGGGACGGCGCTGAAGTCGGGCACGAAGCCGAGCTCGGGAACCAGCGGCAGCAGCTCCGGGGTGGCGCCGGCGAGGATCGGGCCGCCGGTGTAGACCGGGTAGCCGGGGTCGGAGGCGAGCGCGACGCCGCCCGGGTCGAGAAAGGCGAAGCAGAGGTTGTAGATGCACTCCTTGGCGCCGATCGCCGGGATTACCTCGGTCGCGGGGTCGATCGCGACGCCGAAGCGGCGGTCGTAGAAGTCGGCGAAGGCCTGGCGGAACTCCTCGCGGCCGCGGTTGCTCGGGTACTGATGCGTGCCGGGGTCGGCGACCGCCTCCTGCATCGCCTTGATTACGTAGTCGTAGGTCGGTTCGTCCGGGTCGCCGATGCCGAGGCTGATCACGTCGATGCCGGCCGCGCGCTTCTCGGCGATCCGCCGCTCCAGTTCCTGGAACATGTACGGAGGCATCGCCTCCAGGCGCCTGGATGGATCTGAGATCGCCACGGGCGCGGAACCCTAACGATTAGCTCACTGGTCTTGCTCGCCCAGCGCGGCAAGCAGCTCCGGCGAGAGCTCGCCGGCGTAAACGGGCTCGGCCCAGCCGGTCAGCCGCACCGCCAGGTCCTCGCCGATCTCGACCTCGAGCTCGCCGCCTTCGAGCTCGACCACGAGCGGTGAGGCGGCGCCGCGGAGGAAGGCGGTGACGGCGGCGCCGCTGGCACCGGTGCCGGAGGAGAGCGTCTCCCCCACCCCGCGCTCGAAGATCCGCGCCCGCACCCGGCTGCCGTCGATCGCCAGGAAGGAGACGTTGGTCCGGTTCGGGAACAGCTCGTGACCTTCGATCCCGGGCCCGAACTCGCCCAGCTCGAGCTCGTCGAGCTCCTCCTCGGCGACCACGATCGCGCACTGCGGGTTGCCGATCGAGACGTGCTGAAACTCCCACTCGCGGCCGCCGGAGCTGAGCTTGCCCCTGCCGTCGGCCCCGCCCGAGGGGAAGTCCCTGGAGGTGGTCGAGGCTCTGCCCATCTCGACCGCGCAGGTCAGCTCGCCGGTGATCGTCGGCCGGATCGGTCCAGCCACGGTCCGGATCGCGAACTCGTCCTCGTCGGTCCAGCCGTGCCGGCGCAGGTAGAGGATCGCCTCGCGGGCGCCGTTACCGGAGAGCTCGGCCTCGGAGCCATCGGGGTTGAAGATCCGCAGCTCGGCGACGAACTCCGGATCCTCGCTGCGCTCCAGCAGCAGCACGCCGTCGGCGCCGACCCCGAAGTGCGGGTCGCAGAGCCACTCGACCCGCTTCGCGTTCAGCTCCCAGGGGAGGTTCTGCGTCTCGAGGATCAAGTAGTCATTCCCCAGCGCCTGCCACTTCTCGAATTTCACGGCGGCAGCCTATTCGCCCAGGGCGGCGGCGATCCTTGTGGCCACCGCGGCGTCGTCGAGGCCGGTGCGGCCGATCGTCGTCAGGTTGGGGATTTTGCGCATCCAGGTGAGCTGGCGGCGGGCGTAGTTGCGCGAGCGCTTCTGCATCGCCGCCAGGTCGCCGGCCAGGACCTCGTCGAAGCCGAGCGCCTTGCGGGCGCTGCGGCCGGGACCAAGCGCTTCCGCCCGCCTGACCTCTGCCAGCGCCCCAGCGGCGACGATCGCCTCGGCGCGGGCGTCGATCCGCTCGTATAGCGCCGCCCGGTCCATGTCGAGCCCGAAGATCGTCGTCGGGTGGCGCGTCTCGGGGCTCCAGAGCTCGGAGTCCGCCGCTTCCGGCGCCGCTTTGACCAGCGAGAGCTCGGCCAGCGCCGCCCGCAGGTAGAGGCCGGTGCCGCCGACCACGATCGGCGTCCGCCCCGCCGCCAGCGCCGCGTCGATCTCGGCGTGGGCGAGCGGCATGTAGTCGCCGATCGAGAAGTCGGCGCCGATCGGGACGAATTCGAGCAGCCGGTGCTCGAGCCGCTCGCGCTCGGCCGGGCTGGCCGCCCCGGTCAGGACCCCGAGGCCTTCATAGACCTGCAGCGCATCGCAGTTGATCGCGACCGGGTCCTCGCCGCGCGCGCGCAGCAGCTCGGCCAGGGCGACGGCGACGCCGGTCTTCCCCACCCCCGTCGGACCGAATATCGCCAGGACCGTCAAAGAAGCTGCGAGAGCGGCTTCACGGCGACGCCGCTGAGGGTCTGCGAGGTGGCGCCCCCGATCTCGACCTCGACGAACTCGCCGGGCGCGCCGACGCCGTCGAAGTTGACCGCCTTGTTATGGCGGGTGCGCCCGCGCAGCCGGGTCTCGTCGGTGCGGCTGGTCCCTTCGACCAGGACCTCCATCGTGCGCCCGACGAAGCGCTGCGCCTGCTCGGTCGCGCGCCGCTGTACCGCCTCGACCAGGCGCTCCATGCGCTCGACCTTGACCGGGTGCGGGATCTGGCCATCCATCGTCGCCGCCTCGGTTTCGCGCCGCGGCGAGAAGACGAAGGTGAAGGCGCCGTCGTAGCCGACCTCCTCGACCACCTCCAGGGTCTCGGCGAAGTCGGCCTCGGTCTCGCCGGGGAAGCCAACGATGATGTCGGTGGTGATCGCGCAGTCGGGGACGTGCTCGCGGATCAGGGCGACCCGGTCCATGTAGCGCTCGCGGTCATAGGTGCGGCGCATCCGTTTCAGCACCGTGCTCGAACCGGACTGCAGGGGCAGGTGGATCTGCTCGCAGAGCGCCGGCAGCTCCGCGTGGGCGCGGATCACGTCCTCCTTCATGTCCTTCGGGTGCGGGCTGGTGTAGCGGATCCGCTCGATCCCCTCGACCGCGTCGACCCGGGCCAGCAGCTCGGCGAAGCCGAGGCGACGGCCGGGCGGCAGGCCGCGACCGTAGGAATTGACGTTCTGGCCCAGCAGGGTCACCTCGACCACCCCGTCGGCGGCCAGCGCCTCGGCCTCGACCAGCAGCTCGTCGGGGTCGCGGCTGACCTCTTTGCCCCGGGTCGAGGGCACGATGCAGTAGGAGCAGACGCAGTTGCAGCCTTGCGAGATCTGCAGCCAGCCCTGGAACTCGCGCTCGCGCCGGGTCGGCAGGTGGCCGGCGAAGTCCTCGAACTCGAAGTAGCCCTGGGCACTGAGCGAGTCCGAGTTGAGGAACTCGGCCAGCTTGTGGATCTGCCCCGGCCCAAAGGCGACGTCGACGAAGGGAAAGCGCTGGAAGACCTCGTCCTTGACCGACTGCGCCCAGCAACCCCCCACCCCGACGATCCGCTCCGGCCCTTCCGACTTCAACCGCTTCGCCTCGCCCAGATGCGCGATGAAGCGGCTGTCGGCCGACTCACGGATCGAGCAGGTGTTGAACAGGATCAGGTCGGCACCGTCCCGGCTCTCGGCCTCCTCGTAGCCGAGCGAGGCGAGCATGCCGCGCATCCGCTCGCTGTCGTGCACGTTCATCTGGCAGCCGAAGGTGGTGACGTGGAAGCGCTTGGGCATGGGTGGCAAGGGTATCGCCGGGGGTTGCGGGGGAGCCGGTGAGAGACCCTCCCCCAGAGACCGTCGCGCAGCTGGGGCGAAGGCCGGGGCGCGACTGTCAGAACTGGAGCCTCTGTGTGAGGGTCTCTCACCGGCTCTACGACACGCCGCGATATCCGAACAACGACAGACGCTTCAGAGTTAATCCACTACCGCGCGAAGCAGTTGGCGTCGCGAGGGAGGTCTGGGTGACCCCTCCACAAAGGCTCCAGTTCTGACCTACGGACCCTGGCCTTCGCCCCAGCTGCGCGACGGTCTTTGGGGAGGGGTCACCCAGACCTCCCCCACACCAGCCCTACTGAACCTCGAGCGGCCCTTCCATCCCCGCCTCCCGATGCCCAGGCACCGTGCAGAAGAACGTGTAGGTCCCGGCCGCCAGCTCGGCAGTCACCGAGGTTTCGGCCTCGGTGACCAGTTCGGAGGCGGCGATCTCTTTGCCGTCGCCGCCTTCGATCGCGACGTCGTGCGGGATCGTCGAGGGGTTGTCGAAGTCGATCGTGACCTTGCCCGGTTTGCTGCTGAGGCTGGCTTTGTCGTAGGCGATGGCGGTCGGGTCAGCGGCGATCTGCAGCGTCCCGCCCGGGCCTTTAGCGGCCGCGTCGGGCGCGGCCTCCTCGGCACCCGCTCCGTGCTCTTCGCCGGCTTCCTCAGCCTCGCCGGCGGCCTCGTCGTGGCCCTCGGCTTCGAACTCTTCGCCGGCGTGTTTGAAGCCGGCCTCGTCGTGGGCCTCGTGGTCCTTGGCCAGCAGCACCGAGAAGGTCGTGGCGCCGCCGATCAGGATCGCGAACCAGAGCACGACGACCGGGAAGGCTTTGCCGGGAAAGCTCTTGACTTTCAGCGCGACAAAGCTGATCACCACCGCCGAGACGGCGAGGGCGATCCCGAAGACGTAAAAGAGAGTCTCGTTATCCATGAAGCGGCGGAATCCTATCCGTCAGGGCGAAAGACCGGCGTCAGGCAGGGCTAAGCCGCCTGTGCCTCCACCGGAGGCGCCTGCGGAGCCTCTTCCGGAGCGGCCTCGCCGTCGATGCCGAGGGCGGTGCGGATCTTGGTTTCGATCTCCAGCGCCAGCTCCGGGTTGTCGGCGAGGAACTGTTTGGCGTTGTTGCGGCCCTGACCAAGGCGGGTCTCGCCGTAGGAGAAGAAGGAGCCGGATTTCTGCACCAGATCCTGCTCCATGCCGAAGTCGAGCAGGCCGCCCTCGCGGGAGATGCCGACGCCATACTCGATGTCGAACTCGGCCTGACGGAAGGGTGAGGCGACCTTGTTCTTTACGACTTTGACCCGGACCCGGTTGCCGACCGCCTCGGTCCCGTCCTTGAGGGTCTCGATCCGGCGGATGTCGAGGCGCTGAGAGGAATAGAACTTCAGCGCCCGGCCGCCCGGCTGCGTCTCCGGCGAGCCGAACTGGACGCCGACCTTTTCACGGATCTGATTGGTGAAGAGGCAGACCGTGTTGGTCCGGTTCAGGTTGCCGGCCAGTTTTCGCATCGCCTGCGACATCAGCCGCGCCTGCAGGCCGACCGTGGTGTCGCCGATCTGGCCGTCGAGCTCGGCTTTCGGGGTCAGCGCCGCGACCGAGTCGATCGCGACCACGTCGACCGCGCCGGAGGCGATCAGGCGGTCGGCGATCTGCAGGGCCTGCTCGCCGTAGTCGGGCTGGGAGACCAGCAGCTCGTCGGTGTCGACCCCGATCGCCCGCGAGTAGACCGGGTCGATCGCGTGCTCGGTGTCGATGAAGGCGCAGACGCCACCCATCGCCTGTGCCTGGGCGATGATGTGGTTGACCAGGGTGGTCTTTCCCGAGGACTCGGGGCCGAAGATCTCGACGATGCGCCCGCGCGGGACGCCGCCGATGCCGAGCGCCAGGTCGAGCGCCAGCGAGCCGGTCGGGATCGATTCGACCTTGACCGTGCCTTTGTCGCCGAGCCGCATCAGCGAGCCCTCGCCGAACTCTTTCCTGATGCCGCTGACCGTGTTCTGCAGCGCCGCATCCTTGGCTTTGGCCTCCTTGGCGGAGACGTCGTTCAAGCTCACTTTCCTGTCTGCCATCTCTTTCACCTCACTGCCGCCCGGCTCCGGGCAGCTCGACTTGGGCCAAGGGGACGTAGCGCGCACCCAGCGGCTGGAGTTCAGAACGGTAGAGCGTCATCCGGACGCCATGAAAGGCCTCGGAGAGGCCGGGAGGAAGCTTTTGCGGTGGCCGCTCGACCGTCCGGGGGCGCCGCGACCGGCCGCTCTGCGCGCGCACCCGGGCGACCGTGACGTGAGGCCAGAAGGACCGCTTCTCGGCGTCGTAGAGGCCATCTGCGACGAGCAGCTCTACCAGGCGCGCCTGCATCGTCTCGGCCCCGGGAGACGTTGCCGGCAGGGCGAAGAGGCGGGGCCGGTTGGCGCGCGGGCGCGGCTCCGGATCGCCGAGGTCGATGACCGGCGCCGGACCGGCCGCCCGTGCCAGCAGCGGCGCGATCCGCTCAGCGTCCCGCTCGGGTCGTGAGCCGAGGAAGGCAAGGGTGACGTGGAGGTTCTCGGGGGCGACCGGGCGCAGCGCCGGGTCGGTCAGCTCACGCGCCCCCCACGTCGCGATCCCGGCCTTAACCTCGTCCGGCAGGTCGAGCGCGACGAAGAGGCGGAGGCGCGGGCTTTTCAGGCGCTGCTTGGTCATGGCGCTGACGCTACGCGGTGCGGACGCACGAGTTAAGGCGCTTTTGTCAGAACTGCGCGCCAACTTCCTCACGGGACCGTCAATTCCGGCCCTCTCCGGCCGCCGCACGCCCCTAGAGCGAGGGCTCGGCCTCGCCGAGTAGGATCCGCAGCAGGTGCATGCCGACCAGGGCGGAGCGTTCGCGCACGTCCTCGCGCCCGCCGGGAATCACCGGGTCGCGGGCGATGCGTGCCCCGTCGGCGGTGCGGGCGTGGAAGCAGACGTAGCCGACCGGCTTCTCCACGGTCCCGCCGGTCGGGCCGGCGATCCCGGTGATCGCGACCGCGACGTCGGCCTCGAAGCGCGCCAGGGCCCCGATCGCCATCGCCTCCGCCACCTCTGGCGAGACCGCACCCTTCTCCTCCAGCAGCCCCGAGTCGACCCCGAGCAGTTCTTCTTTCGCCTCGTAGGTGTAGGCGACGATGCCGCCGAGGAAGTAGTCGGAGGAGCCCGGCAGGTTGGTCACCCGGGCCGCCATCAGGCCGCCGCTGCAGGACTCGGCCAGGGCCAGCCGCCGCCCTTTCAGCAGCTTCGCCACCTGCGCGTCGATCGTCTCGCCGTCGAGGCTGAAGAGGTGGCGGGAGTGGCGTGCCGCCAGGCCGTCGCGCACCGCCGCGGCCACTGCCGCCGACTCGTCGCGATAGCGGACGTCGATCTCGATCTCGCCGCGGCGCAGGCAGGTGGTGATCTCGGTCGCCCCCACGTCCACCCCGTCACCCTCGATCTCGCGCAGGCTCTTGGCGATCTCCGACTCCGGCACCCCGAACATCCGCAGGGTGTAGCCGTGCAGCGGCGTCGCCCGGGCCAGCACAGCGCGCAGCGGCTGCGTCTGCAACGCCGCCTTCCACATCGGCTGCAGCTCGCGCGGCGGCCCCGGCAGAACCACCACGACCCGTTCCCCCGCCGGGACGACCAGGCCCGGCGCGGTCCCGACCGGATCGAGCGGGATCGCCCCCTCCGGCACCAGCGCCTGCTTGCGGTTGGCCTCGAGGATCGCCTCCTCGTCGAAGCCGCCCCGTTTGGCGAACTGGCGCAGGACCGTGGCGATCTTCCGCTCCATCCCTTCGTGCAAGACCATTTTCCGACCGGCGAACCTGGCGACCACCTCGGCGGTGAGGTCGTCGGCGGTCGGTCCCAGCCCACCGCTGGTGACGATCAGATCCATGCCCTCGCCCGCAAGGAATTGCAGCGCCGCCCCGAGGTCTCCGGGCCGGTCGGCGACGACGAGGATGTGGGCGACCTCGACGCCCAGCTCGGCCAGGCGTTCGGAGACCCAGGGACCGTTGGCGTCAGCGATCCGCCCGGTGATTACCTCGGTCCCAGTGACGACTATCCCCGCGCGGATCACGGCGTGAAGCTACCGGACCGCGCAGCGCCGGCTGCGCAAAAGCCTTACGGCTCGGGCTCGGCGTCGACGATCAGCGTGTCCTCGGCGGCTGGACCCGCCTGGCCCGCCGGGGCGAGGACGCGATTGAGGTCGGCCTGGGTGATCAGCACCTGGCGCGGTTTCGAGCCCTCGTAGCCAGAGATCACGCCACGCCGCTCGAGCATGTCGATCAGGCGGCCCGCTCTCGTGTAACCGACCCGCAGGCGACGCTGGATCATCGAGACCGAGGCGGTCTCGGTCTGGACCACGAGCCGGATCGCCTCGTCGAGCAGGTCGTCGCTGTCGGGATCGAAGTCGCCGTCACCACCGCCCTCCTCCTCGGCGCTCTCCGGCGTCTCCAGCAGCTCGTCCTCGAACTCCGGTTCGCCCTGCTTGGCCCAGTGGTTGGTGATGCGGGCGATCTCGTCCTCGGTGATGAAGGCGCCCTGGATCCGCTGCAGCTTCGAGCTGCCGGGACCGCGGAAGAGCATGTCGCCCTGGCCGAGCAGGGACTCGGCCCCGCCCTGGTCGAGGATCACCCGCGAGTCGGTCTGCGAGGAGACCGCGAAGGCAATCCGCGAGGGGATGTTGACCTTGATCGTGCCGGTGATGATGTCGGTGGAGGGCCGCTGCGTCGCCAGCACCAGGTGGATGCCGGTCGCCCGCGACTTCTGGGCGAGCCTGATGATCGAGTCCTCGACTTCGGCGGGGGCGACCATCATCAGGTCCGCGAGCTCGTCGATCACGCAGAGGATGTGCGGCAGCGGCGCCTCGCCCTGCTTGATCCGCACCCGGTTGAGCTCGTCGAGGTTGCGCGTCCGCGCCTGGCTCATCACCCCATAGCGGGTCTCCATCTCGCCGATCAGGTTGGAGAGGACGTTGGCCGCCAGCCGCGGCGAGGTCACCACCGGGGTCAGCAGGTGCGGGACGTGCTCGTAGTGGTTGAGCTCGACCTGCTTCGGGTCAACCAGGACGAGGCGGACCTCGTTGGGCGAGGCCTGCATCAGGATCGAGGAGAGGATCGCGTTGACACAACCGCTCTTGCCGGAGCCGGTGGTGCCGGCGACCAGCACGTGCGGCATCTTCGAGAGGTCGGTCCAGACCGCGTTGCCGTCGATCCCCTTGCCGAGCCAGGCGACCAGGGGCGAGGTCTTAGCCGGCCGACCGGCATAGATGTCGCCGAGCCGGACCATGCGGCGGCGCGCGTTTGGCACCTCGACCCCAACCGCCTGTTTGCCGGGAATCGGCGCGAGGATGCGGATGTCGGTCGAGGCCAGCGCGTAGGCGAGGTCGTTGGCGAGCTCGGTGACTTTCTTGACTTTGATCCCGGGCGCGAGCCGCAGTTCGTAGAGCGAGACGTGCGGACCGCTGACGACGCCGACGATCTTCGCCTCGACCCCGAAGTGGCCGAGCGTCTCGATCAGTTTGCGGCCGACCGCTTCCTGGTCGCGCGGGTCGGGACCCTTGTCGCCTTTGCCGCGCTCCAGCGCTTTGCCCGGCGGCGGCCGGTAGTCGATCTCTTCCGACATCGTCACGCCGCGTTTGTTCCCGAGCGGGGTGAGGCCGGCGTGGGCGCGGTCGCCCTCGTCGACCACGGCGACCGCGTCGGCGGGGTCGTAGTTACGCAGTTCCTCCTGCACCGGCTCATCCTCGGCGTCGGCGGGGTCCTCGGCCGCTTCCACGACCGTCTCCTCCTCGGTTTCGGCAGCGGCGGCGAAGATCTCGGGGTCGAAGGCGCTGTCGTCCTCCTCGCCCAGGGCGACGGTCGGTTCGAACTCATCGGTCTCGGGATAGGTGCTCATCACGTCGGTGGCGCCGGCGACGGTCTCGGCCTCCGAGCGCGTCTGCCGCTGCTCGCGCCAGTCGGCGTGGGTGCGGGCGACGGTGCGCGCCGCCGCGTCGCCGCCGTGGAAGATCGTCCGCGTGGTCGTGTGCAGGCCGCGGCCGATGCCCCGGGCCAGGGACGAGACCGAGGTCCCGGTCAGCAGCATCCCGCCGACCAGCAGCATCAGCACGGTGAAGATCCGCGCCCCGACGCTGCCGAACAGGTAGGTGAGCCCGGTCTCGACCCCGTAGCCGACCTTGCCCCCCTCCCAGCCGAGGAAGAGCACGAAAACGAGGTAAACGCCGAAGGCGACGAGGAACAGCCCGATCAGGTCGAGGTGGCGCTGCTCCAGGGCCAGCGGCAGGTGTAGGCCGCCCTTCGGCTTGGCCGCTTTGGCGCGTTTTTTCCCGGCTTTGGCTTTGCGCGCGGGCGCGCGCTTCTTGCGAACGAACATGGCTCCCGGTTCGACGCCGGGCAGCGGGCACCTGCGCGGATGGACAGAAGGCGGCGTCCATGGCCCTAAATTCCCGCTAAAAGCGCCAGGAATCGGAGGGCGGCCGGGCTAACATCGTCCGATGCTCACCGATGCCGACGCCAGCGGCGGTCGCGTCCTCGTGGTCGAGGACGACGCCGACATCGCCGACGTCCTCCGCCGCAGCCTGCGCAACGAGGGCTACGAGGTCCGCACCTCGGCCGACGGGGTCGAGGCGCTCGACGTCGCCGCCGGCTTCTTCCCCGACCTGGTCGTGCTCGACCTCGGCCTGCCGCGGATGGACGGGATCGAGGTCTGCCGGCGCCTGCGCGAGGAGGGCGACGTACCGATCCTGATGCTGACCGCGCGCTCGGAGACCGAGGACCGGGTGGCCGGGCTCGACAGCGGCGCCGACGACTACCTGGCCAAGCCCTTCGAGCGTCAGGAGCTGCTGGCCCGGATCCGGGCGTTGCTGCGCCGCCGCCCGCCGCGCGGGGCCGCCTCGCTGCAGGTCGGCGACCTCCAGCTCAACCCCGACACCCGCGAGGTGCGCCGCGGCCAGCGCGAGATTGAGTTGACCAACCGCGAGTTCGAGCTGCTCGAGTTCTTGATGCGCAACGAGCGCCTCGTGATCTCCCGCGAGCGCCTGCTTGACGAGGTCTGGGGCTACGACCCGATGGCGGCGACGAACACGATCGACGTCTTCATCTCCAACCTGCGGCGCAAGCTGGAGGAAGGCGGCGAGCCCCGCCTGCTGCACACCAAACGCGGAGCCGGCTACGTGCTGAAGGACTAGGGATGTGGTTCGTGGCCAGCCGCTCGGGCCCGCGGCGGCGACTGCTGCGCCCCGGTAGCTGGCCGCTGCGCTGGCGTTTGGCCGCGGTCTCGGCCAGCCTCACCCTGGTGATCCTGATGCTGTTCGGGGCCGTGGTCGGCGGCGTCGCCACGCAGCGGATCCGCGACGACTTCAACAGCGAGGTCAAGGGCGCCGCCCAGATCCTCTCCAGCAAGCTGCGGGTGATCTACCCGTTCTTTGCCGAACCGCAGGTGCAGAGCACCCCCCAGCTGCAGTCCTTCGTCCTCCCCGACGACGCCTCGGCGCGGATCTTCGACGTCGAGCAACAACTCCGCGGCCGCGCCGGCAGGGCCAACCTCGGCCCGCTCGAGGAGGGAACCACCTCCTACAACGGCTACCGGGTCGCGACCGAACAGATCATCGACGAACGCGGGCAGGTCACCGGCTACGTCCAGTACGGGCGCAGCGTCGACCACGTCGACTCGACGGTCGAGCGGCTCTGGCTCTTCATCCTCGCCGGGGTGCTCGGCGGCACCCTGCTGGCGAGCCTGGCAGGGGTCGCGATCGCCGGGCGGGCGATGCGCCCGATCGCCTCGCTGACCGCGACCGCGCGCGAGATCGCCGCCACTCGCGACCCTTCGCAGCGGATGCCGAAACCGGTGGTCGCGGACGAGGTCGGCGAACTGGCCCTGACCCTGGAGGAGATGCTGCGAGCGCTTGACGCCGCCCGGGCCGAGCGCGAGGGGGCGATGCAACGCCAGCGCGAGTTCGTCGCCGATGCCTCGCACGAGCTGCGCACGCCGCTGACCAGCGTGCTCGCCAACCTGGAACTGCTGCAGGCCTCGCTGAACACGCCGAACCAGGCTGAAGACCGCGAGATCGTCGACTCCGCCCTGCGCTCCTCGAAGCGGATGAGCCGCCTCGTCGCCGACCTGCTGTTGCTGGCCCGCGCCGACGCCGGCCGGCTCGACAAGCACCGCCGCTGCGACCTCGCTGAAATCGCCGGTGACGCCGCGGTCGAGGCGGCGCCGCTGATGGGCGAGCGCACGCTGACGGTCGACAACGAGCGGCCGCTGCGGGTCGAGGGCAGCCCCGACGAGCTGCACCGGCTGGTCCTCAACCTGCTCGACAACGCCACCCGCCACACCCCGGCCGGCGCCCACATCGAATTGAGCCTCGGCCAGGTCGGCGACGACGCGGTGGTCGAGGTCGCCGATGACGGCCCCGGAATACCCGCCGCGATGCGCGAGCAGATCTTCGACCGCTTCGTCCGCGGCGAAGGCCCGGCCGACACCGCTCGCGGCACCGGCACCGGCCTCGGCCTGGCGATCGTCAGCGCCGTCGCCAGCTCCCACGGCGGCAGCGTCGAGGCGGCCGAGTCCGACGCCGGCGGCGCCCGCTTCCGCATCCGCATCCCGCTGGCCGATTCTGAGCAAGCCGTTACCGGACATTTAGAGGCGCTTTAGAGCCCCTCCGTAAATTCATTTCTGGACGAGACACAAGGCCCGTCGGAGCTTTCTCCCCAGACACCAGCTCCGGCGGGCTTTCTTTCTGTCCCGACAGCGCTTTTGGGGTTACAGGCGTTCATCAGGGGTTGCATCGGGAGGGATGCCGACTGCCTCCTCGGGAATTGAGTCGCGCGCCCTAAAGGGCGCAGCTCCGGATGTTGGTGCGCGCCTATGGCGCGCAGGAATCAGATTGCATATCGCGCGCTTCGCGCAACATTCCCGATGAGACAGTCGGCACCCCTCCCCCGGATCGGTCCCGAAGCACGCCAGTAGCTCAAAGCGAAACAGGCGATCGGGAAGTCAAGTCCTTCCCTTCGCTGAAGCGACGCTCCTTGAGCGGCCGCTGGAACTCGAAGTCTGATCGTCCCTTGCCACGTGTGTAGAGGCGGTGTGGACACCCCTCAGCAGAAGCTCAGTTCTGACCTACGGACCCTGACCTTCGCCCCAGCTGCGCGACGGCTCTGAGGAGGGGTGTCCACACCGCCTCCCCCACAACCCCAAGAACAGATCAGACTTCGACTACCACCGGCAGGATCATCGGCTTGCGCCGCAGTTTCTGGAACACGAACTTCCCGATCCCCTCGTGCAGGTCTTCCTCGATCAGGTGCGGCTCCCGGTTGCCCGACTTGGCCGCGCTCTCGAGCTGGTCTTCGACCAGGTCGCTGATGTCCTCGACCAGGCCCTGGGCGTCCTCGAGGAAAGCGACCCCGCGGAAGATCACCTCGGGGTCGGCGACGACGCTGCCGTCGTCGGAGGAGACAGTGGCGACGACGATGAAGATGCCGTCGGCGGAGATCTCGCGGCGGTCGCGCAGGGCGGCGTCGTCGGGCTCGCCGATGTTGACCCCGTCGACGTAGATCACGCCGGCGTGGATGTCCTCGCCGAAGCGGGCGCCGTTGCGGTCCAGCTCCAGCGGCAGCCCGTTGCGGCCGCGGAAGATGTTCTCGGGCTCGACCCCAACCGCTTCAGCCAGCTCGCCGTGCAGGCGCAGCCGCTTGTGATCGCCGTGGACCGGCATCACGTACTTCGGCTTGGTCAGGTTCAGCATCAGCTTCAGCTCCTCCTGCCAGCCGTGGCCGGAGGCGTGGATCGGCGCGTCTTTGGCGGTGATCACGGTCGCCCCGATCTCGTAGATGCGGTCGATCGTCTCGTTCACGGCGCGCTCGTTGCCGGGCACCGGCGTGGCCGAGAAGACGACCGTGTCGCCGGAGTGCAGCTCGACGTCACGGTGGTCGTTGTTGGCCATCCGCCGCAGCGCCGAGAGCGGCTCGCCCTGGCTGCCGGTCGAGATCACGACGACCTTCTCGTCGGGGAAGTTCTCGATCTCCCGCGGCTGGATGAACACGCCCTGCGGGGCGTTTGCCATGCCGAGGCTGGAGGCGATGTTGAAGTTCTTGCGCATCGAGCGGCCGACCAGGGCGACCTTGCGGTCGAGTGCTACGGCGGCGTCGATCACCTGCTGCACGCGGTGGATGTTGGAGGCGAAGGAGGTGACGATGATCCGCCCCTTGCAGCGGGCGAACTGCTGCAGTAGGGCCGGCCCGACGCTCGACTCCGAGGGCGCCACCCCCGGCCGGTCGGCGTTGGTCGAGTCGCCGCAGAGCAGCAGCAGCCCTTCGTCGCCGATCTCGGCCAGGCGCGGGATGTCGGCCGGGCGGCCGTCGACCGGGGTCTGGTCGAACTTGTAGTCGCCGGTCATCAGCACCGAGCCGACCTCGGTCTTGATCAGGACCCCGCGCATATCGGGGATCGAGTGCGCGAGGTGGACCAGCTCGAGCTCGAACGGCCCGCGCCTCACCTTCTCCCCCGCCGGCAGCTCCTCCAGGTTGGCATCGCTGAGCTTGTGCTCGTCGAGCTTGGAGCGAACCATGCCGATCGTCAGCATGCCGCCGTAGATCACCGGCGGTGAGCCGATCTCGCGCAGCACGTAGGGCAGGGCGCCGACGTGGTCCTCGTGACCGTGGGTCAGCACGATCGCCTCGATGTCGGCGGCGCGGTCGCGCAGGTAGGAGAAGTCGGGAAGCACGAGGTCAATCCCGTGCATCTCCGCGGTCGGGAACATCAGGCCCGTGTCGACCACGACGATCTTGCCGTCGTACTCGATCACGGTCATGTTCTTGCCGATCTCGCCAAGGCCGCCCAGGGGCAGCACTCGGAGTTTCTTGCTTGACACTTAGTTACTCACTCTTTCTCTGAGATTTCGAAAAGGATTGGGGTCAACCGGCGACCGGAAGGCCTACGCCCTGCAGAGCGGTCCTGATGACCGCCCGCTGCTCGTCGTCGGCCGGGACCAGCGGCAGCCGCAACCCGCCAGGGGCGAGGCCGAGCATCTCCAGCGCCGCCTTCAGCGGGATCGGGTTGGTGGTCACGGAAAGGCCTTCGTAGATCGGGGTCAGCTCGTCATCGATCGCACGCACGCGATCGATGTCGCCGTTGGCGGCGGCGTCCCACATCTCGCGCATCTGCGGACCGACGACATGGGAGGCGACGGTGATGCCGCCAGCGCCGCCGAACTCGAGCACGCGGGCGAAGGTGTTGTCGTTCCCCGCGAGGATCGCGAGCCCCTCGATCGGGCCCAGCTCCTCGTCGTTGGCCTGCTTGAGGGCAACGATGTTCTCGATCTGGGCCAGCTCCGCAAGCAGGTCCGGCGGCATGTTGATCACCACCCGAGAGGGGATGTTGTACATGATCAGGGGCAGCTCGGGGACCGCCTCGGCGACCGTCTCGAAATGGGCGCGCAGGCCGGCTCGGTTGGGCTTGTTGTAATACGGGGCGACGACCAGCGAAGCGTCCGCGCCGGCCTCGGCGACCATCTTCGTCAGCTCGCAGGAGTGGCGGGTGTCGTTGGTGCCGGCGCCGCAGACGATCAGGACGTCGTCGCCGACCTCCTCGCGCACCGCCTGCAGCAGCAGGATCTCCTCCTCGTCGGTGAGCGTGGGCAGCTCACCGCTCGTCGCGGCAACGACGAGGCCGTGTGAGCCGTGCTCTAGCAGGTAGGAAGCAAGGCGGCGGGCAGCGTCGGTGTCGACCGCTCCGCTCTCGTCGAACGGGGTGGCCATCGCCGTGATGATCCCGCGGATCTCCTTCATCGCCGTCAGCGTACCCCGTCAGCCGGTCTCGCCTGCGAACAGCAGCTTCTCGAGGCCGACCGTGAAGCTCTCGGGCAGGTCGCCGACGCGGCGCACGGCGAGCAGCACGCCGGGCATGAACGAGCGCCGGTCGATCGAGTCGTGGCGCAGCGCCAGGGTCTGCCCCTCGCCGCCGAAGATCACTTCCTGGTGGGCGACCAGGCCGGGCAGCCGGACCGAGTGGATCGGCTGGTGAACGTTGCCGCCGGCCGCGTCGATCAGCTCTTCGGTGCGCTTGGCGGTGCCAGAGGGGGCGTCGAGCTTGCGGTCGTGGTGAAGCTCGACGATCTCGCACTCGGGCATGTGTGGGGCGATCGTCTGCGCCACCTCCATCAGCAGCACCGCCCCGATCGCGAAGTTGGGAGCGACGAAACAGTTGGCGCTGGAGGCCTCCGCCGCGGCCCTGGCCGCCTCGAGGTCGAAGCCGGTGGTGCCGACGACCGCGTGCACGCCCGCCGCGAGGCAGGCCTGGACGTTGTCGAGGGCGGTGTCGGGGACGGTGAAGTCGACGACGACGTCGACCTCGCCGAGGATCTCGCCCAGCTCGACTCCGAGGGCGGGATCGGCTTTGGCGGCGAGGATCGTGTCCTCGGCCCCCTCGACCGCCTCGCAGACCGCCTCCCCCATGCGCCCGGCGGCGCCCGCGACGCCGACCCGGATCACGCTGCGACCAGGCTCTCGCTGACCGGCGCCAGCGCCTCGCGGAAGCGGTCTTCGTCGGCGCCAACGCAGGCAGCGGAGAGTCGCTCGGCGCTATAGAGCTCGGAGGCGAGGGCGGTGAGGTCATCGACCTCGATCGCGTCGACCCGGGCCAGCATCTCGTCGAGGCTTTCGATCGGCAGTCCGAACAGGGTCGCGCGCGAGATCCGCGTCATCCGTGCCGCCGTCGACTCCGAGGAGAGCACGAGCCGGCCCTTGACGCTCTCCTTCGCCCGGTTCAGCTCCTCGGCCGAGACCGGCTCCGAGCGCAGCCGGGCGAGCTCGTCGCCGATGATCTGACAGGCCTCCTCGACGTTGTCCTCGCGGGTGCCGACGTAGGTCGCGACCAGGCCCTGGTCGGTGAACTGCTCGTTGTAGGAGCCGACCGAGTAGGCGAGGCCACGCTTCTCCCGCACCTCGCGGAAGAGGCGCGAAGAGGTCGAGCCGCCGAAGATCGCGTCGAGCACGGCCAGCGGGTAGCGGCGCTCGTCCTCGCGGCGTAGGCCGGGAGCGCCGAAGCAGATGTGGTACTGCTCGGTCTCCTTGGGGTGGAAGCAGAGCCGGCCACCGCCGTCGAGCGAGCTTGCCTCGGGGCCGTTGCCGCCCTCGGCCGACGGCTGCACGAGCCGTTCGGCCAGCGCCACGATCCGCTCGTGCTCGAGATGGCCGGCGGCGCCGACGACGATCTGCGGGCCGGTGTAGTGGGTCTGGCGGTAGTCCTCGATGTCGGGGACCGGAATCGAGGCGATCACCCCGGCCTCGCCGAGCACCCGCCGGCCCAGCGGGTGGGCGCCGAAGACGGCCTCGGCGAGCACGTCGTGGACGCGGTCCTGGGGCTCGTCCTCGTACATCGCGATCTCCTCCAGCACCACCTGGCGCTCGGAGTCGATGTCCGGATAGGTCGGGGCCAGCAGCATTTCCGCCAGCGTCTCGAAGACCTCGTCGGTGTGCTCGTCGAGGAAGCGAGCGTGCAGGTGAGTGGTCTCCTTGCCGGTGGCGGCGTTGATCGAGGCGCCGAGGCCGTCGAAGCGCTCGGAGATCTCGATCGCCGAGTAGCGCTCGGTGCCCTTGAACAGCAGGTGCTCCAAGAAATGCGAGACCCCTGCCTGCGGCTGGGTCTCGTTGCGCGAGCCGGTGCGCACCCAGAGCCCGAGCGCCACGGACCGGACCGAGGGAACCCCCTCGGTCACGACCCGGACGCCCGAGCCCAGCTCG
>DASUNU010000178.1:0-19954 GCA_036276995.1 Solirubrobacterales bacterium
CCGGTCCCGAAACGAGCGCTTCGGTGCCTGTCCGGAATCGACCGCGACCCGCTTGGCGATGCCGATCCGCGGTCGCTGCTTCTTGCCGTGGGGGCGCGAGGCGGCGTCAGCGCCGGCGGCGGCTCCCGCCAGCGCCAGGACCAGCAGCGCTGTGACCGTCAGAGACGCGCCCAGCCGCACTTGCATCGCCCTTATTTAGCCGTGAAGTGCTGGGAGATCTGGGCGGCGCTGAGCGCCTGGGTGTAGATCGCGACCTCGTCCAGCGTGCCCGCCCCGAACAGCGAGCTGCTGAACAGCGAGCCCCCGTTGCGGGCCATCATGTAGAGCGTCGAGTTGGCGAAGTTGCCTGCGCCGGTGCCGCTCGAGCCCTTGACGATCGAGACCGGGCTGCCGTCGACGTAGACGGCGATCTGGTTGGCCGCGGCCGCGGTCGTGTCGAGCACGATCGCGTAGTGGTGCCAGGCGTTGGCCGAGGGCCGGGTGAAGTAGGCGTTGTTGCGCGACCCGTTACGGCCGAGCGCGACTTCGAAGCGGCCGCCCGAGCTCGAGGAGTTGGGGTTGATCAGGAAGCCGCCGTTGGAGTTGTTGAAGTTCGAGGTGAGCTCGAAGGCGATGTCGTCGTTGTTCGAGTACGAGTTCCATCTGAGCCAGAACTCGATCGTCACTTTCGAGTTGCCCGAGAGATTGAGCGGGGCGGTGGCGTAGTCGTTGCTGCCGTCGAAGCTGAGCGCCGTGTCCGGGTCGAGGCTGAGCGGCCCGGCGGCTCCGAAAGTGGCGCCGGATTTGGAGCCATCGGAGCCGGCGGCGCTGTTGTTCAGGGTCGAGCCGGAGCTCTCGCCGAGACGCCAGTAGTTGGTCAGGCCGGCGGTCGAGAGGACCGCGTTGCTGTAGGCGCCGCGGACGCTGAGGGTCTCGGTGTCGACCGTGGTGGCGCCGTTGTTGTCGGTCACCCGCAGGCGGATCGTGCGGTCGCCGGCCGGGCTGAACGATTTGGTCGTGGTCGCGTTGGTGCCGCCATTGACCTCGTAGGTCCCGTTGTTGTCGAAGTCCCACTCGTATTTGGCGATCGTGCCGTCGAGATCGGTCGAGCCGCCGGCGTCGAAGGTGATTGCAGCGCCGGCCACGGCGGGGCTGGGCGAGGTCGTGAAGACCGCCGTCGGCGCCCGGTTGGTGACCGTCACCGTGCGCGTCGTCGTCGCCGTGGCGCCGAGGTTGTCGGTCACCCTCAGGCCGATCGTGCGGCTGCCCTGGGTGGGGTAGGAGGTCGTGGTCGAGCTCGTCGCCGTGGTCGCGTCGTAGGTCCCGTCGTTGTCGAAGTCCCACTCGTATTTGGCGATCGTCCCGTCCGGATCGCTGGAGCCGGAGGCGTTCAGCGTCGTGCTGGTGCCGGAGGCGACCGAGCTGGGGGAGACCGTGAAGGAGGCGGTCGGGGCGCGGTTGGTCACGGTGATCACCCGGGTCGTGGTCGCGGTCGCGCCCTGGTTGTCGGTGACGCGCAGGCCGACCGTCCGTTCGCCGGAGGCCGCGAAGGAGCGGGTGGTCGAGGAGGTGGAGCCGGAGTTGATCTCGAACGTGCCGTTGCCGTCGAGGTCCCACTCGTATTTGGCGACCGTGCCGTCGGGGTCTTTCGAGCCCGAGGCGTTGAGCACCGTGTTGGAGCCGCTCAGGACCGGGTTCGGGGTCGCGGTGAAGGACGGTTCCGGAGCGCGGTTGGTGATCGAGACCGAGATGCTGGTCGTCGTCGTGGCGCCGGCGCCGTTGGTGATCCGCAGGCGGATCGTGCGGGTTCCGGAGGTCGCGTAGCTGCTGCTCGCGCTGGCGGTCGTGCCGGTGTTGGTCTCGTAGGTGGTGTTGCCGTCGAGGTCCCACTCGTATTTGGTGATCCCGTCGTCGACATCTTTCGAGGCCGAGGCGTCGTAGTTGACCGTGGTCCCGGTCGAGGCCGGGTTCGGGGTGGCGGTGAAGGAGGCGACCGCGGGCGCGTTGGTGACCGTCACCGTGCGCGTCGTCGTCGCGCTGGCGCCATTGTTGTCCGTCACCCGCAGGCCGACCGTCAGCGTTCCCGGGGTGAAGAAGGCCCGGTTCGTCGTCGCGGTGGCGCCAGCGTCGGTCTCGTAGCTCCCGTTGTTGTCGAAGTCCCACTCGTATTTGGCGATCGTGCCGTCGGGGTCAGTGGAGCCGGCGCCGTTGAAGGCGATAGCGACCCCGCTCTGGGCCGTGCTCGGCGTGGTCGTGAAGGAGGCCGCCGGGGCGCGGTTCTGGATCTCGACCGAGAGCGAGCTGGTCGCCGTGCCGCCGTTGTTGTCGGTGATGCGCAGCCCGACCGTGCGGGTGCCAGCCGCGGCAAAGGTTTTATTGGTGATCGCGCTGGCGCCGGCGTTGACCTCGTAGCTGCCGTTGCCGTCGAAGTCCCACTCGTATTTGGCGACGCTGCCGTCGCTGTCGCTCGAGCCGCTGCCGTCGAAGGCGACGGCGGTCCCGGTCGGGGCCGGGTTCGGGGTGGCGGTGAAGGAGGCGCTGGGCGGGCTGTTGAGGACGTTGAGGTTGCGCGAGCTGGTCGCGGTGCCGCCGTTGTTATCGGTCACCCGCAGGCCGACCGAGCGGCTGCCGATCGTCGCGTAGCTGCTGCTGGCGCTGGCGGTCGCGCCGGTGTCGGTCTCATAGGAACCGTTGCCGTCGAGGTCCCACTCGTATTTGGCGATCGTGCCGTCCGAATCGCTGGAGCTGGCCGCGTCGTAGGTCACCGTTTTGCCGGTCTGGACCGGGTTCGGGGCGGCCGTGAAGGACGCCGTCGGGGGCGTGTTCTGGATCGTCAGCGAGCGCGTCGTCGTCGCCCGGGCGCCGCTGCCGTCGACCACCCGCAGGCTGATCGTGCGAGCACCGGCGGTCGCGTAGGCACGGCTGGTGGTCGGGCTCGAGCCGCTGTTGGTCTCGAAGGTCCCGTTGCCGTCGAGGTCCCAGACGTATTTGACGATCGCGCCGCCCGGGTCGGTCGAGGCCGAGGCGTCGAAGTTGACCGTGTTACCGGTCTGGGTCGTATTGGGGGAGAGCGTGAACGACGCTTCCGGCTGCGAGTTGTGGGCCGCCAGGGCGAAGTGGTCGGCGACGGTTTTGGCGTCGAGCGCGCGGTCGTAGAGCGCCACCTCGTCGAGGTCGCCGGCGCCGTTGAGGCTGCTGGCGGCGCGCGACATGAAGTTGAGCGCGGCATCGGCGAAGGCGGGGGCGCCGGTCCCGTTCAGGGCCTTGGTGAAGGCGACGGGCTGGCCGTCCACGTAAGGCACGATCTGCTGCTCGGCTGGAGCTTGCGTGTCGAGGGTGAAGGCGTAGTGGTGCCAGGTGCCGAGCGAGGGCCGGGCGAAGAGAGCGACGTTGCGTGAGCCGCCCTGGCCGATCCCGACCGCAAAGCTGCCGTAGCCGCTGTTCGGGTCGATCAGGAAGCCGCCCGGGGCGGAGTTGAAGTTGTTGGTCAACTCCATCGCCAGGTCGTCGTCATTGGCCCAGGAGTCCCATTTCATCCAGAACTCGACCGTGGCCGCGGTTTTGCCGGCGAGGCCGGTGGCGGCGGCGCTGGCGGCGTCGTCGCTGCCGTCGAAGCTGGCCGCCTTGTCGGTGTCGCCGGTGATCGCGCTGTCGATGCCGAGCGTCGGTTCGCCGGCGATCGTCGCGGTGCTGCCGCCGACGCTGTCGGCGAAAGTCGAGCCAGAGCTCTCACCCATGCGCCAGAAGTTGACCAAGCCAGGGGTCGCCTGCACGCCCTCCGAGTAGCTCGGGCCGGCCGGGACTTCCGGTTCTTCTTCTTCGGCCGGCTCTTCGCCCTCGATCGAGATCAGGCGGCTGGCGACGGCGCTGGAGCCGCCGTCATCGGTGACCCGCAGGCCGATTTTCAGCGTGGTCGGGTTGGCGTAGGCGTGGCTGGCGCTGGCGGTCGCGCCGGTGTCGGTCTCATAGGAGCCGTTGCCGTCCAGGTCCCACTCGTGTTTGGCGATCGTCCCGTCGGTGTCGCTGGAGCCGGTGGCGCTGAAGTTGACCGTCTCGCCAACCTCGGCCGTGCTCGGTGCCTGCAGGACCGCGAGCGGCCGTTTGTTGTCGACCAGACCCTGGAAGTGATTGGAGATCGTGCTCGCGCTCAGCGCGCGGTCGTAGAGCGCCACCTCATCGAGGTCGCCGGCGCCGAACAGTTCGACCCCGCCGCGCGACATGAAGTTGAGCGCGGCATCGGCGAACGGCGGCGCTCCGGTGCCGCTCTCGACCTTGGTGTAGCCGACCGGCGCGCCGTCGACGTAGGGGATGACCTGTTCGGAGGCCGGCGCCTGCGTGTCGAGCACGAAGGCGTAGTGGTGCCAGACCCCGGCTGAGGGCCGCGGGAAGACCGAGACGTTGCGCGAGGCGCCCTGCCCGATTCCGACCGCGAAGCCGTTGTAGCTGCTGTGCGGGTCGACGATGAAGCCGCCCGGGGCGGAGTTGAAGTTGTTGGTCAGCTCCAGCGCCAGGTCGTCGTCGTTGGTCCAGCTATCGGCCTTCATCCAGAACTCGACCGTGGCGGCGGTCTTGCCACCGAGTTTGACCGCGGCGCTGGCGGCGTCGTTGACGCCGTCGAAGCGGGCGGCCCGGTCGCTGTCGTGGGGCACGCCGCCGGCGACGCCGAGGGCGGGATCGCCGATTACGGCCGCATGGTTGCCGCCGACGGAGTCGACGAAGACCGAGCCGGAGGGCTCGCCGAGGCGCCAGTAGTCGATCAGACCGGCGGTGCCGAGCACGCTTTCCGCGTAGCCGGCGACTTCTTCGGGCCCGGGCTGGGCTTCGATCGCGACCGAGCGGGTCGTGGTCGAGCTGGCGCCGCCGTTGTCGGTCACTTTCAGGCCGACTTTGACCACGCCGGTGGAGCTGTAGGCCTGGGTGGCGCTGGCGGTGGTCCCGGTGTCGGTCTCATAGGAGCCGTTGCCGTCCAGGTCCCACTCGTATTTGGTGATCGAGCCGTCGGGGTCTTTCGAGGCCGAGGCGTCGAAGCTGACGGTTTCGCCGACTTTCGGCGCCGCCGGAGCCGAGGTGAAGCTCGGCAGCGGCCGTTTGTTGCCGCTTTCGCTGTTGAAGTGTTCGTCGATCGTGGCGGCGCTGAGGGCGCGGTCGTAGATCGCCACCTCATCGAGGTCACCGGCGCCGAACAGGCCCGCGGTGGCGCGGGACATCATGTTCAGGCTCGAGTTGGCGAACGGCATCGCCCCGGTGCCGCTGTTGAGCTTGGCGTAGGCGACCGCTTTGCCGTCGACGTAGGGGGTGATCTGTTCCGCCGCCGGCGCCTGCGTGTCGAGCACGAAGGCGTAGTGGTGCCAGGTCCCGGCCGAGGGGCGCGCGAAGAAGGCGTTGTTGCGCGAGGTGCCGGCGCCGATCCCGACCCCGAAGCTGCCCGACTGCTGCGGCGCGTTGGGGTCGATCAGGAAGCCGCCGGCGTTTTCGTTGAAGTTGTTGGTGAACTCCATCGCCAGGTCGTCGTCGTTGGCGTAGGCGTTCCATTTGAGCCAGAACTCGACCGTGATCGCGGTTTTCCCGGAGAGGTTGAGCGTGGCTTTGGCGCCGTCGTTGGCTCCGTCGAAGCGGGCCGCCTTGTCGGTGTCGTTGGGGATGCCGCCGGCTACGCCCATGCCGACCCCGCCAACCGCGGTCGCGGTGACCCCGCCGACGCTGTCGGCGAAGCTGGTGCCGGAGGCCTCGTTCATGCGCCAGTAATGGAGCAGGCCCGGGGTCGAGAGCACGGTCGGGCTGTAGTTGCTGACTTTGACTTCTTCTTCCGGTTCTTCGGCGCCTTCGACCGCGACGGTGCGGAAGGCGACCCCGGCTGAGCCGGCGTCGTCGGTCACCCGCAGGCCGACTTTGACGTTGCCGTTGGCGGTGTAGGTCTTGCTCACCGTCGCGGTGGTCCCGGTGTTGGTCTCGTAAGAGCCGTTGCCGTCCAGGTCCCACTCGTATTTGGCGATCGAGCCGTCGGGGTCTTTCGAGGCCGAGGCGTCGAAGGCGACCGGGGTGTTGGCCAGGGCCGTGGCCGGCGCGGTAAAGCTGGCCTGGGGCCGTTTGTTGCCGCTGTCGCTGTTGAAGTGTTCGTCGATCTCTTCCGCGGTCAGGGCGCGCTTGAAGATCGCCACCTCGTCGAGGTCGCCTTCCCCGAACAGGCTCGTGGTCGCCCTCGACATGAAGTTCAGGGTCGAGTTGGCGAAGCCGCCGCCGCTGCCGGAGTCGAGCTTGGTGTATTCGACCGCTTTGCCGTCGACGTAAGGGGTGATCACTTCCGACCCGGGCTTGCTGGTGTCGATCGCGAAGGCGTAGTGGTGCCAGGCGGCGGCGGTGGGCCGGGGGAAGAAGACGTTGTTGCGGGTCGCGCCCTGGCCGATGCCGACGCCGAAGGTGCCGCCCAGCTGCGGAGCGTCGGGGTCGACGATGAAGCCGCCGGCGATGTCGTTGAAGTTGTTGGTGAACTCCATCACCAGGTCGTCGCTGAACGAGTAGGCGTTCCATTTGAGCCAGAACTCGATCGTGATCGCCTGCGTGTCGCTGAGGTCGACCTGGGCTTTGGCGGAGTCGGGCGCACCCTTGAAGCGGGCCGCTTTGTCGGCGTCGTTGGGGACGCCGCCGTTGACGGCGAGGGTCGGGGCGCCGGCGATCGTCGCCGGGCTGGAGCCGACGCTGTCGGCGAAGGTCGTGCCCGAGGTCTCATTGAGGCGCCAGTAATGGGCGAGGCCGGGGGTCGCCATCACGGTCGGGCTGTAGTTGCTGATCCCGTTGCTGGCGATGCTGACCAGTGAGGCTTTGACCGCCTGCTTGCCGCCGTTGTCGGTGACCCTGAGGCTGACGTTGACTTCGCCGGGCGAGGCGTAGGTGCGGCTGGTGCTCGGGTTCGAGCCGCTGTTGGTCTCATAGGTCCCGTTGCCGTCGAGGTCCCACTCGTATTTGCTGATCGTCCCGTCCGGGTCTTTCGAGCCGGAGCCGTTGAAGGTCACCGCTTCGCCCTGAACCGGGGCGGTGGGGGAGTAGGTGAAGGCAGCGCTCGGCGGCTGGTTGTTGATCACCGTCAGCGTCCGCACGGCGAAGTCGGTGGCGCCGCCGTTGTCGGTCACTTTCAGGCGGACCTGGTATTCGCCCTCGGCGCTGTAGGTCCGGGTGGTGCTCGCTTTGGTGCCGCTGTTGGTCTCGTACGAGCCGTTGCCGTCGAGGTCCCATTCGTATTTGGCGATCGTGCCGTTGGGGTCGCTCGAGGCGGCGCCGTTGAAGGTGACCGTGGTGCTGGTTTTGACCGGGTTCGGACTGACCGTGAAGCTGGCGTTGGGCGCCTGATTGGAGCCGCCCGGGTCGAGCACCAGGTCTTCTTCAGGCGTCACCGGCTGCACACCCATGTCGGAGAAGATGTTGTAGGTGGCCTGCTGGATCGGCGCCTGGGCTTCATTGGAGAGCCCGTGCGACCACAGCATCGTGCCGCTGGCGAAGACCAGGGCGCCGCTGGCGGCTTTGTACTTGACCGCGTTGACCGTGTTCGGCTGGCCGGGAGGCGGGGCGACTTTGCTGCGCATCCGGCCCTCGTCGAGCAGCCAGTTGAGCTGGTCGCTGCCGTTGGCGATCACGGTCGAGCTGAGCTTGACCACGTTGGCCGGCTGGTGGGCGAGGTACTGCGGCTGGGTCGGGACCGCGTCCCACTCCCAGTTGACGATGCGGGTGCCGATGTTGCTCGAGGCGTTCTCGGGCAGGCCGGTGTTGCGCCAGATCCGGTCGGCGGCGAATTCGTCGAGGCCGTTGCCGGCGGGTACGGTCAGCGGCCAGCTGAAGGCGTCGTCGTCGCCCATGTAGAGGACGCCCCAGAGTTCGTTCTCGGGCATGTCCGGGCCGACCCGGCCGCCGGCGGGCGCGTTCGGGTCGCCTTTCGGCGCCCCGTTGTCGCGGAAGGTGGTGGTCGAGTTCTGCGGGTTGTCGTCGGCGGTGCCGGCTTCGCCGTCGAGGCCGAGCGCGTCGTCGGCGGTGCCTTTGATGCCGTCCGGGCCGGGGTCGTTTTCGGTCACCGTGCCGTTGCCGCTGGAGCCGCTGCCCTGGACCGTCTTGTAACAGACCAGGGTGCGGGTGCCGTCCTCGTAGCGGACCTTCCAGTAGGAGGTATTGGCGCTGAAGGAGGCGAGGTTGACGCCGGCCTCGCGGGCGGCCTTGAAGCCGTTGAACTGCTCTTCCGACCAGTACTCGGAGTGGCCCGAGACGACGTCGACGTCGTGGTCGAGCAGCGAGGCGGGGTTGACGTGGGCCGCGACGTCGTCGCTGTAGGAGACGTCGTAGCCCTGCTTCTCCATCCAGTAGAGGAGGTCGTAGTCGGGCCCGAGGAACCAGTTCTGCATCGCCCCGGCCTGGCTGAAGGGGCGGTTGAAGGAGACCTTGGCGGCGCGGTCGGTGCCGGTCGCCGGGGTGGTGCCGACGGTGTCGCCGGCGAGGTTGCCGAAGTAGAGGGACTTGCCACCGAAGAGGTTGTAGGCCTGGTAGTTGGTGACCGGGAGGACGAACAGCATCTTCGAGGAGGCGTCGTCGTCGCGGACGGTGAAGACGACGTGGGTCTGGTCGCCGGTCGAGGCGGTCAGCTTCGCCAGGTAGACGCCGGTGGCCGGCAGCGAGCTGCCGGCGATCGTGTAGGTGGTGTTCCAGTTGCCGCAGTCAACGAGCCCGGTTTTCGGGTCCATCGGTTTGCAGGTGTAGTCGTTGTTGATCGGGACGTTGGTCGCGCTTTTGACCAGCCGCGCGCCGGCACCGCCGTAGTAGCCCATCCGGTAGACATCGATGTTGACCGTGCGCTGGGGGCTGACCGGGCCGTTGCGGCCGATCTTCAGGACCACGTCTTCGCCGAGGTCGACGCTGGTCTGGGTGGTGAAGCCACCGAGGTCTTTGCTGTAGTCGAAGACCTGCCAGCTCGAGCTGCCGGTTTTGCATTCGTTCTCGTTCAGCACCGGGTTCGGGTTCGGGCAGCTGACCGCGGCCTGGGCGCTGGAGGCGCCGGCGCAGGCGATCGCGAGGAGGGCAAAGAGGCAGGCGAGGGCTACCCCGACCGGTCGAGTCAAGGCACCTGAAGCTGCTGAGCGGCGCAGACCGGGCACACTCGAATTGTCCCAGCGATGGGCCGAGCGAAAGTCCGAAAAACGGGCAGAACTGGGATTCATGACTCAGGTTCCTCCTATGGCGCGCTCGGCCGTTCGGCGCGGCCGCAGGGCGGCGAGCGCGTTGCTTGGTGCCGGCAGGACCCGCCGCGTCAACTGCGCGACGTCGGCCCAGACGACGGGGAAAAGACTGCGCAGCGCGCCCATGTAGACGAGCGCGCCGACGCTGCCGACCGCGGCCAGCAGCACCGGTACCGGTACCTCCAGGCTGCGCAGCAGCTCGGCCGCGGGGAAGGCGGCGGCGAGCAGCAGCACGCTGCTGGCGACAGCCGGCAGCAGGTCGGTGACGAGGCGGCGGGTGGGGATGCCCAGCACCCGCCGGAAGAGGACGCCGTAGACGGCGAAGAGGAGGAAGACGTGGACGCCGACCACGGCGGCGGCGAGGGCGGTGATCCCGTAGGGCGCGGCGAACCAGGAGGTAGCGATGTAAAGCGCCAGCAGCACGAGGTTGAAGACGAACAGCGCCCGCGGCTTGCCGGCGGCGAGCATGATCTGCGGGTAGCCGGTGAGGATCGCGGCGATCATCCCGGCGACGCAGAGGATCTGGACCGGCTCCACCGCCGGCGCCCAGCGCTCGCCGAACAGCCACGGCACCAGGTCCGGCGCGGTGACGGCCAGTAGCGCCAGCAGCGGCAGCAGCACCGCGGCGTGGATCCGGGTCGCGCGCTCGTGGAAGCCGCGCAGTTCATCGAGGTCATTGGTCCGCGAGTAGACCGGGAAGGCGAGCCGGACCATGATCCCGCTGATCTTTTCCTGGTAGATGACGCCGAGCTGGAAAGCGCGCCAGAAGAGGCCAACCTGGGTCGCGGTGAGGCGAATCGCGGCGACCGCCAGGGTGGCGTTGGTGATCGCGACATAGGTGAGGCCGGCGCCGGAGGCGGGCAGGCCGAAGGCGAGGATCTCGCGCAGCGAGCCGCGGTGCCAGAGCGGCAGCGGCGGCGGCACCGAGATCAACAGCAGGACCGTGGTGACGAGCGAGCCGGCGAGGGCGCCGAGCACGATCGCCGGGGCGTCGAGGCCGCTGCCCAGCGCCAGCGCGACCGAGACGACGGCGCCGATCGCCAGCGAGGCCATTTCGATCAGGCTGACGCGGCGGAAGTCGAGCCGGCGCCAGAGCAGGCTGCGGGAGACGGCGCCGATCCCGGCCAGCAGGAAAACCGGCGAGATCATCACCAGCAGGTGCGCGGTGGCGGTGCCGAAGAGGGGCTCGCCGAGCGGGCGCGCCAGGGCGATCATCAGGGCGGTGAGGGCGGCGCCGACGACGAGGCTGGCCAGCATCGCCGCCTCGGTGTGGCTGCGCTCGATCGTCTTGCGCTGAACCAGGGCGCTGCCGAAGCCCTCGAAGGTGAAGATCACGGCCAGGGGCACGAAGATCAGCGGCACCACGGCCTCGCCGAAGCCGGCGGGGGGGATCAGCCGGGCGAGCGCGATCGCCGCTCCCAGCGTGACGATCTCGATCGCCACCCGGGCGAAAGTGGTCCAGCGCACGCCGTCCACAGCGGCCTGCTTGAGGTCCTCCTTGGAGATCTCTCCGTGCTCGAAGTCGGCGTGGCTCATCGGACATCAACGGCTGGGGTCGCCGGTGACTTGCGTCCGAAGCTCGCTATTCAAGCCTCGAGTAGCCTCGAAAACCTCAACTCTAAGGTTCGAGTCGAGGGTTAGACTGAGAGCGAGAGCGCCATCACCTCGGCGCTGCGGCTGGCCCAGGAGTTGGCGGCGATCGCCGCCTGTCGCTGCTCCTCCGGGACCGGCCCCGCGGCGAGGGCGGCGCGGACGCCGGCGACGAAATCGCCGCCCGGCTCGACCCGCGTCACCGGTCCCTCGACCCGGCGCACCGGCTCGAGGTCGGTGGCGACCACCGGCCGTCCAGAGGCGAGGTACTCGTACAGCTTCAGCGGGCTCATCGCTTCGGTCAGGGGGGTCCGGTTGTGCGGGACCAGGCAGGCGTCGGCGGCGCAGGCGAGGGCCGCCACTTGGCGGCGCTCGACCGCCCCGTGGGTGAAGACGTTCGGCTCCGCCAGTAGCGAGGCCAGATGCTCGGGTTCGGTCAGCGGGCCGACCAGGGCGACCGTGCCCTCGGGCCAGGCCCGCGCGACCGCCCGCACCGCCTCGACGTCGAGGCGGCTGTCGAGGGTGCCGATGTAGAGCAGGCGCGGCCCGGGCAGCTCGGTCAGCCAGGCCGGGGGTGGATCGGGCCGCAGCCAGATCTCCGGGTCGACCCCGTTGGGGACAACCGCGGTCGGGCCCTGGGGAGCAATGCGCTCGATGATCGCGTTGCTGACCGCCGCGACCCGGCGGCTGCGGGCGGCGACCCGGTCGTAGGCCTCGCGGATCCCCTCGTGCCAGGGCGCGTAATCGGGATGGGCGGCAAGGTCGTCGCTGGCGAAGAGGGTGACCGGGCCGGCCCACTCGAGCTCGGCGAAGCCGGCCAGCAGCGGCTGCGAGGTGACGATCGCCGGTTCGTGCAGCCCGAAGCGCTCGGCGACCCGCCGCAGGCGCCGGTCGTAGGCGGCATAGGTCCGTTCCAGCCCGGCTATCGAGGTCGGGTCCTGGCGCCGCAGGCGCAGCGGCTGCCAGAGCCGGGCGTCCGGGCGCCGCGCGAACTTGACCGGCCGCTGGACCAGGTCCTTGGCCAGCTTGACCGGGGCGCTGCGGGGACGGTCGCAGACCAGCAGCCGCTCGACCTCCGGGTCGTCGAGCAGGGCCAGCACGAGCTGGTCCTGGGGAAAGCACATGCCGCGGGCCTGGGCCGCGGCCCAGGTCATGTCGTCGAAGGTGTAAATGACGTGGCGGGCCCGGGCGGCCCTTGGCGGTGCCGGGGTGGCCACGGCGGTCATCGTTCCGCGGTCAGGTGGAGGCAGTCGCCCTCGCCGATCCGGTCGCTGAGGAAGAGCAGCGGCGCCAGCGCCCAGGCGAGCAGGCGGAAGCCGCGGCCCTCGTAGCGGAGACGGCCGAAGGCCCTGTACTGGACGCTGCCGAGCGGGCTCGGCCGCATCGTCGCGGCGCCGACGTCGACCACCTTCAGGCCCTGGGCCTCGACCAGCTTCGCCAGCGAGTCGCGGTCGAAGTGCTGCAGGTGGCGCGGCAGGTCGAGCTGAAACCAGGCCGAGCCGAAGAGGCGCCGGTGCCAGCTGCCGAAGTTCGGCACCGCGATCGCCAGCAGGCCGCCGGGCTTCAGCAGTCGCGCCGCCTGGGCGACGGCCTCGGCCGGGTCGTCGATGTGCTCGAGCGAGTGGTTGAAGGTGATCGCGTCGAACTCGCCTTCCGGCCAGGGGGCGTCGGCGAGGGTGCCGGTAACCGCGTCCACGCCGATCGCGCGGGCGTGCTCGGCCGCCTGCGCCGAGGGCTCGATCCCGGAGACGGTCCAGCCCTGGGCGGCGAAGACGGCGGCGAGGTCGCCGACCCCGCAGCCGACGTCGAGCAGGCGCCCGGGCGGGCGTTTCCAGACCTCGCGGTAGGGGCCGAAGCGGACCACGGCGCGCCGCTGCAGGTCGCCGACCCGTTCGCCCAGGGAGGGCCGGCTGCTGGTGTTCGGCTCGTAGGCGCTGTAGCTGTCCGGGTAGTAGGTGGCGAAGTCCTCCGGCCGCAGGCGCGGCTGGGTGAAGGCGAGGCCGCAGCCGGGGCAGCCGACCACGCTGAACTCGCCGGGGGCGCCGGTAAGGCGGTCGTGGCCGCGCAGCAGCACGGCCGGGGCCGCGGCGGTGGCGCCACAGCCGGGGCAGCGGGTCGCGGTGGCGGGCTCGGTGACGGTGGCGACTGGGGTCATCGGGTTCCTCCCGCGTCGATGGTTCGGGGCTGTGCCGCGACGCGCCGGCGACGCTCGGCCAGGTGCTCCTGGCCGAGCACGAAGGCGATCGCGGCGATGAAGCAGAACAGGTAGGGCAGCTGGGGGAAGGAGAGGAAGTCGAGCAGCGCGCCCGCGACCACGGCGACGACGATCGCCGCCGCCGCGCCAAGCGCCGGTGGCGCCCGGTCGGGGCCGCCGAAGCGGGCGACCCGGTGGGCGCTGAGGAAGGAGGTGGCGAAGATCGCCAGGTAGGCGACCAGGCCGACCAGGCCGACCCCGATCGCGATCCCGAGGTACTGGTTGTCGAGGATCCGGTGTTTGATCTGGTCGTAGCTGCCGTAGCCGCGGCCGAGCACCGGGCTCGCGACCAGGTCGGGCTTGACCGCTTCGTAGTCGCTGACCCGGTCCTGGGTGGTGTCGACCTGGGTCACCGCGCTGGGCGCAAACTGGTCGACGACTGCCCCGAGCGCTCCCGGGGCGACGAAGTGGACGACGCCGACGAGGACGATCGCCAGCGGGGCCAGCCGCGCCATCGCCCGCGGCCGGTAGCAGGTCAGCACCAACATCGCGACCAGCGGCCCGACCATGCTGGTCTTCTTCTGGGTGGCGACGGCGCCGCCGATCAAGAGCAGGACCATCGCGGCGTAGAGCAGCCGCTCGCGGCGCTCCTTTGCTTTCAGCAGCCAGGCGACCGCGAAGGGCAGGGTCATCGAGAGCATCACCGCCACCGCCAGCGGCTGCACCGCCGGCCCGTACATCAGCTTGCGCCCGATCGAGTCGATTCCGCCGAGGTCGGGGGGCTGCACGTAGCCGGGGAAGAGCGGCCCGATCCAGTCGTGGAAGACGTTGATCCCGAGGCGGTACTCGACGATCACCATCAGCGCCGTGAAGCTGGCCAGGACCAGCATCGCGGTGACCATCCTGGTCACCTCCGAGGCGCGCACGATCGAGGCCGCGAGGGCGAAGAAGAGGCCGTAGGAGATCAGCAGCGCGAGCTGCTTGATCGCCAGGTCGAGGCCCTCGACCCGGACCAGCGCTTCGGCGTGGGCCAGCACGCTGAAGATCGCGATCGCGATGAAGATCGCGAAGGCCCAGTGGATCGAGCTCATCCTTGTCTGGCCGCGGACCCCGTTGACGTCGGAGGCGAGCAGCCAGAACCCGGCGAGGACGATCAGCAGCGGCCGGTCGAGGGTGGCGTCGACCGGCCCCCCGAACGGCAGCTTGATGCTGTCGAAGGGGATCAGCCAGAGCATCGCCACGAACCCGAACAGGGCCCAGGGCAGGACCCGGCTGGTGGCGGGCCAGTCGGCGGCGTGCCGGGCGGCCGCCCGCGCGTTCAGGGCAGTGGCCGAGCGTGCTTCGCGGCCGGGCTGCCCGACAAGTGGGCCGACCCCGGACGTCGCCTCCATTAGCGCGAGGGTGCCGCGTGGGGTCCGAGTGACTCCCGGTGCTCGCCGTTGCCGAGGCGCGCCGGGTCGAACTCAGATTCCTGATGGGGATGGGGGTGCGGCTGGGTCGGCGGCTCCGGATGGGCCGCGTAGTCGGCGTAGTCGAGCGCGTGCCAGCGCTGGATGAAGCGGGGCACGACCAGGATCGCGGCGCAGCCGAGGCCGAAGACGACGAGGAAGGCGAGGATCATCAGCATCTTGTTGTTGCTGCCGCCGAGCGTGCCGCCCTCCGGGGCGCCGAGCTCGCGCACGGTGACCACGTCTTTGACCGGGGCGCCGTCGGCCTCGAGGTTGGCGACGTAGCTCCTGAGCGTGGCGAAGGAGGCGTTGGCGAGCGCGATCGCGGTGTCCGAGGAGGTCGACTGGGCGTCGACGGTGAGGATCGGCACGCCTTCCTGAGCGGTGAAGACGAGGCGGTTGGTGGCGCCTTCCTGCAGCAGTTCTCCGGCCCGCTCCTCAGAGGACTGCGAGGTGTAGGAGACCTGGCCGGTGGCCGGGCTGAAGGGACCGCTGGTCGAGATCGAGCTGGCCGAGACGCCGGCGCGTTTGGCGATCTCCTGGCGGGCGGTGAGGCTGGCCAGGTACTGGCCGTAGATTTTTGCCCGGGTCGAGAGCGCCTCGAAGGTCCCCAGTTCGGCCCCCTCGACCAGGGTCGAGTTGTGCGAGTCGACGAGGATCTGGCTGGAGGCGGCGGCGACGGTGAGCGCGCGCCCTTCCAGCCCGTTGCTGCTGACCCGGTAGGCGGAGAAGATCGCCGCGCCGACCGCGAGCAGGAGGACGAGGGTGACGAGCAGCTTGCGCTGCCACAGTTGCCTGACGATTTCGACGAGTGCCATCGGGTTATGAACGGGCGAAAAACGTTGGAACTTTCGCCGTCCCCGTGCCGGCCGAACTTAAATTCTTCATAAGCCGCCCCGGGCGCACCCGGCTGCGCAGCTCCTGGGCGACAAAACGGCGGTACCGCTCGTCCTCGACCCGGTCCTCGCGGCGCAGGGCCGAGCGCAGGTAGCCGTAGAAGAAGGCGACGCCGGAGAGTAGATACGGGCGCGAGCAGGCGACCTTGAACGAGCGCAGGGCGACCCACCAGGCGCCGTAGCGGAGGATGTAGGCGCACTGGCCGTGGCGGGCACGGCCGCGCAGGGTGCCGCCGCGGGTCGCGACCGGGCGGTGGTGGCGGGCGCTGAGCTCGGGTAGCGAGCGGGTCACGAAACCGTGCATGCGGGCGTAGGTCTCGTCGATCGTGTCCCAGCCCAGCCGCTCCTCGATGCCGCCGATCGCCTCGAAGCACTCGCGGCTGTAGAGCTTGAGGGCGCCGCGCACGTGGTAGGCGGGGACCTTGGTCGGCCGCCACTCGCCGCCGCGATTCTGCTCCAGCAGGGTGCCCCCGGCGACGCCGAGCTCGGGCTCGGCGTCGAAGGCGGCGAGCAGGCGCTCGAAGTACTCGGGTGGCAGCTCGACGTCGGCGTCGAGCTTGCCGACGTGGGTGAATTCAGAGAGATCGACACTGGCCAGGGCGGTGTTGAAGGCGCGCGCCTCGGCTGCGAGCGTGAGCCGGTCCTCGCCCGGCCGGCTGGCCTGGGCCGGGGGCTGCACGACCTGCATGAAGGGAGCAATACCGGCGTAGCGGGCGAGGATCTCCGGGGTGGCGTCGGTCGAGCCGTCGTCGGCGATCAGCCAGAGGTCGGGACGGCGGCGCTGCGCCAGCACCGCCTCGATCGTGCGCTCCAGATGCGCCGCCTCGTCGCGAGCCGGCGTGATCAGCAGCAGCCGCGCCATCAGTTGCTCCGGGCGCGCTCGACCAGGCCGTCGACCAGCTCCAGGTACTGCTCGCGCTGGCGCCGCCACTCGATCTCGGCGAGCTGGGTCGAGGCCGCCTCGGCCCGCATCCGGGCCAGCTCCGGCTCGGCCCGCACACCTTCGATCGCGGCCGCGATCGAGGCCGGGTCGCCGGGCTCGGCCAGCAGCACGTCGTCGCCGAAGTAGCGCTCGATCACCGGCAGCCGCGAGGCGACCACCGGCAGGCCCATGTGCACGTACTCGAGCAGCTTCACCGGCAGCAGCAGCTCGGTGAAGTCGTCGCGCAGGGTGGGGACGACGCCGAGGTGGGCCTGGGCGAGCCGGCCGGGGATCTCCTCGACCGGCGTCGGACGCGGCGCGATCCGCACGCCCTCCGGTGCCACCTGACTGGCGACCGCGGCGAGCTGGCGCGCCGCCTCGGCGTCGGAGCCGTAGACGTCGAGCTCGACCGGGACCCCGCGCCCGCGCAGCATCGCCACCGCGCGGACCAGCACTTCGACCCCGAAGCGCTCGGCCAGGCCGCCGTGGTAGACGACGCGCAGGGTGCCCTCGGCGGGCGGCTTCAGCGGCACCCGGCGCTCGCCGAAGACGCGCTCGTCCGGGGTGTTCATGACGATCTGGGTGCGCTCGGCGGTGACCCCGCGGTCGCGCAGCAGGTCCCGGGCCTCGGCGGTGACGAAGACGTGGCCGTCGGCGAGCGCGGCGCTGACCCGCTCCTCGGCCCGGATCAGCCGCACCAACGGGTGATTGGGGGGACGGTTGAAGAGGGTCGCGAACAGCTCCGGGAAGGTGTCGTGGAAGTTGAGGATCAGCGGCGTCCCGCGCAGCTTCGGCCGCAACGCGGTGAAGACCAGCGCGTCGGGCATGTTGTGGACCTCGATCAGGTCGAAGGGCTGCTGGCGATCGAGGGCGCTGACCTTGCGGGCGGCGCCGGCGAGGAAGCGGGCGTTGCCCTCGAGGTAGGCGCGCTTGCCGCCGCGCGGCTTGCCGGCGGCGGCCCGGTGCAGGGCGATCGTGCCCTCGCCGACGCCGATCTCCTCGGCGTCGTTGAGGCAGACGCAGTCGACCCGATCGCCGCGTTCGGCCAGCGCCCGCGCCTGCCGCTGGATCCGCGAGTCGACGACGAAGTCCGAGTAGTGGACCATGCAGACGCGCAGCGGGCCGCGGCGGTCGCCGCGCGGGCGCGGCTCAGTTATCTGCTGGGACTTCAAAGTCCGTCACCGCCGCGACGACCTCGTCGATCTGCCAGTCCTCGATCGCCGGGAACAGCGGCAGCGAGCAGTTCTCGCTGGCCAGCAGCTCCGCGGTCGGCAGGTCGCCGCGGCCGAGGCCGAGGTCGGCGTAGGCCGGCTGCAGGTGGATCGGGGTCGGGTAGTGGATCGCGCTGGCGATCCCGCGCGAGTCGAGGTGGTTGCGCAGCTCGTCGCGCTGCTGGGAGCGGACGACGAAGAGGTGGTAGACGTGGTCGCTGTCCGGCCCGGCCGGGGTCGGCACCTCAACGCCGCTGCCGGCGAGACCGGCGGCCAGCTTGGCGCCGGCGTCGCGACGGCGCTGGTTCCAGTCCGGCAGGTGGCGCAGCTTGACCTCGAGGATCGCCGCCTGCAGGGTGTCGAGGCGGTGGGTGCCGGTGGTCAGCTCGTGGTTGTGGCGGACCGCCTCGCCGTGCGAGCGCAGCAGCCGCACGCGGCGGTCGAGATCGGGGTCGCTGGTGACCAGCGCGCCGCCGTCGCCCCAGCCGCCGAGGTTCTTGGTCGGGTAGAAGCTGAAGCAGCCGGCGTCGCCGAACGAGCCGACCGGGCGGCCTTTGTAGAGCGCGCCGTGAGCCTGACAGGCGTCCTCGATGACGGCGATCCCACGCTCGCGGCAGAGCGCCAGCAGCGGGTCCATGTCGACGGGGCGGCCGAACAGGTGGACCGGGATCACGGCGCGGGTGCGCTCGGTCAGGGCCGCCTCGACGATCTCGGCGCTGAGCAGGGCAGTGTCCTCCTCGACGTCGACGATCACCGGGGTGGCGCCGACCGTGCTGACAGCCTCGGCGGTGGCGATGAAGCTGTAGGTGGGGACGATCACCTCGTCGCCGGGGCCGATGCCGAGCGCGCGCAGGGCGATCTCGAGGGCGGCGGTGCCGGAGCCGACCCCGGCCGCGTGGGTGGTGCCGCAGAACTCGGCGAAGGCGTCCTCGAAGCGCTCCAGTTCGGGGCCGAGGGTGAAGGCGGAGTCGCGGGCGATCCGCTCGACCGTCTCCATCAGCTCGGCGAAGAGCTCGGGGAAGGCGCTGTCGAGGCGGATGAAGGGCACGCGGTTGCCCTCGGTGGCCGCCAGGGGCAGGACTGGGTTGCTCGCGGTCGCAGTGCTCACTTGATTGCCTCGCTTGGAGTGGGGGAGATTGGACTGTCGCCGGGCAGGCCGGCGCTGCTCTGTTCGAGCTCGAGGAAGAGGGCGGCCGCCTCGCGCCGGGAGCGCACGCCGAACTTGGCGAAGGCGGAGGAGAGGTGGCTCTTGATCGTGCTCTCCGAGAGGAAGAGCTGGTCGGCGATCTGGGCGTTGGTCAGGCCCTGGGAGACGAAGGAGAGGACCTGGCGCTCGCGGTGGGAGAAGGCGGGGCGCTCGACGCTGGCCCGCATCTTGCGCGGCACCACCGAGAGCGCAGAGCCGACGGCGCTGACCGTGACCGCCAGGGTCGACTCCAGCGAGGGCTCGAAGACGATTGCGTCAGCGCCGGCGTCGAGGGCGCGGCGGACGCCGGTCGCGGTGGCGACGGGGGAGACGGCAACGATCGCCGGGCCGCGAACCTCGCGGCGCAGGCGGCGCAGGGTCGCCATCTCGCGCGGGCGGTCGACATCGCAGACGAGGATCACGATCGCGCTCGGGTCGAGCTCCAGCGCGGCCAGCTCGTCGAGCGCCTCGACCACCTGCAGCTCGGTAGCGGCGCTGCTCGCTTCCAGGATGGTCTCGATCCGCCGCTGCGTGTCGCGCGCCTCGGCGCCGAGGATCACGCAGAGTTGGCTCGAAGGTGCCTCGAGCTGGTCGAGTGGCTTGCTCAGTACCGCCATGCAGGACAAACGGCGCGAGGAGGCAAAAGCTTGCGCGCGCCACCTTGCGCAAGTCCGGCCGGGACATCCCGTTTATAGAGCGATGGCCAGCGCCCCCGCCAACGACGCCCCGCACCGCCTGATCGACGAGGTCGAGTTTGGCCCTGGCGCCCGCGTTTTCTCTTTCACCAACCTCTACGGCTGCCAGGTCGGGGCGAACAGCCAGATCGGCACCTTCGTCGAGGTCCAGCGCGGAGCCGCGATCGGCGCCGCCTGCAAGATCCAGAGCCACACCTTCATCTGCGACGGGGTGACGATCGAGGACGAGGTCTTCGTCGGTCACGGGGTGATGTTCGTCAACGACAAGCGCCCGCGGGCAACCACCGGCGAGGGGCAACTGCAGAGTGAGGCTGACTGGGAGCTGCTGCGAACCGTGGTCGAGCGCGGCGCCTCGATCGGCTCCGGCGCGACGATCCTCGGCGGCGTCCGCATCGGCGCCGGCGCGACCGTGGGCGCGGGCGCCGTGGTGACCAAGGACGTGGCCCCCGGCGCCACCGTCGTCGGCAACCCGGCCCGGCCGCTTTAGCGCCAGCGCTCGAGCAGGTCCTCGTCCGGGACGTCGCGGACGACCCGGGCGGGGGCGCCCATCACGACCGCGCGGGCGGGGACGTCCTTGGTGACGAGGGCGCCGGCGGCGACGAAGGCCTCCTCGCCGATCTC
>DASUNU010000179.1:0-31056 GCA_036276995.1 Solirubrobacterales bacterium
AAGGACTCCGGCAACACTCGCGAGGGTCCGGCCTTCGCGGTGCAGGAGCTGACCGAGGAGCGCTTCATCACCCTGCAGGGCTGAAGACCGCGCCACGCGCCCTGAATACCCCAAGAACCCCCTCACTAAAAATTAGGTAAGGTCTCCCTTCCAGTCGGGTGAACTCGAGAAGGGGTGGGAGATGCGGCGACGGGCGATGGGTGTGAGGTTCGGTGCGTTGATCGCGGCTGTGGCCGTGCTGGCGGTGATGGCGACGGCGGCCGCGGCGGCGGTCTCCGACACGGTCGGCAAATCCACCGTGCAGCAGCGGATCGTGCCGGCCGGCGTCGGTGCCTACCGCTTCCTCCAGCTCGGCCCGGGCGAGGGCTACACCGTGCGCGAAGACCTCGCCGCAGGTGCCCCCGGCCGCGCCGCCGCCCGCAGCTCACTGGTCTACTTCGGCCAGCTCTCCGACTTCCAGCTCGCCGACGAGGAGTCGCCGGCCCGGCTCGAGGTGATCGACCCGCTCTCGACCCCGCTCGGTCTCCCCTTCGGCGCCGCCTGGCGGCCCTGGGAGGCGCTGGAGCCGCAGATCAGCGAGGCGATGATCCGCCAGATGAACCAGTTCGTCGGGGCGAGCCCGGTCGCCGATGGCGGCGGCGGCCACCGCGGCATGGACTTCACGATCAACACCGGCGACTCGGCCGACAGCCAGCAGCTCAACGAGACGCTCTGGGTGCGGACGCTGCTCGAGGGTGGGGCGCTGAACCCGAACAGCGGCGTCAACAAAGCGACCTACTCGCACATCCTCTGCCCGAACCTGTTCGTGCCGGGGGCCGCCGAGGCCGCCCGCTACACCGGCGTCCAGGACTACGACGACTACATCGAGGGGACCTACCCGGAGTTCTACGACCCCGACTTGCCGAAAGGGCCGCACTCGGCCTGGCCCAAATACCCGGGCCTGATGGACCGGGCGCAGCAGGCGTTCACGGCGAGCGGGATCGGCGTGCCCTCCTACGTCGCCTTCGGCAACCACGACGCCCTGGTCCAGGGCAACGCGGCCGCCAACGCCGCCTTCGAGCAGGTCGCGACCGGCTGCCTGAAGCCGATCGGCCCGGTCTCCAACCCGGAAAACCTGGCGGCTCTGCTCGGCTCCCTGTTCAACCCGGCGAACCTGCTGGCCTCGCTGCTGACCAGCCCGCAGAACACGATCGTCGTCCCCGGCGACCCGCAGCGGCGCTTCGTCTCCAAGCGCCAGTACAAGGACATCTTCAAAGGCGGCAGCCAGGCCGACGGCCACGGCTTCGACCTGATCGACGCGGCCCAGGAGACGGCCTCCAAAGGCGCCGCCGGCTACTACGCCTGGAGCCCGACCCCGGGGATGCGCTTCATCGCCGTCGACACCGTCGCCGAGGCGGGCACGATCCTCACCCCGACCGGGAAATCGACCTCGGACGGGAACATCGACGACCCCCAGTTCAAATGGCTGCGCGGGCAGCTCGAAGCCGCGACCGCCGCGGACGAGCTGGTGATCCTGTTCAGCCACCACGCGCCCGAGAGCCTCACCGCCGACGCGCCGGACGAGCTGGCGCCGCTCTGCCTGCTGCCCGACTCGCACGGGCATGACATCAACCCCGGCTGCGACCTCGACCCGCGCAACTCGTCGCCGATCCACCTGCAGGCCGACGCCGTCAACCTCCTGCACGAATTCCCCAACGCGATCGCCTGGGTCGCCGGCCACTCCCACGACAACCTCGTCAACGCCTTCCCGAACCCGGGCGGGCCGGGCGGCTTCTGGAGCATCCGCGTCGCGGCCGAGGCCGACTGGCCGCAGCAGAGCCGCCTGCTCGAGGTCTTCGACAACCACGACGGCACGCTCTCGATCTTCGGCACGATCCTCGACCAGGTCGGCCAGTCGGTCGCGCCCGCGCCGGGGACGGCGGCCTCCGCGATGGACTTCAACGACCTCGCCTCGGCAGCGCGGACGATGTCCTTCAACGACCTCCAGTCCGGTGCCCCGCTCGGCGAAGGCCAGGCCGACGACCGCAACGTCGAGCTCCTGATCGACGACCCGCGTTAATAGTCTGCGCGCCGTGCGCGCGCTCGACGACCTAGCCGGGGTCCCGGTCTTCTGCTCCTGGAGCGGCGGCAAGGACTCGGCCTTCGCCCTGCACCTGGCCGCCGAGGCCGGGGCCGAGCCGCGGCGGCTGGTCTCGATGATGGTCGAGGGCGGCGAGCGCTCGCGTTCGCATGGCCTCAGCCGGGAGGTGCTGGCCGCGCAGGCCGAGGCGGTCGGGCTGCCGATCGAGTTCGGCGCCGCCTCCTGGAGCGGCTACGAAGCGGAGCTGCTGCGGGTGCTGGGGGAGAGCATCGGCGCCGGCGGCCCCAGGCTCGGCGTCTTCGGCGACATCGACATGGAGGACCATCGCGAGTGGGTCGAGCGCGTCTGCGGCCTGGTCGGGGCCGAGGCCTGCCTACCGCTCTGGCAGCGCGACCGCCGTGAGCTGATGGACGCGGTTCTCGCGGCCGGCTTCGAGGCGGTGATCGTCGCCGTCCGCGACGGCGTGCTCCCGGCCGAGCTGCTGGGCCGGACGATCGACGCCGCCCTGGTCGCCGAGGTCGAGGCGGCCGGCGCCGACGCCGCCGGCGAGAACGGCGAGTTCCACACCCTGCTCGTCGACGGCCCGATGTTCGGCCACCGGCTCGAGGTCGAGCCCGGCGAGCGCAGCCTCCGCGACGGCGTCTGGTTCCTCGACCTTTCGGTCTAGCTACTCGTGCGGGCGGGCCATGCGGCGATGGTCCAGCGCCTCCTCGAGGACGCTGGTCTCGACGCCCTGCTCGAGCGCGACCTCGCGCAGCGAGCGGCCCGACTCGGCGGCGGCCTTGACGATGTCGGCGGCGCGGTCGTAGCCGATGTGGGGGTTGAGCGCGGTCGCCGTCGCCAGGGTCGACTCGGCGTGGCGGGTCGTCATCTCCTCGTTGGCCTCGACCCCGGCGACGCATTTCTCGTTGAGCAGGCGCGAGGCGGAGGCGAGCAGCTTGATCGAGTCGAGCAGGTTGCGGGCGATCAGCGGCACCCGCACGTTGAGCTCGAACTGGCCCTGGCTGCCGGCGAAGGTGATCGCGGTGTCGTTGCCGATCACCTGGCCGGCGACCTGGATCACCACCTCCGGGATCACCGGGTTGACCTTGCCCGGCATGATCGAGGAGCCCTTCTGCAGCTCCGGCAGGCGCAGCTCGGCGAGGCCGGCGCGCGGGCCCGAGCCCATCAGCGCCAGGTCGTTAGCGATCTTGTTGAGCGAGACGGCGTAGACCTTGAGCGCGCCCGAGAGCTCGACCAGGGAGTCGCGGTTGCCCTGCGCCTCGAAGGCGTCGAGCGGACCGGAGATCTCCAGCCCGGTGTCGGCGGCGAGCCGCTCGCGCACCTTGGCGGCGAACTCGGGGTGGGTGTTGAGGCCGGTGCCGGTGGCGGTGCCGCCGAGCGGGATCTGGCCGACCCGGCGCAGAGTCGCCTCGACCCGCTGCACCCCGAGCCGGACCTGGGCCGCGTAGCCGCCGAACTCCTGGCCGAGGGTGACCGGGACCGCGTCCATCAGGTGGGTGCGACCGGCCTTGACCACGTCGCTGAACTTCTCCGCCTTCTGTTCCAGCGCCGCCTCCAGCGCGCCCATCGCCGGCAGCAGGTCGTGGGTGACCTCGTCCAGCGCCGCCAGGTGCACGGCGGAGGGGAAGACGTCGTTGGAGGACTGGCCCATGTTGACGTGGTCGTTGGGGTGGGCGCTGGTGCCGGCGAGGTTGGCGATCACCTCGTTCGCGTTCATGTTCGAGGAGGTGCCGGAGCCGGTCTGGAAGACGTCGACCGGGAACTGGTCGTCGTGCTCGCCGAAGCCGACCGCCTTGCCGGCCTCGGCGATGCGCTCGGCGAGGTCGTCGTCGAGTAGTCCCAGCGCCCCGTTGACCTCGGCCGCGGCGGCCTTGATCCGGCCCAGCCAGCGCACCACGGGAACCGGCACGGGCGCGCCGGAGACGGGGAAGTTGTCGACGGCCTTGGTGGTCTCGCCACCCCAGAGCTGCTCAGTCAAGGTCATGCCTCCATCGAAGTTCGCGTGTCCGGGGAGCGTATTGACCCGGCGGCGCCGGCCGCCTCCCAACCCAAATTCGGCCGATGTATTAGGGTGCCCTAATGGGCCGCTACACGGGACCGGTGGAGAAGCTGGAACGACGCGAGGGCGTCTCGCTCGACCTCAAGGGCAAGCGCGCCCTGCGCGGCAAGTCGGCGCTGGAGCGGCGCGGCGCGGCGCCGCCCGGTCAGCACGGCCGCGCCCGCCGGCGCGCCCCGAGCGTCTACGGGATGCAGCTGCGCGAGTCCCAGAAGCTGAAAATCGCCTACGGCGTGCGCGAGAAGCAGATGCGGCGGCTGATCGGGAAAGCGCGCCGCAACCGTGCGACGACCGCCGGCGAGGCGCTGCTGCAGCTGCTCGAGCGGCGGCTCGACAACGTCGTCTTCCGGCTGGGGCTGGCGGCGACGCGGCGCCAGGCGCGCCAGTTCGTCGCCCACGGGCACGTGCTGGTCGACGGCAGGCGGCTCGACATCCCCTCGGCCGCTGTCGGCGACGGCGCCAGGGTGCAGATCGCGCCGGGCGCGCCGGTGGCGCCGCTGGCCCACGAAGCGGCGGAAGACCTCGGCCGGGTGCCGGCCTGGCTCGAGGCCGACCACGAAGCCCTGGCCGGGCGGGTGCTGCGCGCCCCGGTCCGCGAAGAGATCGCGATGCCGGTGACCGAGCAGCTGGTGATCGAACGCTACGCCCGCCGCTGAGCCGGGCTGCGAGGATGCCGGGCCAGCCCCGGAGCAACAACCGAGAGAGGACCGAGAGTTGAAGCAAGGAGACCCCGTCAGCGAAGGCGCCGAGCGCGCCATCACCCACCTCAACGAGGACCACGACGACGCCCTGCTGGAGATGGCGCAGGCGCTCGGCGGCCAGCCCGAGGCGTCCGCGGCCCGCTGCGTCGACGCCGACCGCACCGGCCTCGACCTCGTCGTGCAGACGCCCGCCGGTGAGGCCGAGGTCCGGGTCGACTACGACGAGCCGATCGACGAGCCCGCCGGCCTGCGCAAGGCGACCGTCAAGCTCGCCCAGAAGGCCCGCGCCGAGCTCGGCCTGGAGCAGCGCCCGGTCTCAGCGGAGTAGGCGGCATCGCCCCCCGCCGCCCGGGCGAGGAGCGATGCCTTTTCGCTAGCGCTGGGCCTGCTTGCCCTGGCGCTGCTGCTTCACGGCGCAGCGGATTGCCGGCTTACCCGCGCGGCGCTGGCGCTGCTTGCAGGCGAGCTCGGCGTTGCGGCCGGGCCGCCCGCGCGGCCCGGTCTTGCCGGTCGCGCCCTGGGGTCCAGACGGACCGGGGTGGCCGGTCGCTCCGCTGGGCCCGGCTGAGCCCGGCTGTCCGGGTGCTCCCTCGGGACCGGGCGCGCCGGGCTGCCCCGGAGCGCCTTCGGGTCCGGCCGGACCCTGCTGGGTGCTGGGGCTGGCGCCGAGCCGCAGGGCGACGAGGTCGCCGAACCCGACCACCTGCTCGCCGGCCACCGCCTCGGCACCCCGGTCGAGCCGTAGCAGCCAGGCCTGGTCCGCGTTCTCCGGCGCGATGCCGTTGATCGCGACGACCTCGCCGCCCTCGACCTCGTGCGAGCGCACGCAGCCGCTCGGGCTGGAGGCGGCTTCGGCCGCCGCGAGCACCTCCGGCAGCGTCGCTCCGGCCGGGGCGAACGCCTTGCAGAGGCGGACGTTGCCGCTGCCGTGGCCGATCGCGATCGTGTGCGGGACCGGCGTACCGGCCGCCACCACCGGCGGCGGCAGCAGCCGCGGCAGACCGGCGCCGAGCGGCTGCGGCGGCGCCGCGGTGAAGGCCGCGCCGGCCAGCGCCCGCAGCGCGTCCTGGGTCGTGTAGACGCTGGCGCCGAAGCCGGACTGGTACTCGAAGCCGCCTTCACCGGCGCCGGACTGGACCTGCAGCGAGAGCAGGAAGTCGACCGGGGTCTTGCCCGAGGGCGTGGTCCAGGCCGCCGACTGCGGGTCGATCCCGCAGGCGTTGAGGCCGCTGACCACCCAGGCGGTGGTGTCGGCGTTGTCGCCCCAGACATAGGCGATCGCCCCGGTCGCGTCGACCAGCAGCCCGCGCAGGAAGCCGAGGCCGGCGGCGACGCCGGGGTCGTAGGCCGGCAGCCCGGCTTCGCAGAGCGCCGCGACCGCGGCGCCGGTCATTTCCGGATCGCTCGTTTCCGCCTGCGCGACCGGGGTCAGCGCGGCCGGGAAGTTCCAGCCCCCGTCGTCGTGCTGGTTGCGGCGCAGGAAGGAGACGACGGGGTCGAGCGCCCAGTCCGGCAGGCCGGCGGTCCGCATCGCCAGCAGCCCGAACACGGTGTTGTTGGTGCTCGCTTCGCCGAAGCTGCCGATCGCCTGGTTCCATTTCCCGGCCAGCTGGGCCGGCTGGTTGGAGCTGGCGGAGAGCCGCGCCGGGTCGAGCCCGGCCGCGTGCGCGACCAGCACCGCGCGCGCGTAGTCGACCGCGGTCCCGGCGGGCGGGTCTTCGGCCCAGCTCGGTTCGGTGTATTCGCCGAGCAGGTAGTCGCGCAGGCTCGGGTCGCCGCCGCCCGGGCCGTGGACGTCGGCGGAACTGACCCCGGCCGCGGCCAGGGCGGTCGCCGACCAGTCGCCGCCGAAGCCGGGGACGGCCCCGGTGGCGATGTCCTGTTCGGCGCGCAGGTAGTCGACCGCTTTCGCGACCGCCGCGTCGATTTCGGGCTGGCTCGACGTCGCGCCGGCACTGGCCGGGAGCAGGCCGAGGGAGAGAACTGCCGCGCAGAGCGCGAAGGTACGTCGTAAGGAGACTGCTCGCATCCTTGGACCCCTTTCCTCGAGGGCTGGTGGAGGGATCGGAGGGAGGTCTCCTGGCTTCCGAGCTCTCTCGCCGCGCCTTCCCAGCCGAAGCCAGTGACTGCACGATGTGCGTGCGGCGAGTCCTCTCGGTCACAGTGGCGGGCCCGCGCCGGACTTGCACCGGCTTCCCCGTCCACCGATCCGGTGGATTGTCTTTGGGCCGGGCAATCTAGCGGAGCCCCGCCGGCCGGCCCCTTTCTCCGCCGCTGCGGTGGTCTAAGTTGACCCGGTCAGGCGGTGAGGGAACCCGGTGCGAATCCGGGACTGACGCGCAACGGTGATGGGCCACGGCCCGAGTCCGAATGCTCTCCGCCTGACGCACACATAACGAACCCCTGTTTCGCGAACGGACGGAAGGAGTTCCCTCTAATGCGTTACCTGACCTGCCGGTTGGCGTTCTGCGCCACCGCGCTCATCGCTCTGTCGTTGCCCGCCGTAGCTTCGGCGACCGCGACCTCCGAAGAAATCACCAGCGCCGCCAGCAAAGGCATGACCTACGTCAAAGGCCTGCAGAACACCACCACCGGGGCGATCCCCGGGTTCGGCGGCGACTGGGCGCTGACCGCCTTCGCCGCCAACAAAGTCGCCCCCGCCGACGTCAACAAAGGCGGCAAAGAAAACACCGACGCGCGCAGCTGGTACGAAGGAGAAGTCGGCGCCTTCGCCTGGCCGGGAGTGGGGGCGACCGCGACGGACTACGAGCGCGGAGCCCTGCTCGCCTACGCCGCCGGGATCGATCCGGCCCGGTTGGCAAAACGCCAGAACCTGATCGCCAAGATCCTCTCCTACTACCAGCCGTTGACCCCGGGCTACTTCGGCTCGACCTTCAACGCGACCAGCTTCGGCGTGCTCGCGCTGGCCGGGGCGAAGACGACCGGCGGCGTCCAGCGCGTCCCCCAGGCCGTGCTCGACCTGGCGGTGACGGCGATCAAGGCCAACCAGCACACCGACGGCGGCTGGACCTGGGAAATCGCCGCCGGCAACGAAGCGGCGCTGGCCAAACCCTCCGAACCGGACATGGCCGGGGCGGCGATGGCGGCGCTGTGCAGCGCCGGCGTGCCCAACACCGACGCCGCGGTGGTCGCCGCGAAGAACTACCTGGCCTCGATCTTCGTCCCGGCCAGCGGCGCCTTCGAATCGGAATTCGGCGCCAACACCAACTCCAGCGCCTGGGCGGTCGACGGGCTCAAAGCCTGCGGGATCGACCCGCAGGGGGCCGAATTCACCGGCTCGGGGCCGAAATTCAACACCCCGCTCAACTTCCTCATCTCCCAGCAGCTGGGGAGCGGGGCGTTCCGCTACCCGACCTCGGGTAGCACCGCCAACCTCTACGCGACCCAGGACGCCGTCCGCGCCCTCGGCAGCGGCGGCTTCACCGCCGCCCCGCCGGCGCCGAAAAGCGGGCCGCAGTGGAAGGGCGTGACCCAGTTCGCCACCGGTGAATCCGAAACCGCGCAGCTCGGCCTCGTCGTCGACGACGGCGTCTCGGCGCTGAAGGTCTGCATGGTCTCGTTTGCCCCGAAAGCGACCACGACCACGCTGGCGGCAGTGCTCAATGCCGCGGTCGCCGGGACCACGCCGAGCGGCTGCGTCACCGGCTTCCTCCCGGCCAGCGGCGAAGGCGCGATCACCCAGGTCAACGGCTACCCGGCCGTCCCCGCCGAAAAATGGAAAGTCTCGATCGACGGCGCGGCCCAGGTCCTGGCCAAACGCAGCACCCAGATCAAAGTCGGCGACACGATCTACCTCAAGGCCGAATAGCCCCTGCCGACCCAAGGGCCGCCCCTGGCGGCGGCCCTTGGGGGGTCGGCTACACTGGCCGCCACCAGAGGATCGGTGGACAGGGAAGTCCGGTGCGAATCCGGCGCGGTCCCGCCACTGTGACCGAGCGAGAAGCCCGCCGCACGCCACGCGGCAGCCACTGGCCGAGAGGCCGGGAAGGCGCGACGGGAAGGCTCGGGAGCCAGGAGACCTCCCTCCGATCCGTTCACGTCGATCGCCCTCGTGGAAAGGGGTCAAGACATGCGCAGCGCACTCGCGACCACCGTCGCCGCCGTTCTCTCCCTAGCCCTCCTTGCACCACTCGCCGCGGCCGCGCCGACCGAGGTCCGGGTCCGGATCGAGGGCAAGACCGAAACCCTTTTCGAGGGGCCGATCAGCTCCGATGTCCACTACGTCAGGGCCGCCTCCGACACGAAATGGCGGCGCTGTAACGGGATCAACGTCAACGTTCCCCAGAACAAAGTCCCCGGCGTCGTCCCGACCTCGGCTGCTGCCGACGCGATGCGGATCATCGGCCAGGACTTCGACGGCCGCTGGTTCAACCAGTACGAAGACTATTTCCTCAAACGCTGGGCGACGGACGCGGAGAACGAAGCCAAAAACGAGCACTGGGGGGTCCTCGTCAACAACGTCTTCACCGACGTCGGCGGCTGCCAGTACCCGCTCGGCGGCGGCGACGAGGTGCTCTGGGTCTACGACGCTTTCGACGGGCGCGAGCGCCTGGCGCTCTATCCCGCCGGCTACACCGGTGGGACCGAGCCGCTGACCGCGACCGCGACCCTGAACCAGCCCTTCGAGCTCGAGGTCGGGACCTGGGAGGGCTACAACGAGGGGGTACCGCCGGCGTCGCCGGTCCGCACCAACAATCCCTACGAAGGGGCCGAGGTGGCGCCGGTCACCACCAACGGCCAGGGCTTCCAGAAAGTCGACACGGCGAGCCTGGACACCGTCGTCAGCGGCGCCGACGGGAAAGCCAGCATCACCTTCACCACGCCCGGCTGGCACCGGATCAAGGCGACCGATGTTGTCGCTGGGATCGAAGTCGCGGTCCGCTCCAACCGGCTCGACGTCTGCGTGCCGCAGCCGCCGGCGAGCGACTGCGGGCCGCCGCCGGCCGACGACCAGGTGCGGACGCCGCCGCCCCCGGTCCCCGGCGAAGTCGACGAGAAGGAAGGACCGGGAGAAGGACCAGGCGGGGAAGAACCCAAAGGCGAGGATCCGCCCGGGGGGAACCCGCCAAGCGGGGGGCCGTCCTCCGGCGATGGTGGCGGTGCGGGCGGAGCCGGCGGCGAGAGCAAGGGCGGCTCGTCCTCGTCGACCGCCGGGCCGTCCGTGCCCTCGCCTGGGCCGATCCGATTGCAGCGGCCGAGGCTCGACCGCGACCGCCTCGCGCAGGGGCTGGTCGGAGTGAGCTGGAAGCTGCTCGACCCCGGCGCCGGGGTCGCGAAGTGGACGATCGCCTCGCGCACCCTCGGTCGCAAGGGCGGCGGCTGGGTGACCCGGGCGAGCGGCCGCGCCGGCACCGCGGCGACCGTGCGACTCCCGGCCGCGGCCGCCTACCGGCTGCGGCTGACCGTGGTTGACGCGCTCGGCGCCGGCACGACCGTGCCGCTCGGCCAGGTCCAGGTGCCGGCCTAGTCGATGCGTCGCCTGCTCGCACTCCTGGCGCTGGGCGCGCTGCTGGTAGCCGGCGTGGCGTCGGCGGCGAGCGCTCCCAACGCCGGCAACCAGGCGGCGCTGGATCGCACCGTCCGCTACCTGCAGGACGTGCAGGGCGGCGACGGCGGTTTCGCCGGCACTGCCGGGGGCGGCTCGGACTCGATGTTCAGCGCCTGGGTGGCGCTGGCCCTGGCCGCCGCCGGGATCAACCCCCAGGACCAGAAGCGGCCCGGCGGTGTCGACGTCCACAGCTACCTCACCAGCCACTACCAGCAGGCGGTCGCCGAAGGCGAGTGCGCGCCGCTCGCCTGCACGACGACGCTGGAGCGCGAACTGATGGTCGTCAATGCCTCCGGCAGCTCGCCGCACGACTTCGGCGGCGTCGACCTGGTCGCTGAGCTGGTCGCCCGGGCGGACGAGGACGGGGCGTTCCCGCACAAGCCCGGCGGGCTGCCCGGGGTCAACGACACGATCTTCGCGATCTTTGCCCTAGCGCCGATCCAGGAGCCCGCCGCCCAGGACCGGATCCAGGCGGCCGCCGACTGGATCGAAGCCGCCCAGCACGAGAGCGGCGGCTGGCACTGGGACGTGACCAGCAGCATCGACGAAGTCGACATGACCGGCGCCGCGATCCAGGCGCTCGCCGCCGCCGGGCGCGGGGAGGGGGAGGCGGCCGAGGCCGGTCTCGACTACCTGCGCCGGGCGCAGAACCCGGACGGCGGCCTTCCGGCCCGGCCCGGCAACCCGGAATCGAATGTGGCCTCGACCGCCTGGGCGGCGCAGGCGATCTGGGCGGCGGGGCAGAACCCGGAAAGCTGGCGCACCGCGGCGGGAACCGAACCGCTCGGCTTCATGGAATCGCTGCAGGCGCCCGACGGCCACATTCTCTGGAAGCGCGATGTCGACAGCTTCGGCATCTGGATGACCGCCTACGTCACCCCGGCCTTCGCCGGCGTGCACTGGCCGATCCCAGCGCCGCCGCGGGCGCAGCCGGAGACCGCTCCGCCCGCGAGCGAGGGCAGCGGCGTGATCGCCGGCGGCGGCGGCCGCGGGGCCCGCCTGTTCAGCCGTCCCAAGCCGCAGAGCCGGGGCAGGACGGCGGGCGGCGCGCGGGTGCTGCGCAGCAACGACCCGGTCGACCGCAGCGAGACGCGCCGCGGCGCGAACCGCGAGCAGCCGGGCGGAACTTATGCGGAGGAAGAGGCGAGCGCGAGCGGCCTGGCGACGAGTCCGCAGAGCGGCGAGGAAACCCCGAGCGTGGCGGCCGCTTCCCCTGGCGACGGCAGCGGTCGCGGTGGCGGCAGCGCGGCCGGCACGGTGACCGGACTCCTGGTCGGCAGCACTGGCGGCGAGTCCGGCGCCGGGGCTCCGGGCGTGCGCTCCGCGGCAGAGCCGGAGCCCGACCCCGGGGTCGCGATCGCGGTCGGTGCCGGGGCGCTACTCGCCGCCCTCGCCGGGGTCTGGCTCGAGCGCCGCCGGCCCTGGGCGCTGGGCGGGGTGCCGGCGTGAACCGGGCGGCGATCGATCTCGGCGACGGCCTCGCAGAGATCGCCACCGCGCTGCAGGTCCCGGTCCTGATCGCGGCGATCCTGGCGTTGCTCTTCTGCGCGCTCGAGGTCGGCCGCTTCGCCGCCGAGTCCTGGCGCCGCCGGGTCCGCGCCCGCCACGTCGACCTCGGCGAGCTGACCGCGCGCGCGGTCGCCGATCCCCAGCACGCCGCTTACTACGCCCAGAGCGCCCCCGGCGCGATCGCCGCCACGGCGCTGACCGAGATCGCGACGACGCCCGGCGCCGACCGCGCCGCCGCCGCCGAGACCGCCCTGACCCGCTACGAGCTCGCGGTCCAGCGCCGCCTCGACCGCACCCGCCTGCTGGTCCGCGCCGGCCCGGCGCTGGGCCTGATGGGGACGCTGATCCCGCTGGCTCCGGGCCTGGCCGCGCTCGGCCGCGGCGACGTCGCGCAGCTCGCCGACAACCTGCGCGACGCCTTCGGCGCCACCGTGGTCGGCCTACTGGTTGGCACCGTCGCCTTCGCCCTCACCCTGGCCCGCACCCGGATGTACACCGAGGACCTGAGCGCGCTCGAGCGGGGGGTCGCCCGGTGAGCCGGATCGGGCTCGGCCGTCACGGCCGCATCGAGGACAACGCCGGCGACCCGCTCGACGGACTCGTCAACCTCTTCGACATCGGCATCGTCCTCGCCGTCGCCTTCCTGATCGCCGGCCTCACCCTCACCGTCGATCCCGACAGCGGCCTGGTCAAGCGCCGCACTGGTGCGACCGAGGCGAAGGTCCGGGTCCTGCCCGACCCCGGCGACGGCAGGCAGGCCAGCGGCAAAGGCCAACCGGTCGGGACCGCCTACCGCCTCGCCGACGGCCGCCTCGTGATCGTCGGCGCGCCCTAACCCCCGGCCCGGCCGGCGTCGAAACCTTCGCGGTAGGCGCTGACGAAGGCCGGCGGGAGCGGACCCTCGCCGCTGTAGCGGGCGGCGACGGTGAGGCGGCGGATCAGGTCGGAGTGGATGCCTTCGGTCTCCTCGGCGCCGCGTTTGGCGGCCCCGACCAGGTAGCCGAGCCGCAGCGCCGCCGGGCCGTCCGGCACGCCCCTGGCTTCGCCGTTGAGCAGGGTCGCGGTCTCGATCATCGCTTCCCCGACCCGGGCCAGGTCGCCGCCCGACTGGTTCTCCGCCAGGCACTCGCTGATCGGCGCCTCCCCGGCCAGCTTCACCTCGCCCGGCGCCTTCTTCAGCGCCGCCAGGTAGAGGTCCTGCCCCTCGAGGCAGGCGACCGGCGTCGACGGATCCTCCCGCCCACAGCCGGCGAGGACGAGCAGCACCACAGCGGCGCAGGCGATCGCGATCCGAGTCCACATCGCCGCGAATCCTACGGACGCGCGATCAGTCGCCGACGCCGCGGGGCCCGAGGCCGCCGGTGCGGACCATCGAGATGCCGCCGCGCGGGCCGGGCGGCGGCTTCGGGGCGGGGGAGGCCTTGGTCCGCGGCACGCCGGTCGCTTCGTTGGCGGCGATCGGGAAGACTTCGACCCACTCGGCCAGTTCGAACTGGGCCGCGGGGGCGTGGTTCCAGGAGAGGTGCAGGTGGTGGCCGCAGCCGTGGCCGGCGTCGCCGTCGTAGCCAACCCAGCGGAAGGGGGGAGAGGGCAGGCTCTGGACCGCCTCGGCCCAGAGCGCGAGGCGGGTGATCGAGGCCCAGCTAGCGTCGCATTTGGTCCCGGCGCCGACCGGCACCAGGTCGACCGCGAGCCCGTTGTAGTGATCGGAGCCCTTGACGTGGCATTCGTCGCAGCCGACGTGCTCGCCGTTCGGCAGCGGCCCGCTGTAGCCGTCGGTCACATATATGGGGTAGCGCTGGGCGATCCAGCGCAGGTCGGGAATGATTCGGCGGTCGACCATGTCGCCCTCTTCGTGCGGGATCGAGGCCGGGATCGGCACGATCTTGCCGGTCGCGTAGACGAGCCGGGTCGGTTCCGTGCCGGGCGCCGCCGAGGCGACCGCGACCACGCAGAGCAGTGCCGCACAGGCGAGCGCCAGCGCCAGGCCGATGCGCTCGAGGTGGTGGCTGAGAGTGAAGGTGCGATCCCTCATTCCTCCGCCTATCGACACACCCAAGCCCAGCTTGAATCCGGGCGGATAGGGTTCTTGACCATGCCGACCGTTCGCGACGCGACCTTCGACCTCTTCCGCGCCCACGGGATGACGACGATGTTCGGCAACCCCGGCTCGACCGAGCTGCCGATGCTCGCCGACTTCCCCTCCGACTTCCGGTACGTGCTGGGTCTGCAGGAGGCGGTCGTGGTCGGGATGGCCGACGGCTACGCCCAGGCCTCCGGCAAGACCACCGTCGTCAACCTCCACACCGCGCCCGGCGTCGGCAACGCGATGGGGGCGATCTTCAATGCCCAGGCCAACCACTCGCCGCTGCTGATCACCGCCGGCCAGCAGACCCGCGCCCAGATCACCCTGCAGGCGAACCTGACCAACCGCGACGCGACCCGGATGCCGCACCCGCTGGTCAAGTGGTCCTACGAGCCGCCCCGGGCCGAGGACGTGCCGCTCGCCCTCGCCCACGGCGCCCACCTAGCCGGGCTCGCCCCGCGCGGCCCCGTCTTCGTCTCGCTGCCGATGGACGACTGGGGCGTAGAGGTCGACCCCGACGACGCCCAGGCCGCGATCGACCGCAAGGTCGACGGCCGCGCGACCGCTAACCCGGAGGCGGTGCGCGCCCTCGCCGAGCAGCTCGACGCCGCCACCAACCCGGTCCTCGTTGCCGGCCCCGACATCGACGCCAGCGGTGCCTGGGACCTCGGCATCGCCCTCGCCGAGCGCCAGCGCCTGCCGGTCTGGGCCTCGCCCGCGACCGGCGGCAACCGGCTCGGTTTTCCCGAGAGCCATCCCAACTTCCGCGGTGTGCTGCCGCCCGCGATCGGCCCCGTCGCGCTGACCCTGGAGGAGCACGACCTGATCGTCGTCGTCGGCAGCTCGGTCTTCCCCTATTACCCGCACATCCCGGGCCGGCTACTGCCGGAGAACGCGAAGCTGGTCGCGATTACCAGCGATCCCGACGAGGCGGTGCGGGCGCCGATGGGCGACGCGATCGTCGCCGACGTCAAGCTCACCCTGGAGGCGCTGCTGGCGGCGGTGCCGGAGTCCAGTCGTTCGGTTCCCGAGCCGAACCAGCAGCCGCAGGAAATCCCGCCGACCGACCCGCTCAGCCCCTCGACCGTCCACACCGCGCTCGGCGAAGTCCTGCCCGAGGACGGGATCGTCGTGCTCGAGTCGCCGACCAGCACCCTGGCGCTGCGCAACCAGCTGCGGATCTCGAAGCCGGGCAGCTACTACTTCGCCGCCGGCGGCGGCCTCGGCTTCGGCCTCGCCGCCTCGGTCGGGGTGCAGCTCGCCCAGCCCGATCGCCCGGTCGTCTGCGTGCTCGGCGAGGGCTCGGCCCAGTATGCGGTCAGCGCCTTCTGGAGCGCCGTCGCCTACAAGACCCCGGTCACCTTCCTCGTCCTCCAGAACCAGGAGTACGGGATCCTCAAGTGGTTCGCCGAAGCCGAGGGGGTCTCCGGCGCGCCCGGCCTCGACCTGCCGAAGCTGGACGTCGCCGCTGTCGCCGAGGGCTACGGGATCAAGGCCCACCGGGCGGCCGACCGCGACGGTGTCGCCGGCGCCCTCGCGAGCGCCCTCGCCTCTTCGCAGCCGGAGCTGGTCGAAGTCCCGGTGACGCCGGGAATGGCTCTCTTCTAGGGAGACCGGATGGCCCTGCTGGAGCGCAGCCCGCAGTCGCTCGCCCCGCTGGTGGAGGAGCCGGCGCCGGACCGCGCCCCGGACGCTGTCGCCGCCGGGGTCGCGCAGCCGCTGCGCGGCGAACTCGAGGCGCTGCTCGGTGCCGACCGGGTGCTCGCCAAGGCCGGCGACCTCGTCAGGTACGCCTCCGATGCCAGCCCCTACCGGCTCTTCCCGCAGGCGGTGGTGGTCGCCCGCGATGCCGAGGACGTCGCCAAGGTCCTCCGCTTCGGCCGGGAGCAGGGGATCCCGGTCACCTTCCGCGCCGGCGGCACCAGCCTCAACGGCCAGGGCCAGGGCGACGGCATCCTGGTCGACGTGCGCCGCCACTTCGGCGGCGTCGCGGTCGAGCCGGGCGCGCCGCGCGAGGGCGGCGCCGAGATCGAGGCCGCCACCGCCCGGGTCAAGCCCGGCACCGTGCTCGGCCACGCCAACCGCGTGCTCGCCCCCTACGGGCGCAAGCTCGGGCCCGACCCGGCCAGCACCGACATCGCCTGCGTCGGCGGGGTCGTCGCCAACAACTCGGGCGGGATGCGCTGCGGCACGACCAGGGACTCCTACTCGACGGTCAGCGCGATGACCTTCGTCCTGCCCTCGGGGACGGTGATCGACACCACCGCCCCGGGCGCCGCCGAGAAGTTTGCCGCGGCCGAGCCGGAGCTGGCTGCCGGCCTGGCGGCGATCCGCGACGAGATCCGCGCCGACGCGGAGCTGAGCGAGCGGATCCGCCGCAAGTTCGCGATCAAGAACACGACCGGCTACCGGCTCTGCGCCTTTCTCGACGCCGAGGAGCCGCTGGAGATCTTCCGCCGTCTCGTGATCGGCTCGGAGGGCACGCTCGCCTTCGTCGCCGAGGCGGTCTTCGAGACGGTCCCGCTGCCGGCCCGCACCACCACCGCCTGGGTCCACTTCCCCGACATCGACCAGGCGATCGACCCGGTCACCGAGCTGGTCGAGCTCGGCGCCAGCGCGGTCGAGCTGATGGTCGCCCCAGCCCTGATCACCGCCGCCTGGAACATGGTCGGCGCCCCCGAGGAGTGGAAAGAGCTGCCGCCCGAGTCGGCGGTGCTGCTGGTCGAGTTCGGGGCTGACGACGACGCAGGGCTCGACGAGTACGTCGCCAGGGCCGGCGAGATCTTCGCCGCGCGCGAGACGATCCGGCCGATCGAGTTCACCCGCGAGGCCGAGGGGATCGAGCTGGCCTGGCGCGTGCGCGAGGGCCTGCACGGGCTGGTCGGGCGGATCCGGCTGCCGGGCACGGCGCTGATCGTCGAGGACGTCTGCGTGCCGCCGGAGCGGATCGCGGAGGGCGCCCGCGACCTGCAGGCGCTGCTCGGCGCGCACGGCTTCCTGCCCGGCGTCGCCGGCCACGCCTCGGCCGGGAACCTGCACTTCATGCTGACTCCGGACTTCGCCAAGCCGGAGGACCTCGAGCGCTACGAGGCCTTCATGTCCGGCCTGGTCGAGCTGATCGTCGACAAGTACGACGGCTCGCTCAAGGCCGAGCACGGGACCGGAATCAACATGGCCCCTTATGTAGAGCGCGAGTGGGGGGAGAAGGCGACCGAGCTGATGTGGCGGGTGAAGCGGCTGGCCGACCCCGACGGCGTGCTCAACCCCGGCGTCGTCCTCAACCGCGACCCCGGCGTCCACTTGCGCAACCTGAAGACGACCCCGGCGATCGAGGAGTCGGCTACCACCTGCGTCGAGTGCGGCTTCTGCGAGCCGGTCTGCCCGAGCCGCAACCTGACCACGACGCCGCGGCAGCGGATCGTGCTGCGGCGTGAGATGGCCCGCCAGCCCGCCGGCTCGCCGGTGCAGAAGGCGCTGCTGGAGGAGTTCGAGTACGAGGCGATGGAGACCTGCGCCGCCGACGGCTCCTGCCAGCTCGCCTGCCCGGTCGGGATCGACACCGGCCTCCTCATAAAGGAAATGCGCAAGGCGAGACACACGGAGCGGGCCGAACGGGTGGCGCTCGGGACCGCGAAGCGCTGGGGCACGGTCGAGGGTGCCAGCCGCGCTGGCCTCCGCCTCGGCCCGCTGGCGCACCGAACCGAGCGCGGCAAGGCGCTGCCGCCGCCGGCCCCGCGCACACTGCCGGGGACGATCCACACCGGCGCCGCCGCGGTCTACGTCCCCTCCTGCACCAACCGCATCTTCGGCACCGCGGGCGCCGGCCCGACCGTGGTCCAGGCCCTGGTCGACGTCTCCGCCCGCGCCGGCCTTCCCGTCTGGATCCCCGAGGACGTGGTCGGTAGCTGCTGCGGCCTGCCCTGGAGCTCGAAGGGGTTCGGCGCGGCGCACCGTCACAAGGCCAACGAGATGGTCGAGAAGCTCTGGCTCTGGAGCGGCGCCGGCGCCCTCCCGATCGTGATCGACGCCGCCTCCTGCACCGGCTCAATCGCCGACCCCGGCGAGGGCGTGCTCGACGAGTACAACGCCGAGTGCCTCGGCAAGCTCGAGATCCTCGATTCCGTCGCCTGGGCCCACGATCGCCTGCTCCCTTGGCTCGAGGTCGGCGAGAAGGTCGGCAGCGCCGCCGTCCACCCGACCTGCGCGACTCGTCACCTCGGCCTTACCCACCGCCTCGAAGTCCTCGCCGAGGCCCTCGCCGACGAAGTCGTCATCCCGCCCACGGCGACCTGCTGCGGCTTCGCCGGCGACCGCGGCATCTCCCACCCCGAGCTGACCGCGGCCGCCACCGCTCCCGAGGCGAGCGAGCTCGCCGGCCGCCCCTTCGACGCCCGCATCTCCAGCAACCGCACCTGCGAGATCGGCCTCGAGCGCGCCACCGGCCAGCCCTACGAGTCCGTGATCCTCCTGCTCGAGCGCCTAACGCGAAACCGTTGATGAGTTGACACCCCTATAGGGGGTACAACCCATCAGCCCTTGCCCGCGTCGACGGTTTTCGCGTCGAGGTCGCGGATCAGCGCCTGGGTTTTCGCGTCGCTCTCCATCCGCCGGTCGAGCAGGGGGTTGACGATGCCGCGCAGGGCGGAGACGTAGCGCCACCACTTGGGGACGAAGATGCGGGGGGCGCGTTGCTCGATGCCGCGAACGAGGCCGGCCCCGGCCTCGTCGGGGGTGATCCGTTTGAGCAGGAAGTCGGGGCTGAGCTCGCGGATGCGGTGGGAGTCCTCCTGCTCGAAGGCGTCCTGGACCAGTTTGGTGTCGACCCAGCCGAAGTAGGCGACCGAGGCGCTGGCGCCGTGGGGGGCGAGCTCGACCCGGAGGCCGCGGCCGAGCATCTCGACCCCGGCCTTGGCGACCGCGTAGGGGCTGTTGCCCATCCCGTTGGCGAAGGCGTAGACGGAGGAGACGACGACCATCTGGCCCTGGCGCTCGACGATCTGCGGCAGCGCCGCCCGCACGGTGCGCCAGACCCCGAGCAGGTCGACCTCGAAGACGCGCTCCCATTCCTCGCCGGAGATCGCGCGCACGGTGGCGAACTGCTTCTGGGCGATGCCGGCGTTGGCGACGGCGACGTCGAGCCCGCCGAACTTCTCGACCACCTCGGCGACCGCGGCGAGCATCGCGTTCTGGTCGGTGACGTCGCCGCCCAGCCCGATCGCCCGCGGCCCGATCCGCTCCGCCGCCTCGCGTGCCTCCTCGGCATCGAGGTCGAGCACCGCGACCGAGGCGCCGCGCAGGTGCATCTGGCGCGCGGTCTCGAACCCGATTCCACGAGCGGCGCCGGTGACCAGGGCGACCTTGCCGTTGAGGTCGTAGATGGGGGCTGGCATCGCGGCGCAGCCTAGCGGGCGGCCGCAGCTCAGGCGCGTCGCTCGCTCGCCAGACCCTCGGCCTCGGCGACGATCGCGGCGACCCGCTGGTCCTTCTCGAAGCGTCGGTCGAGCAGCGGGTTGAGCAGGCCGCGGAAGGCCGAGATGTAGCGCCAGACGCCGGGGGCGAAGGCGCGCGGCGCCCGCGCTTCCAGCGCCCGCACGATCGTCGCCCCCGCCTCCTCCGGCGCGATCCGGCGCAGCAGGAAGCCGGGCAGGATCTCGCGCAGCGCCCGCGCGCCGAAGCCGTCGGCATCGCGGTCGAGGGAGTTGCGGACCAGGTCGGTCTCGACCCAGCCGAAGTAGACGACGCTGGCGCTCGCCCCGTGTCCCGCCAGCTCCGCCCGCAGCGCCCGGCCGAGCGCCTCGACCCCCGCCTTGGAGACGGCGTAGGGGCTGGCGAGGAGCCCGTTCGAGTAGCTGTAGATCGAGCCGATGAAGACGATCTGGCCGCCGCGTTCGGCCACCTGGGGCAGTGCCGCCCGCGCCGTCTCCCAGGCCCCGATCAGGTTGATCTCGAGCACCCGCCGCCACTGCTCCGGCGCGACCGTTCGCGCCGAGGCCACCGGCGGCGCGATCCCGGCGTTGGCGACGGCGATGTCGAGACCGCCGAAGCGCTCCACCACCTCGGCCACCGCCCTCATCGTCGCGCCCGCGTCGGTGACGTCGCCGCCCAGCCCGATCGCCCGCGGCCCGATCCGCTCCGCCGCCTCGCGTGCCTCCTCGGCGTCGAGGTCGAGCACGGCCACCGAGGCCCCGCGCAGGTGCAGCTGCCGCGCCGTCTCGAACCCGATCCCCCGCGCCGCGCCGGTGACTAGCGCCACTTTCCCGTTGAGCTCGTACCTACCCATCGCCTGCCAGCGTACGCGCAGCGTTCGTCCTTTTGCAGTCCATATCGCGAAAAGGACGAACGCACGCACTAGGGTGCGGAGCGCCTTGGCTGACCTTGGTGCCACCTACGCGGCGTTCGCCGCCGAGCGCGGGCTCGAACCGGTCCCGGCGCTCGGGCTGGGGGCGCTGACCCCGCTCTTGGTCGAGTCGAAGCACTGCCAGGTCGAGCCGGCGGCACGCGGGCGCCTCGGCGGCGAGGTCGATGGCGTCGTCGGCCACCTCGCCTACAAGCGCAACAGGACCTTCCGTTTCAACGTCGCCCTGGCCGAGGTGCCCGGCTCGACCCAGTTCGTCCCGCGCCTGTTCTGCGTGCGCAAGGGGCGCAGTACCCGCGACGACGAGTTCTACGGCTTCGAAGCGCGCTACTCGAAGCTCTGGACCGAGAGCACGGCGCTGAACCAGCGGTACACGATCAGTACCAGCCCCTACCAGGACCCGAACTGGATGCGGCAGCTCTTCTCGCCGGCCCTGGTCGACTACCTGGCAAGTGCGCCGCCGGCCGATTTCTCCTTCGAGCTCGCCTACGGCGCCCTGCTCGGCAGCGTCGAGGACGACGACCCCGGCCCCGACGGTCTCGCGGCGCTCTGCGAGGCGACCGCCCGCGTCGCCGAGCGAGTCGCCCAGGAGTGCGGGGAGTAGCGATGCAGATCAACCGCACCGGCTACTTCCTGGTCGCCCTCTTCGGCGGGCTCGGCCTGGCGATGTGCGCCGTCCCGGCGCTGGCCGGCGCCAACGCCGAAACCTCGCTGATCATCGCCTCGACCGGCTTCATCTTCGTCCTCACCGCGATCGGCCTCGGCCTCTACGCGCGCCACGCCAAGCGCAAGGCCGCGCACAACGACTGGATCTTCCAGAACGGGATCCGCGGCACGGCGACGCTGCTCGAGGCCGGCGGCTCCAACACCACGGTCAACGAGATGCCGTTGATGAAGCTGCAGCTCGAGCTCGACTTTCCGGGGATCGGCAAGCGCCAGGTCCGTCGCCGCGAAGTGATGCCGGTCTTCACCGCCCACCGGATGGAGGCGGGCCTGGTCCTCCCCGCCTACGCGAACCCGGAGAACCCGGCCGAGTTCATCCTCGTCTGGTGAGGTCGCGCCCGCGCGGGTGAGGTCGCGCTCCCAGGCCCCCTCCTAGAATCCGCGGTTCGTGCCCGGATTCAACCCAGTCGATACCAACCAGTCCTTCCCCGAGCTGGAGGAGCGGGTGCTAGCGCGCTGGCGCGAGGGCGAGGTCTTCGAGCGCTCGCTCGCCAACCGCGCCGAGGCCGAGGTCTGGAGCTTCTACGAGGGACCGCCGACCGCCAACGGCCGGCCCGGCTCCCACCACGTGCTCGCCCGCGTCTTCAAGGACGTCTACCCGCGCTACAAGACGATGCGCGGCTACCGCGTCCCGCGCAAGGCCGGCTGGGACTGCCACGGGCTGCCGGTCGAGCTCGAGGTGGAAAAACAGCTCGGCATCTCCTCCAAGCAGGAGATCGAGGAGTTCGGGATCGCCGAGTTCAACCACCGCTGCCGCGAGTCGGTCTTCGAGTACGTCGAGGAGTGGAACCGGCTGACCGAGCGGATCGGCTTCTGGATCGACCTCGATGACCCCTACGTCACGCTCGAGGACGACTACATCGAGTCGGTCTGGTGGTCGCTTGGCGAGCTCTGGAAGAAAGGGCTGCTCTACGAGGGCCACAAGGTCGTGCCCTACTGCCCGCGCTGCGGCACCGCGCTCTCCTCGCACGAGGTCGCGCAGGGCTACAAGGACGTCGAGGACCCCTCCATCTACGTGAAGTTCCCGTTGCTCGGGGAGGACGGGAGCGAGAGCGGCGAGTCGCTGCTGGTCTGGACCACCACGCCCTGGACCCTGCCCGGCAACGTCGCCGTCGCGCTCGCGCCCGAGGTCACCTACGTGCGCGCCCTGGTCGCCGGCGAGACCCTGATCCTGGCCGAGGCGCTGGTCGAGAAGGTGCTCGGCGAGGGCGTCCCGGTCACCGAGCGCTTCCCCGGCTCCGAGCTGGTCGGCCGCCGCTACCGCGGCCCGGTCTTCGAGCTCGAGGACGGCGGTCCGGCCGGGGGCGAGGACTCGCCGCCTTTCCGCGTCCTCGCCGGCGATTTCGTCACCACCGAGGACGGGACGGGGATCGTCCACATCGCCCCCGCGTTCGGTGAAGACGACTACCGGGTCGCCGCCGACAACGGCGTCATCGACCCGACCAACCACGCCTCCCTCTACAACCCGGTCGGCCTCGACGGCAGGTTCGACCAGCGCGTCGCCGGCTTCGCTGGGCGCTTCGTCAAGGACCCGGAGGTGACCCGCGAGCTGATCGCCGAGCTCGAGCGCCGCGGCGCGCTCTTCCGCGAGCAGGTCTACGAGCACGCCTACCCGCACTGCTGGCGCTGCGGCACGCCGCTTCTCTACTACGCCAAGTCGAGCTGGTATATCGCCACCTCGCGGGCCCGGGAGCAGCTGCTCGCCAACAACGAGACGATCGGCTGGCACCCCGAGCACATCAAGGAGGGGCGCTTCGGCAAGTGGCTGGAGAACAACGTCGACTGGGCGCTCAGCCGCGACCGCTACTGGGGCACGCCGCTGCCGATCTGGGAGTGCACGGGCGCGGACTGCGACGGCCGCTTCTGCGCCGGCTCGGTCGCCGAGCTGCGCGAGCGCGCCAGCGGCGAGGTCCCCGCCGACCTGCACCGCCCCTACATCGACGGGGTCACGGTCAGCTGCGAGGACTGCGGCGGCGAGATGCGCCGGGTCGAGTCGGTGATCGACACCTGGTACGACAGCGGCGCCATGCCCTTCGCCCAGTTCCACTACCCGTTCGAGAACGAGGCGGAGTTCAAGCAGCGCTTCCCGGCCGACTTCATCTGCGAGGCGATCGACCAGACCCGCGGCTGGTTCTACACGCTGCTGGCCGAGTCGACCCTGCTGTTCGGCGAGTCGAGCTACCGCAACTGCGTCTGCCTCGGGCTGATCCAGGACACCGAGGGGCAGAAGATGTCGAAGAGCAAGGGCAACGTGGTCGAGCCCTGGGACGTGATCGACGCCCACGGCGCCGACGCCTTCCGCTGGTACTACCTGACCGCGCAGCAGCCCTGGGCGGGCTACCGCTTCTCGGTCGAGACGGTGGGGGAGTCGGTGCGCCAGTTCCTGCTCACGCTCTGGAACACGTACTCGTTCTGGGTCCTCTACGCCAACGCCGAGAGCCTCGGCCCGATCGACTTCCGCGGCGCGCCGGAGCCGGCCAACGACCTCGACCGCTGGGCGCTCTCGCGGCTGCAGGCGACGACCGCGACCGTGCGCGAGCACATGGACGCCTACGACTGCACCGCCGCCGGCCGCGCGATCGCCGCCTTCGTCGAGGAGCTCTCCAACTGGTACGTGCGGCTCTCGCGCCGGCGCTTCTGGGAGGGAGACCGCGCCGCCTTCGCGACCCTGCGCCACTGCCTGCTGGAGACGGCGGCGCTGCTCGCCCCGTTCACCCCCTTCCTCGCCGACGAGATCCACCTGAACCTGGCCGGCGGCACACTGGGCGAGACCGGCGAGCTGCCCGACTCGGTCCACCTGCGCGACTACCCCGCGCCCGACCCGGCCCTCGCCGACCCCGAGCTGGAGAGCGGGATGGAGGCGGTCCGGCTCACGGTCGAGCTCGGCCGCGCCGCCCGCGCCCAGGCCAAGGCGAAGGTGCGCCAGCCGCTGCGCCGTGCCGTGATCGTCGCCAACGAGGCCGAGCGGGCGGCGATCGAGGCCCGCGCCGACCTCGTCACCGCCGAGCTCAACGTCAAGGAGCTCGACTTCGTCAGCGACGAGGGCGAGCTGGTCAGCTACACGGCGAAGCCCAACTACCGCGCCCTCGGCCCCCGCTTCGGCAAGCGCATGCCGCAGGTCGCGGCCGCGGTCGAGGCGCTCGACGCCGCCCACGTCGCCGAGGTGATGTCGAACGGCGGCGAGATCGGGATCAACGTCGAGGGGGACGAGCACACCCTCGGCCCCGAGGAGATCACCCTCGCCCTGCAGCCCCTCGACGGCTACGAGGTCGAAGCCGAGGCCGGCCACGCCGTCGCCCTCCAGCTCGAGCTCGACGAGGAGCTGCGCCAGGAGGGCCTCGCCCGCGAGATCGTCCACGCCGTCCAGAACGCCCGCAAAGCGGCGGGCCTGGAGATCACCGACCGCATCTCCCTCACCCTCGGCGGCGCCGAGGAGCTGCTCGCCGCCGCCCGCGCCCACGAGCCCTACCTGACCGGCGAGGTCCTCGCCACCGCCGTCGCCTACGACGGCGCCGACGGAACCAGCACCACGATCGACGGCCAAGAGCTGACGATCGCCGTCACCCGGGTCTAGTCAGCGCTTCCGACATTTACCCCACCCCGCTGTGGGCAACATCGGCTGCGGCGTGCAGCCGCGCGGTACGAACACGCCCGTTTCCGGGACCGGCCTCTCTGCGTGCCAGCAGGGGCTTTTTTTCAAAAACCAACTCGTCTCTTGACAAGCGTGGTCTGTGTATGTTCTTATTCATTTCGGGATATGAACGACCGACCGCCTCGGTCAGGGAATCCGGTTTCGCGGGTTGGGATGGAGGCGACGGTCACGGGACAAGGAGAGAGTTACGTGAGACGCCACGCCAAGGCTTCGACCGCCGCACCGAGCACGCACCGCCGCACCTTCGGCCTGCTGATCGCCGCCGTCGCGGCCATCGCCCTAGCCCTTGGCGCCACCGCCGCCTCCGCGGAAGCCCCGACGGTTTCGATCGACACCCCCACCGCCGTCTCCTACACCTCCGCCAAAGTCTCGGGCACGGTCGACCCCAAAGACATCGGGACTTCGTGGTCGTTCGAAACCTCTAGTGACGGCGGCGCCAATTGGAGCGGCTTCAACTGGGAAGAGGGCTTCGCCGCGGAAGGCACCGGCCCCCAGAGCGTCCCCGGCGGCGGCCCGCGTGAGCTCACCGGCCTCACTCCAGGAATCGAATACAAAGTCCGCCTCACCGCCAACAACTCGACCGACCCCGAAGTCTTCTCGGCGGTCGAGAGCTTCACCACGCTCCCGGTCGGTCCGCCGTTGATCTCCCTCGACGCGCCTACGGCGATCACCGACTCCTCCGCCCACTTTTCCGGCGAGATCGACCCCGAAGCCCCGGTCGGCAACCCCTCTGCCTTCGACGTCAACTGGCGCTTCGAGTGCACGCCGGAATGCCCCGGTCTCTCGGGAACGATCCCGGCCGACTCCGACCCCCACACGGTCGAAGCCGACGCCACCGGCCTCAAGCCGGGCACTAGCTACGAAGTGACGCTCCTCGCCGAAAACGCCGGCGGCTCCGTCAGCGCTGGCCCGGAAAGCTTCGCAACCGAGGCGACGCCTCCGCAGCTCATCTCCACCAAAGCAACCCCGCTGATCACCGAAGCGACGCTCGAGGCCACGCTCAACCCCGGCGGCCTCGCGACCACCTACCGCTTCGACTACGGCCCGACCGCCGCCTACGGCAAGAGCACTCCCACCAAATCGCTCCTCGCCGGCGGTGACCCGGTAACGGTCAAAGCCCAGCTCTTCGGGCTGACGCCGTCCTCGGGCTACCACTACCGCCTTGTCGCCACGAACGCTGAGGGCACGCGCGAGGGCGCCGACCAAGGCTTCACTACCTACCTCGACGGCACGCCGCCAGTCGACACTTGTCCCAACGCCAACATCCGCAACGAACAGGGCAGCCAGTACCTGCCGGATTGCCGAGCCTTCGAGCTGGTCAGCCCGGCCCGCAAGGGCGGGGTTGGGCTTGGCGGTAACAGCGAGGACCTGACTATCGGCGTGCGGGTCAGTCCTGATGGTGGCAGGGTCAGCTATACCGGCTGGCAGGCCTTGCCCGGTTCCGCCGCGGGATCGTTCGCGGGTCTGAGCGCGACGCGCTCAGACGTGGGATGGACGACCACCAGTTTGCTACCGGCCCCGGGTCCGAATCAGCTGGGCTTCGGCTTTCCTGGCGTGGACATGACGTTGCTGGCGACCACCCCGGACCAGCGGGTCGGCGTGTTCTGGGACATGACCACGGTGCCTTATGGCTCGCTGAGGGTACGGCGAGCCGATGGCAGCGTACAGACGATTGTCAGCGCCTCGGCTTTCCCGACTTGCGCCTCCTTGCACGGGGGCGGGTGCCCAAACCAAGCCTGGTTCGAGGGTATGTCGGCGGACGGACGGCATGTGGTTTTCACCTCCACCAACGCTTACCTTCCGGGTCTGGCCCCCTCTGGCAACGAGATCCTCTATGAGTGGGTCGACGATGGCGCTGATGGCGGGGCGGGAACGCTTCGCGTCGTCAACCGCTCCAACTCCGAGCCGCTTGCGCTGATCGATCCCTCAAGCGCAGGTCTGGGAGCGATGAACTCTAGCCCCAGTACTCGCCCTCGCTATCAGTCCGGGCGCCGCAACGCCGTTTCAGCTGACGGGTCGCGGATCTACTTCCAGAACCCTGTTCCTGCCTGCGAGGAAACGTGTGGGGGTGGCGAGCTCTATCTGCGCGAAAATGGGACCCAGACCACCCAGGTTTCGGCGCCCAACCCCGGCCACAGCGCGGCCAGTGAGATCCTCTATCTCGATGCTGCCGCCGACGGTTCGGTCGCCTATTTCTGGGCGAACGCGCAGCTGACGGATGGTGCTCCTGCCGCGGGTGGGATCTATCGCTACGAGGTCGGCACCAACACACTCTTGTTTGTCGCTACCGCCGAGCGGGACGCGTTCGGCGCATACCCGAGCTTGGTGGCCTCAGAGGACGGCCGCCGCTTCCTATATCTCGACGGCGAACAGCTGAAGGCCTATGTAAATGGCGAGGTACGCGCCATGCCGGTGGTTGCCCCGTTGCGGCCGCTCAAGGACGACGGCTGCCCAACCGTGAACGTCACGCCGAGTGGCAGTCACTTCGCCTTCAGCGCCTATAGCGAAGGCATGTACAAGCTGTTTCGGTACGACACGGAGAGGGATGTCCTCGACTCGGCCGCCGCGAGTCCGGACCAGCGACCAATGCTTGGCAGCGCCTGCGCCGACTACAAGGCGTATCCGAGACCGGGGCTGAGTCGAGCGATGACCGATGATGGCAAGCGGATCGTCTTCGATACCGTCGCGGCGCTTACGCCTGAGGATTCCAACGGCCGTCTCGACGTCTACTTATGGCAGGGGGACCGCGTTTCCCTCGTCTCGCCGGGCGGCTCGTCCTACGGAGCCGGGTCCGCCGGACTCGATGTCAGCGGCGAAAGCCTCTACATCGCGACCCAGCAGGCGCTGATTCCCCAGGACGGAGACTCACTGGGAGACCTTTACGTCGCCAGGGTTGGCGGTGGCTTCGCCTCGCCGCCGCGTGCGCCGAGCTGCGAAGCGGATGCATGCCAGGGAAGTCCGACGCCGCTGCCTTCCCCGAGCTTCAACGACGGCTTCGTAGGCCCCGGCAATGCCCATGTCCGGCCTATCCGGTGCGCGAAGACGAGGGCAAAGGCGAGAAAGGCGAAGCGTGGCCTCGGCCGCAGCAAGTCGGGCCGAGGCGGAGCGAAGGCCCGGCAGCAACTGCGCGATCTACAGCGCCAACTGCGGGGCTGCAAGCAGAGGAGCAATAAGTGAGCGCGGCTCCCCGACCGAACGCCACCGAACCCGAAGGAGACGCCATGACCCCGCTCACGATTCTGTTCCAGAGCCGTTCGACCAGGGCTTTTCTCGCCACGCTCGTTGTCCTGCTCGTAACGCTGTCCAGCCCCGGGTCGGCGCCAGCTGCGGGGGAGATCGAAGTCGATTCGTTCGAGGCTCGGCTTGCCGATCGCCAAGCCGGCGGACATCCCGACTTGGGGATCGCGTTCTCCCTCGCCACCACGCAGGCCGAGGGCACCGCTCCTGGTGACTGCTTCGGAAAAGACTGCCTGACGGTGAAAGGGGGTGCTCCCAAAGACGTGATCGTGGACCTGCCCGAGGGCTTCTTTGGCAACACCCTCGGGCTGCCGTCCTGCTCTTCCGCGGAGCTGACGAATCTCATCTGCCCGGTTGACGCACAGGTCGGAGTCGTGGCGCTGAGGCTGATCAAGATCGGCGTACCTGGAGAATCCGCTAACACGCCCGTCTTCAACCTCATCCCGGAGCGTGGCGAGGTCGCCAAGTTCGGTTTCCGGGTCGACGGGGCCGCGAACGCCTTCGTTTCCGCCGGCCTGCGTGCCGACGGCGAGTACGTGATCAGAACGGCCTCGATCAACGTATTCGATGGCTGGCCGCTGCTTGGGGTCGACATGACGATCTGGGGAGTGCCCGCCGACAGCAGCCACGACATCGAGCGTGTCTGCCTCAGCGTCCCAGGGTGCAGCGCCAACCTTCCGCCGAAGCCATTTCTGGTCGCGCCGCCGGAGTGCGGTGTCGACAAGTCCACGAGGCTGATGGTCCGCAGCTACCAGCGTCCCACTGATGATGACTGGACTACCGTCGTCTCCGAGCCCGAGCAGATGCACGGCTGCGACAAGCTCGAATTCCGGCCGAGCGTAAGCGCGAAGCCGAGTGACCGCGGGCCCGAAGCGCCCAGCGGCCTCAGTCTCGATCTGCTTTTCCCCCAGCACTTCGACGATCCAAAAGGCCTTGAGACCCCGCCGCTGCGCGACGCCACGATCACCCTGCCGGAGGGAGTCGCGATCAACCCGGCATCCGCCGACGGCCTCGCAGCCTGCACCGATGCCCAGCTCGGCCTCGGAACCGCCAGCGCGGTGAGCTGCCCGCTCGCTTCGAAGATCGGCTCGATCGAGGCGACCTCCCCGGCGATCGAAGAGACGGTGCAGGGCAACCTCTACCTTCGCACCCAGGCCTCCCAGGACCCGGCCTCGGGCGAGATGTTCCGCCTCGCAATGGTGTTGGAGAACGAGGAGCGAGGCATCCTGCTGAAGCTCCCCGGCCGTGCCTTCCTCGACCCCAATACGGGACGGGTGAAGACCGTCTTCCAGGACAACCCCCAGCTCCCGGTCTCCGAGGTCAAGGTCAACCTCAAGACCGGCCCAAGGGCACCCTTGCGCATGCCCTCCACCTGCGGCACCAAGACCACCACAGCCCTGCTCACCTCCTGGGGCGGGCAGACCGCGACGATCACCGACAGCTTCGAGGTCAGTGGCTGCGGCGATGGATTTGAGCCGAAGCTAACCGCAGGGGTGAAGAATCCCCTCGCCGGCGCCTCCAGCCCCTTCTCGCTTCGCCTGACCCGCCAAGACGGCGAACAGAATCTCGCCGGGCTAAACCTGACCCTGCCCGAGGGCCTGCTTGCCAAGCTCGCCGGTGTCCCCTACTGCCCCGAGGCCGCAACCGCCTCGGCCAGCTGCCCCTCGGCAAGCCAGGTGGGCAGCGTCACGGTCGGCGCTGGCTCTGGCCCCAACCCCCTCTACGTCCCCCAGCCCGGCAAGTCCCCGACCGCCGCCTACCTTGCCGGCCCCTACAAGGGCGCCCCCCTGAGCATCGTGGTCAAGGTCCCCGCCCAGGCGGGTCCCTTCGATCTCGGCACCTCCGTGGTCAGGAATGCCCTGTTCGTCGACCCGGTCACGGCCCGGGTAGACGTGAAGTCAGACTCACTGCCCCAGATCATCGCCGGCATCCCGGTCTCCTACCGCGACGTGCGGGTGGACATCGACCGCTCCGGCTTCATGCGCAGCCCGACCAGCTGTGACCCGATGGCGACCGCGGGTACGATCACCTCGGCTCAGGGCAAAAGCGCCAAGGTGGAAAGCCGCTTCCAGGTCGCCAACTGCGAACGCCTCGCCTTCAAGCCGAAGCTGGCGCTGAAGCTGAGCGGGAAGACCAACCGCAGCGCCCACCCGGCGCTGAAGGCGACGCTGACGATGCCCCAGGGCGGAGCCAACATCGCCAGGGCGGCGGTCACCCTGCCGAAGACCGAGTTCCTCGAACAGGCCCACATCCGCACGATCTGCACCCGGGTGCAGTACGCGGCGAAGAGCTGCCCGAAAGCGAGCATCTACGGCTACGCCAAAGCCTGGAGCCCGCTCCTGGATAAACCTCTGGAGGGACCCGTCTACCTGAGGAGCTCCAGCAACCCGCTCCCCGACCTGGTCGCCTCCCTCGACGGGCAGATCCACATCGACCTCTCCGGTCGCATCGACACCAGGAACGCCCGGATCAGGAACACCTTCGACCTCGTCCCCGACGCCCCCGTTTCGAAATTCGTCCTCACCATGCAGGGCGGCAAGAAGGGCCTCTTGGTCAACAACACCGAGCTCTGCAAGGCCAAGCCAAGAGCCGACGTCAAGTTCGACGGGCAAAACGGCAAGGTCGCCAACTTCCGGCCGCTGGTTACGGTCGGTTGTGGGAAGAAGCGGAAGTAGGAATCACCCCCCGCTCGGCCTTCCCAGCCGGCATCTACTGAGCTGCTTCCCTGACGGCCGACCCCACAACCCTCGCGATCCGCGAGGGTTGTGGGGTCATCGCCCTCTGTTCCCAGCTCCGCCGCCGGGCTCTGCCGGCCCTGCTCGCAACCGTCGCCCTGGTGCTCGCGCTCGCGGCAACCTCCGCCCGCGCCGCGGAGCTGCCGCCCGAGCCCGCGCAGCCGGTCGACTCGCCCCCGCAGCTACTGCTGATCCACGGCGGCTCGTTTCTCTTCGAGGACCCGACCTTCGAAGAACTCACCGCCGGCCCGGCGATCGCCGCTGGCTTCGTGCCGCATTACCTCGCCTATCCGCTCGACGATCTGCCAGGCGCGGTTCTCGCCGCCCGCGCCGCGGCGCGGGAACTGCGC
>DASUNU010000180.1:0-6464 GCA_036276995.1 Solirubrobacterales bacterium
CGGTCGGTCACGCGATCGAGGGGGCCACTGCCTACTCCGGCTATCGCCACGGCGAGGCGGTGGGCCTCGGTCTCCTGGCGGCGCTGCGTCTCTCCGACGCGCCCGAGCTGAGAGCCGAGGTCGAGGAAATCTTGCGGCGCCATGACCTGCCGGTAGAGCTCGATCCAGAGCTGGCGGTCGAACTCGACACGGTCCTCGACGTCCTGCAGCGAGACAAGAAGCGCACCGTGCGGGGGGTCGGCTTCGTCCTCCTGCGTGAGCCCGGCGAGCCGCTGATCGGCCAGGTGATCGACGAGAGTGCCGTCCGGGCAGCCGTGGAAGAGTTGTACGCATGACCATCACCCGCAACCGCGTCGCCGTCCTGCACGGGGTCAACTTCGACATCCTCGAGCGCCGCGACGCCTCGGTCTACGGCGGGCTCTCGCTGCGCGAACTGGAGCAGCGGATCTCGGGCTGGGCGCGCGAGCTCGGGCTGGAGCCGATCTTCTTCCAGACCAATCACGAGGGCGAGTTCGTCGAGTTCCTGCACCGGCTGCCGGACACCGCCGACGCGGCGATCGTCAACGCCGGCGCTTGGACCCACTACAGCCGCGCGATCGCCGACGCGCTCGACGTCGCCCGCCTGCCCGCGGTTGAGGTCCACCTCTCCGACGTCGAGAACCGCGACGACTGGCGCAAGGAGTCGGTTTTCGACGGGCTGGTCCTGGCGAAGATCTCCGGCAGGGGTCCGGACGGCTACAGCGAGGCGCTGGAGCTGCTCGCGGGCAAGCTCGGCGACGGCTGATGCGCGGCCGCGGCGACCGCCTTGAGGCTCTGCTGGCCGAGCGCGAGCTCGATCGGCTGCTGATCACCGACCTGACCAACGTCCGCTACCTGACTGGCTTCACTGGCACCAACGGCGCCTGCGTCTGCGGCCCCGGCATCCGCCTCTTCCTGACCGACTTCCGCTACACCGAGCGCGCCGCGACCGAGGTCGAGGGCTGGGAGCCGATCACGCTCAGCGGTGACTGGCTCGGCGGGATCGCCGAGCAGCTCGCGGGCAAGGTCGGCTTCGAGGACGACCAGATGCCGGTCCGCATGCACACGAAACTGGTCGAGAAGCTCGCCGACGGGGTCGAGACCGTCGCCGCCGGCGGCCTGGTCGAGCAACTGCGGCGGGTCAAGGACGAGGGGGAGCTGGCGGCGATCGCGGCCGCCTCCGAGCTGGCCGACGGAGTCTGGACCTGGAGCCTCGAACGGGGCCTTGCCGGGCGCAGCGAGCGCGATGTCGCCCTTGCCGCCGAAGCGCGGATTCGTGAGCTCGGCGGCGAGCCCTCGTTTCCGGCGATCGTCGCTGCCGGGCCAAACGGGGCGCTGCCGCACGCCGAGCCGGGCGAGCGCGAGATCGGGCGCGGGGAGCTGGTCGTCTTCGACATGGGCGCCAAGCTCGACGGCTACTGCTCCGACGGCACCCGCACCTACGCCACCGGCGAGCCTGGCGAGCAGGCGCGCGCTGTCTACGAGGTGGTGCTCAACGCCCAGGCGGCGGCGTTGGCGGCGATCAAGGCCGGCGCCAAGGGCGAGGACGTCGACGGCGTCGCCCGCAAGCTGATCGAGGAGGCCGGCCATGGCGAGCGCTTCGGCCACGGCCTCGGCCACGGGGTCGGGCTCGAGGTCCACGAGGGGCCGCGGCTCTCGCCGCGTGCCGACGACGTGCTCGCCCCGAACGAAGTCGTCACGGTCGAGCCCGGCGTCTACCTGCCCGGCGAGCTCGGGGTCCGGATCGAGGACCTGGTCGTCGTCACCGAGGACGGCCTGCGCAACCTCAGCGCCCTGCCGAAAGAGCTGCAGCTCGTCGAGTAGACGGGCCGCGCCGGCTAGCGGCTGAGGTCGATGTCCTTCTTCAGCCGGCCGGCAAACGCCGCCAGCAGTTCGACCGTCGCCTCGACGTCGCGCAGGTCGACCATCTCGACCGGCGAGTGCATGTAGCGGAGCGGGATCGAGATCAGCCCGGTGGGGATGCCGGCACGGGAGATCTGCAGCACGTCGGCGTCGGTGCTGGTGCCGCGGCCGCTGGCGCTGATCGAGTGCTCGATGCCCTCGGCCTCGGCGGTCTCGACCAGCAGCTCGAAGACCTTGGGGGAGAGGGTGGAGCCGCGCCCGATCACCGGGCCGGAGCCGAGCGGGCTGCTGCCGAGCTCCTTCTCGTCGACCCCGGGCGCGTCGGTGGCGTGGGTGACGTCGACCGCGATCGCCAGATCGGGACGGACCTCGAAGGCGGCGGTGCGGGCGCCGAACAGGCCGATCTCCTCCTGCACGGCGGCGACGGCGGCGAAGGAGCCCTCGCCGGGCCCGCCGCCCTCGTGGCAGCGGCGCAGGCTCTCCAGCGCCACGAAAGCGCCGAGCCGGTTGTCCATCGCGCGGGAGACGAGGCGCTCGCCGACCAGCGGCTGCGGCTCGGCGTCGATCACGACCGGGTCGCCGACCCGGACCAGGCCCTCGGCCTCCTCGCCGTCGGCGGCGCCGATGTCGATGTGCATCCCCTTCAGCTCGACCACCTTCTTGCGCTGATCGGGCTCGAGCAGATGGATCGGCTTGCGGCCGACCACGCCGGGGACGAGCCCGTCCTTGGTCCGGATCTCGACCCGCTGGCCGACCAGGATCTGCGGGTCCCAGCCGCCGATTGGGGCGAACCAGAGGAAGCCCTTCTCGTCGATGTGGGTGATCAGCAACCCGATCTCGTCGATGTGGCCGACCACCGCCAGTAGCGGCGCGGCGTCGCCGACGCGGGCGATCGAGGAGCCGAGTCCGTCGCTGGAAAGCTCAGCGAAGGAGGCGGCGTCGCGCCAGACCGCGGCGGCCGGAGCCTCATAGCCGGAGGGCGCGCCGGCGCGGAGAAGTTCGTCGAGCAGTCGAGGTGTTTCAGTCATCGAAGTGGGGCAGTATGTCGGGTCGAACAAACGTCCGCTTTGCGGTCGCCGCGATCACCCATTGCTCGCGGTCTCATGGGATTCATGGCGCAACTGGGCGCGGCTCTCGCCGTAGCCGTAGTGCTCGTAGGCGATCATCACCCAGATAAGTACGACCACGAGGGCCAGGGCGATTAACGCCGGGACGGCCGTTGCAACCGGGACCAAGATCAGCAGCACGATCGCCAGCCCGAGCCGCTGGCGGTTGACCGTGCGCACGTGGCGGTAGCGGAAGGCGACCAGGCCGAGCAGGTAGACCGCGACCCCGCCCAGGAGGGCGACGGCCGGCACCGTGTGCAGGTGCTCGTCGGTGTGGCCGATCGTCTTTTTGATCCCGAAGGCGAGCATCACGATCCCGGCCACCATCAGGTAGTGGATGTAGGAGTAGGAGTCGCGGGCGAGCTCGTTCTGGGGGCGGCCGACCTCGGCTTCGCTGAGGCGCCGGGCCGAGACCAGGGAGACGACGTCGAAGTAGGTCCACCAGAGTGCCGCCGCGAGGGCGACGCCGAGCACCGCGGCGACGCCGATCCCGAGGTCGAGCAGGCCGGCGGCGCCGACCCCGATCGCGACGATCGACTCGCCGAGGGCGATGATCAGGATCAGGCCGTGGCGCTCGGCGAAGTGGCCGGGGACGATCTTCCAGCCGTCGGCGCCGAAGAAGTAGGGGCCGGCCATGTCGAGGAAGATCGCCAGCGCCCACAGCGCCCCCTGGGCGACGCCGTCGAAGGCGGAGGCGGTGGCGAGCAGGGTGACGCCGACGGCGGTGCTGACGGCGAGCCCAAGCACGGAGTGGCGCAGGGCGTCGTCATCGGGGCTGGCGAGCATGAAGAGGGCGATGTGGGCGACGCGGAAGACGCCGAAGGCGAGCGCGAAGGTGAGCCCGAGGTCCCCGAAGGCCTCCGGCACGCAGAGGGCGACGATCAGCATCGCCGCCATCGCCCCGAACATGACCAGGCGCACCGCGCCCTCCTCGGGGTCGATCACGCTGGTCAGCCACGAGTAACCGACCCAGCCCCACCAGAGAATGCCCAGCACCAGCAGACCCTGGACCAGCCCGGACCAGGTCGGGTGGTGGGCCATCAGCGCCGTGCACTGGGTGATCGCCAGCACGAAGACCAGGTCGAAGAAGAGCTCCAGCGGGGTCACCCGCTCGCCCTCGCGCCGGGTCGCGGTCAAGCGGGGGGTGCGGGATCGGGGCACACCGGGCACGCGCCCATCCTTGCAACTCGCGACAGCGCCGCGGTCGAATACGGTTCGGCCATGAGCGTGGCGCTTGTAACCGGGGCATCGACGGGGATCGGCCGGGCGACGGCGATCCGGCTCTCGCGCGAGCCCGGCACCGAGCTGGTCCTGGTCGCCCGCCGCGAGGAGCTGCTGCGCGAGCTGGCCGACTCGCTGCCCTGCCGGGCGACCTGCCTGGCGGTCGACCTGACCACCGACGAGGCCCCGGACAAGGTGCGCGCCCACCTCGAGGCCGAGCACGGTGGCCGCCTCGACCTGCTCGTCAACAACGCCGGCGCCGCCTGGCGCGGCAGCTTCGCCGAGAGCGGCCACGCCAACGTCGACCGCCACATGACCCTCAACTTCGACGCCGTCGTCCGCCTCACCGAGGCGCTGCTGCCGCTGCTGCGGGCCTCGGCCCCGAGCGCGATCGTCAACGTCGCTAGCACCGCCGGCCGCGTCTCCCGCGCCCGCACTGGCGCCTACTCGGCCAGCAAGTTCGCCCTGGTCGGCTGGACCGACGCGCTCTACGCGGAGGAGCTGCCGCACGGGGTCCACGTCGGCATGGTCCTGCCCGGCTTCATCGCCACCGAGGGCTTCCCGGCGACCGAGCTGAAGGAGAAAGCGCTGACCCGCTGGCTTGTCTCCAAGCCGGAGGCGGTGGCCGAGGCGATCTACGCGGCTGGCCCGGGCGGCAGGGCCGAGCGCTATGTGCCGCGCTTCTACGCGCTGGCGGCGATCGCTCGCATCCTCGCTCCCGGCCTGATCCGCCGCGTGCTCAGCGGCGGCGCGGCCAAAGATCTGACCACCAGCACCGCGGCCGATCGAGACGCTGACTCCCCCGCAGGCTGACCCGCCGGGGGTTCGGGCCAGGGCCTGGCTGGGCTCGCTCCCCGACCGGCGCGTCCCCACCTGGCTGCTCGGCGCCCTGGTCGCCCTGCTGGGCTGGAAAGTGGCGATGACCCCGCCGATCGTTGGCCTTGACTCGAGCTGGAACGGGGGCCTGGCGATGGCGGTCAAGGATGGTCTGCAGTGGGGCTCGCAGATCGTCTTCACCTACGGGCCGCTCGGCTTCCTCAACGGCAGCGGGGTCTGGTACTCCGACCTCGGCGCGCTCGCCTTCGTCTACGCGGCCAGTCTCTACGTCGCCTTCTGTGTCGCCCTGGTCTGGGCGCTGCGGCGGTCGCTGCCGGCCCTGGCGGCGGTCGCGATCGCCTTCCTCGCCGTCACCGTGCTACCCCTGATCGAGCAGTCGATCGTGGTTGGTGCCCTGGTCGCGATGGGGGCGCTGGCGCGAGACCGCTCACAGCGCGCCCTCTACACCCTGATCGTCGCCGGCGCCAGCTTCGCCGCGGTCGAGGTCCTGATCAAGTTCTCGGCCGGACCGGTAATCGCGGTCTTCTTCCTGATCGCCCTGATCGGGCTGCGGGCGCGCTGGTGGCAGGTCGGGCTCTACCTCGGCCTGCTCGCCGCCGAGGTGCTGGCGCTGTGGCTGATCATGGGCCAGAGCCTGGGTGAGATTCCCAACTTCCTCCGCAACACCTACGAGATCGTCTCCGGCTTCAGCCCCTCGATGATCACCTCGACCGACGTGCCGGCCTGGCAGGTGACGGTGGCCACCGCAGCGGCGGCGCTGACCGCCCTGGCCCTGGTCGGGGCCAGCTCCCGGGGCGGCTACCCTGACTCGCGCGCCCGCTGGGCGGCGGTGGCGCTGATGGCCCTGGCCGCCTTCACCGTCTTCAAGGAGGGGGTGGTGCGGACCGACGCCGGCCACCTCAGCCTCTTCTTTTCAACCGCCTGCGTGCTCTGGATCGCGATCCCCTGGACCCGGGCTCGCTGGTACTGGCTGGTCGCCGGGGTCGGGGTGATCGCCGCGGTCAGCTGGCCGGTGCGCCCGGAAGGGCAGACCAACAACCTCGACCCGGTCGCCAACGCCAAGCAGGCGATCGAGCAGGCCCACACCCTGGTCAGCCCCTCGCGCCGGCAGCGCCTGATCGACGACGGCCGCGAGTCGATGCACTCGATCTACAAGATCGAGCCGCGGATCCTGGCGGCGCTGCGCGGTCACACGGTCGCGGTCGAACCGTGGGAGATCGGCGCCGCCTGGGCCTACGACCTTGACTGGGACCCGCTGCCGGTGATCCAGAACTACTCCGCCTACACCGCCCGGCTCGACCAGATCAACTCGGAAGCGCTGGTCGCCCCCGACGGGCCGGAACGGCTGCTGCGCGAGAACGTCGGCGTCGTCTACCCGGAGTTCCCCACCCGCACGATCGACAACCGCTTCCCCGGCTG
>DASUNU010000181.1:0-7297 GCA_036276995.1 Solirubrobacterales bacterium
CCGAGCGGGCCGAGATCGTCGCCGCCGAGGAACCGATCGTCGACCTCGACGACGCCGGCGAGCTGACCCAGACCGAGGCCGACATGCCGCTGCTCGGCGAGCACGACATGGACGAGATCTGCGCCCACGTCCTGACCAGCGGCAGCACCGGGGCCCCGCGCCCGGTCGGGCTCACCTACGGCAACTTTCTCTGGAGCGCAGTCGGCTCGGCCTTCAACATCGGGGTCGAGCCCGAGGACCGCTGGCTCTGCTGCCTGCCGCTCAGCCATGTCTCCGGTCTCAGCATCGTCGTGCGCTCGGTGATCTACGGCACCACCGCGGTCGTCCACGACGGCTTCAACGTCGACCGCTGCGGCGCCGCGCTCGAAAACGACGAGATCAGCGTCGTCTCGGTGGTGGCGACGATGCTGATGCGGCTGCTCGAGGCCGGCGCCGACCTCTCCGGCCCGCGGGCGATCCTGGTCGGCGGCGGCCCGGTCCCGGCGGAGCCGCTGGAAGAGGCGATCGCCAAGGGCGCCACCGTGGTCCAGACCTACGGCCTGACCGAGACCTGCTCGCAGGTGACGACCCTGGCCCCGGCCGACGTCCAGCGCAAGCTCGGCTCCGCCGGCCGGCCGCTGCTGACCACCCACCTGCGGATCTCCCAGGAGGGCGAGATCTTGGTCCAGGGCCCGACCGTCGCTCCCGGCCGCTCCGACGCCGACGGCTGGCTGCACACCGGCGACCTCGGCCAGATCGACGAGGAGGGCTTCCTCTACGTCTCCGACCGGATCGACGACATGATCGTCAGCGGCGGCGAGAACGTGATCCCGGCCGAGGTCGAGGAGGTGCTGCTGCGCCATCCCGAGGTCGCCGACGCTGCCGTGATCGGCCGCGAGGACCCGGAGTGGCAGCAGGCGGTGACCGCGGTCGTGGTGCTGGAGAGCGGCTCCGCCGTCACCCCGGACGAGCTGCGCCGCCACTGCGCCGAGGCGCTGGCCGGGTTCAAGGTGCCGAAGCGGGTTGAGCTGGCGGCGGCGCTGCCGCGCACCCCCTCGGGCAAGCTGATGAGGCGAGCCCTCCGATAGCCTGCTCGGCCATGCGCACTGACGACATTTTCTACGACAAAGATGCCGACCTCGGCAAGCTCGACGGCAAGACCGTCGCGATCCTCGGTTACGGCTCCCAGGGGCACGCTCACGCCCTCAACCTCAAGGACTCCGGGGTCGACGTGGTCGTCGGCCTGCGGCCCGATTCCGCCAGCCGCGCCAAGGCCGAAGCGGCCGGGCTCGAGGTCCTCGACATCGCCGAAGCCGCCTCCCGTGGCGACCTGGTGATGATCCTGCTGCCGGACGAGAAGCAGGGCGAGGTCTGGCGCAACGAGATCGCCGACGGGATCGCCCCCGGCAACCTGCTGCTCTTCGCGCACGGCTTCTCGATCCACTTCGGCGAGATCGAGGCGCCGCCCGGCGTCGACGTCGGCATGGTCGCGCCCAAGGGCCCCGGCCACCTGGTCCGGCGCCAGTACGAGGAAGGCGCCGGCGTGCCCTGCCTGATGGCGGTCCACCAGGACGCCAGCGGCAACGCCCACGATCTCGTCCTCGCCTACGCCTCCGGGATCGGCGGCGGCCGCGCCGCGGTGATCGAGACCACCTTCAAAGACGAGTGCGAGACCGACCTCTTCGGCGAGCAGGCGGTGCTCTGCGGCGGTGCCTCGGAGCTGGTCCAGGCCGGGTTCGAGACTCTGGTCGAGGCCGGCTACGACCCCCGCCTCGCCTACTTCGAGTGCCTGCACGAGCTGAAGCTGATCGCCGACCTGATGTACGAGAAGGGGATTCAGGGGATGCACTACTCGATCTCCAACACGGCCGAGTACGGCGACCTCACCCGCGGCAACCGGGTGATCACCGACGAGACCAAGGCGGCGATGAAGCAGATCCTCAGCGAGATCCAGTCGGGCGACTTCGCCCGCGAGTTCATCGCTGAGAACAAGGCCGGCAACGAGAACTTCGACCGCATGCGCGGCGAGCTCCAGGGCGCCGAGATCGAGGACGTGGGCAAGGACCTGCGGACGATGATGCCCTGGATCGATCAGGGGTTCAAAGACACGAAGTAGTTGGGGTGGTGGCGTGGGGGAGGGCGGTGTGACCCCTCCCCAGAAGCCGTCGCGCAGCTGGGGCGAAGGCCAGGGTCCGTAGGTCAGAACTGGAGCTTCTGTTGAGGGGTCACACCGCCCTCCACGACAGGCGGCATGACCCCACTACTTCGCCACCGTTTGGGGTTCTTCAGCTAAGAGGCTCGGAGCGCGAGGGGCCGGGTACCCCTGCGAACGTTTTGCGCCGCTGGCCGAGAGCTCGCTTCTCGGACGGCTGCGTGCGATCCAGCCAGGCAGGCGAGTGAGCAGGGGTACCCGGCCCCTCGCCGGCCCAAAGGTTCAGCGATGCTCCGACCCCGGCGAGAGATTGCCGTCCCTGCCCACGTATCCGTCTTTGCCGCCGACCACCACGTAGACCGCCTCTTCGGACTCGCTCAGGTTCTTCACTTTGCGGTGGGTCTGGGCGTCGACCCAGGCGAGGCCGCCGGGGGTCAGCTTCTGGGTTGAGCCGTCGCCGAAGGTGAACTCGACTTCGCCCTGGTGCAGGAAGTAGAGCTCCTCCTGCTCGTCGTGGTAGTGGCTGCCGGTCTCATAGGAGGGCGGCAGCACGATCGCGTTGACGCCGAAGGCGGTCACGCCCAGCTCCTTGCGGATCTTGCGGAAGCCGGGGCCCTCGCCGAGGTCGGCGAGGTTGGCGGTCGCGTAGCCCTCGCCTTTGCTGATTGCGTCGCTCATCGTTCTCCTCTCAGACGGCCGGGGCGGCCGGGGGTTGGGGCTGGCTCGGCGGCGCCGGCGCGGCGGCGGGGATGTCCTTGGCCCGCTCGAGCCCGATCGGCGGGTAATCGTCGGTGAGCAGGGCGGCGTAGCCCAGGACCCGCGCCTGGAAGCTGTGCGTGTAGGTGAACATGTCGTTGATCCCCTGGGGCAGGTAGCCGCGGAAAACGATCGTCAGCCAGGCGACGACGGCGGCGACGGAGGTGATCAGGGCGGTTCCGTAGGAGTAGACGAACAGCACGGGCAGGGCCAGGAGGTGACGGAAGAAAGCCTTGAGCCGGCTCTGGCGCGCGGCCGGTGGGGCGATGTTGACCCGGATCGGGTAACTGGGATCGTCGCTGAGCCCGAACGGCGGCCACTCATCGGTCTGCAGGTACATCCATGCCGAGAAGCGGGTGGTGAAGCGGACAACGCCGGCGTTGAAGTCGTAGAGCCACTGCGGATAGCGCCCGAGGATCGTCACCAGTAGCCAGGCGAGGAAGACGCCGACGTAGAAGAGCAGGATCCAGAAGTAGCCGACGATCATCCACGGGATCGCCAGGATCAGCCGGAAGAACGTGGTCCAGCGGTTCGGTTCCGGATTGAAATCGGCTTCGTAGCTGATCGGATACATCGATCCTCCTCGGCATGGACGGGACGGGAAGACAGCCGGGCGAGCCTACCCGCGACCCCGGCGCCAGTCCACCCGCGAGGGTCAATAACCTGTCGAGCCCGATGGCCGCCGCGAGCACCGACACCGCCCAGATCCCCGCCGAGCTGAAGCCGGCCGACGGCCGCTTCGGCTGCGGCCCCTCGAAGGTGCGCCCGGAGGCACTGGCAGCGCTCGCCGAGCAGGCCGGGCTGATGGGCACCTCGCACCGGCAGGCGCCGGTCCGCGACGTCGTCCGCCGCGTGCGCGAGGGCCTGGCCGAGCTCTTCTCGCTGCCCGAGGGCTACGAGGTCGTGCTCGGCAACGGCGGCACCACCGCCTTCTGGGACGCCGCCACCGCCTGGCTGGTGCGCGACCGCGCCCTGCACCTCGCCTACGGCGAGTTCTCCTCGAAGTTCGCCAAGGCGACCGCGAACGCGCCCTTCCTCGCCGACCCGATCCTGGTCGAGGCGGAGCCGGGCGACGCGCCCGCCCCGACCGCCGATCCCGCCGCCGACGTGATCGCCTGGGCGCACAATGAGACCTCGACCGGGGTGATGGTCCCGGTCCAGCGCCCCGCGGGCGCCGGCGATGCCCTGGTCCTGATCGACGCCACCTCGGGCGCCGGCGGCCTGCCGGTCGACGTCGCCCAGACCGACGCCTACTACTTCGCTCCGCAGAAGTCCTTCGGCGCCGACGGCGGCATCTGGCTGGCCCTGCTCAGCCCTGCCGCGATCGCCCGTCTCGAGCAGCTCGACGGGGCCGACGGCCGCTGGCAGCCGGAATTCCTCTCGCTGCCGACCGCGCTCGACAACTCGCGCAAGCAGCAGACCTACAACACGCCGGCGCTGGCGACCCTGCTGCTGCTCGCCGACCAGGTCGAGTGGATGCTCGGCAACGGCGGCCTCGAGTGGTGCGTGCGGCGCACCGGCGACTCCTCCTCGCGCCTCTACGGCTGGGCCGAGGCCAGCGACGCGGCGACCCCGTTCGTCGCAGACCCGGCCAAGCGCTCGCTGGTCGTCGGCACGATCGACTTTGCCGACTCGGTCGACGCCGCCGCCCTCGCCGCCACCCTGCGCGCCAACGGCATCGTCGACGTCGAGCCTTACCGCAAGCTCGGCCGCAACCAGCTGCGGGTCGGGATGTTCCCGGCGGTCGAGCCCGGCGACGTCGAGGCGCTCACCGCCTGCATCGACTGGGTCCTGGAGAACGTGGAGGGAGTGAGCAAGTGAAGGTCCTGGTCAAGGAGAAGATCGCCGACACCGGCGTCGACCTGCTGCGCGACAACTTCGAGGTCGAGCTCGGGCTGGAGATGTCCGAGGAGGAGCTGCGCGAGCGGATCGCCGAGTTCGACGCGATCCTGATCCGCTCGGCGACGCAGATGACGCCGGAGCTGATCGAGCTCGCCACCAACCTGAAGGTGATCGGCCGCGCCGGCACCGGCGTCGACAACGTCGACATCCCGGCCGCGACCCGGCGCGGGATCATCGTCGCCAACGCGCCCGAATCGAACTCGGTCGCCGCCGCCGAGCACACCGTGGCGCTGGCGCTCGCCCTCTTCCGCAACGTTCCCCGCGCCGACCGCTCGCTGGTTGAGGGCCGCTGGGACCGGGCCAAGTTCAAGGGCGCCGAGCTCTACGGCAAGACGCTCGGCGTGATCGGCTTCGGCCGCATCGGCCAGCTCGTCGCCCAGCGCGCCCAGAGCTTCGAGATGGACGTCGTCGCCTTCGACAAGTTCGTCTCCGCCGAGCGCTTCCGCGAGCTCGGGGTCGAGGGACTGGACAGCATTGAGGAGCTGCTCGGCCGCTCCGACCTCATCACCCTGCACGTGCCGAAGACGCCGGAGACGATCGGGCTGATCGGGACCGAGACGATCGCTCAGATGAAGGACGGCGCCCGGGTCGTCAACTGCGCCCGCGGCGAGCTGGTCGACCTCGACGCCCTGCAGGCGGGCCTTGAGTCCGGCAAGCTGGCCGGGGCCGCACTCGACGTCTTCCCCTCCGAGCCCTTCACCGAGCACCCGCTGTTCGGGCGCGATGACGTCGTCGTCACCCCGCACCTCGGCGCCTCCACGGCCGAGGCCCAGGACCGGGCCGGCGTCGTCACCGCCGAGCAGGTGACCGCCGCGCTCAGCGGCGGCGTCGTCACCAACGCGGTCAACATCGCCGCCGTGCGCCCCGAGGCGATGGAGGCGCTGGCCCCGTTCGTGCCGCTCTGCGAAAAGCTCGGCCGCCTCGCCGCCGGCCTCGGCGACGGGTCAGTCGACCGGGTCAGCGCCGAGTTCCGCGGCCGCATCGCCTCCCACGACACGCGCCTGCTCGGGATCGCCGTGCTCGCCGGCATCCTCGCCGGCAACACCGAGGAGCCGGTCAACCTCGTCAACGCTCCGCAGATGGCTGAGGAGCGCGGGATCGAGCTGGTCGAGACCAAGGACGCCAGCGCCGAGGACTTCACCGAGCTGGTCACGGTCCGGGTCGGCTCCGGCGAACACGAGGTCGAGGTCGCCGGGACCAGCGTCGGCCCCCGCAACGAGCCCTACCTGGTCTCGGTCTGGGGCGAGGGCTTCTACCTGCCGTTCGCCGAGCACATCGCCGTCTTCCGCTATGCCGACCAGCCGGGGATGATCGGCCGGGTCGGGACGATGTTCGGTGAGGAGGGCGTCAACATCGTCTCCGCCGCGGTCGGGGCGGAAGAGGATGGCGAGCGCGCCGTGATGGCGCTGACCACCGACGCCCCGGTGCGCAACGAGACGATCGAGAAGATCCTCGGCGTCGACGGATTTTCAGTGGGCCGCTCGGTCGATCTCTAGCCGTCGACTGGCCACTCAGCCAAACCGGGGTGTAGCGGTTAGGGTTCGCGAATGCGCGCAGTCGTACTGACCGGCACCGGCGGCCCCGAGGTCCTCCAGGTCCAGGAGAAATCCGACCCTTCGGTGGGTCCGGGCGAGATCCGGATCGCGGTCCGCGCCGCCGGGATCAACTTCGCCGACACCCTGGCCCGGGTCGGCCTCTACCCGGACGCGCCGAAGCCGCCCTGCGTGCTCGGCTACGAGGTCTCGGGCGAGGTCGAGACGGTCGGGGAGGGCGTCAGCGAGTACAAGCTCGGCGACCGGGTGATCGCCGGCACCCGCTTCGGCGGCCAGGCCGAGCTGGTCACGGTCCCGGCCGAGCAGGCGCTGCCGCTGCCGGAGCGGCTCAGCTTCGAGCAGGGCGCCGCCTTCCCGGTCAACTACGGCACCGCCTACGCCGCCCTGGTCCTGATGGGCAGCCTGCGCGAGGGCAGCCGCGTGCTGATCCACGCCGCCGGCGGCGGGGTCGGCATCTCCGCTACCCAGATCGCCCGCAACGCCGGTGCTGAGATCTTCGGCACCGCCTCGGCGAGCAAGCACGAGGCGATCCGCGCCCAGGGCGTCGCCCACGCGATCGACTACCGGACCAGGGACTTCGAGGACGAGGTGATGCGGATCACCGGCGGCGAGGGCGTCGACCTGATCATGGACGCGCTCGGCCCGACCTCGTTCCGCCAGGACTACCGGCTGCTGCGCCCCGGCGGGCGGCTGATCATGTACGGCCTCTCGGAGAACTCCGATGCCGGCAGGCGCAACATCCCGGCGACCCTGAAGAGCCTGGCGAAGATGCCGCTGGCGACGATGCCGTGGTGGAAAAGCCTGATGGTGATGAACGAGAACAAAGGCGTCTTCGGGCTCAACATGCTGAGCTGGTGGGAACGCGAGGGCAACCTCGACCGGGTCACCGAGCCGTTGGTCGCCGACCTCGAGGCCGGCCGACTGGAGCCGGTGGTCGCTGAGGCCTTCCCCTTCG
>DASUNU010000182.1:0-13056 GCA_036276995.1 Solirubrobacterales bacterium
GGCACAAGCTGCGCGCCGAGCTCGAGCCGGCCCCGACCGAACAAACCGCGAACGAGAGGGATGAACCGTGAAGCAGAACCGGGACAGCGACGGCAATTTCGAGCGCAAGCTGCTGGGCGAGCTGAAGGCCGTGGTCGCCGAGCGCGATGCCGAGCAGGCGGCCGCGATCCGGGCAGCCTCGCCCAGTCGCGGCTGGCGCCGCGCCCCGCGCCTGGCCCTCGCCGGCTGCGCCGTGCTCGCCGCCGCGACCGCGGTGCTCGTCTTCAGCTCCGGTGGCGACAACCCGCCCGAGGCCTTCGCGGTCGAGCCGCAGCAGGGGGGCGGGGTGAAGATCGAGATCTACAGCCTCGAGGACGCGTCCGGTCTCGAAGCGGCTCTCGCGGATGCCGGAATCAGGTCGCAGGTGACCTGGCTGCCGGCCGGGAAGGTCTGCCGGGAACCGCACTTCAAGCCGTCGATCGTGCGTCTGCCGGGCGGGGGATCGCTGGGCGGCATGACGATGGGCGGCCCGGGCGGGCCGATGACGATCTCGGTCGGCAGCACCCAGCGCTGGCGCGAAGAAAGCTTCGGCAAGATCAAGCGGGGCGAAGTCTCCCCGGGCGAGATGGCCAACGTCAACCTCGATCCGGCCGCGTTTCGCGCCAACCAGAGCGTGGTCCTCTCCGGCGCGCCCGTTCCCCATGGCGGCGACCCGGAAGGGGGGAGCATCGCCAGCCTGGGCGTCGCGGAAGGCCCGGTCGAGCCGTGCCAGCCGGTCCCGGCGCTGCCGAGCGGCAGCGGCGGGCCGTTCGGGCTGACCCCCGGCGGCGGCTCCCCTTATGTCCCACGCGGCGACGCGGCCCTGGGCCAGGCCGCTGTCGCGGCCGAGCTGCGCCACGCCGCCGCCGTCGCCGCGGCGTCCGACGGCCAGGTCGAAGCGCCGCCCGGGCCAGGCCAGCTCCTCTACACGGAGACGATGGAGGCCCACCTCCAAGCCTGGGACCCGGACGGCCCGGCGTCCGGGTCGAAGACGAGGCCGCGGTACTTCACCGATAGGCAACTGCGCTCGGGCGGCAACGCGATGCCGGCGCTGGTGGCGACGCTGAAGCAGGTCTGGATGGATCCGGACGGGAAGACGCGCGAGCGCGAAACCCTCGACCGGGTCGAGTTCCTCTCTGCTGGCGACCAGCGGCGCTGGGAGTCAGCCGGCTCGCCGCCGCCATTCGAGTACGACCCGGCCGAACACGACGTGGGCCGCGACGGCTCCGGCCGCCCGGTCAAGGACTACCGCTCCAGGGCCTTCCGCGGCCGCCGTGAATTCACCTACATGTCCAGGCTCTCTCAACTGCCCACCGAGCCGGAAGCCCTACGCCTGGCGGCCGAACACCGCCGCAGCTCGGGCGCGCCGCTCGATCCCTCGCCGGCCCGCTCGCAGAGGGGCGGGGGAACGGTCGAACGGCTGCTCGAGATCCTGAGCGAACCGATGGCTTCCCCGGCGCTGCGCGCGGCCGCCTTCGAGGCGCTCGCCGAAATCCCGGGCATCGGGTTCGAGCGCGGCGTGGCCGACGTCGCCGGCCGCCGCGGCGACGCGATCGCCTGGACCAGGGGAGAAGGGTTCGGCCACCGGTTCATCTTCGACCCGCGCACTGCCAGGATCCTCGCCGAGGCCGAAATGATCTTCGACGCGAAGGCGGCGGGCTACCCCGGGGTCCCCGACGGCACCGTGTTCCGCGAGACCGCCTACCTGGAGTCCGGGGTCGTCGAGGGGTGAGTTTTCGCCGTAGATGTGGATAAATACAGCCGGTACTGGCTTATCCTCAAATGGGATTGGCAACGGCGAAAGGACGTTGATGCGTAGGGGAACTGGTTCGGCAATCGTGTTCGTGCTGCTTCTGGCGCTTGGGGTCTGCGCCGCGCCGGCAAGCGCCGAGCCGCTCTCGCTGACCTTCACTGAAGGCCGCGGCAACGTCGGCACTCAGCTCTCCGTCGTCAACGACGAGGACGTCCTCTTCGGGCCGCCCAGCAAAGCGCCGTTCGCCGCCCAGATCGATCCCGCGACCGGCGCGATCACGGCCGGCGTCCTCGGGGTCCCCGAGTTCGTCACCCATATCGAAGACCCGATCGACGCCGACGTCGCGGTCGAATTCGAGATCGGGACCATCACCGGGAGCTTCGACCAGGCGACCGGCGCGCTCACCCTGAGCGGCAAAGCGGGCGGGACGCTGGTCTCCGAAGGCAGGGAATGCGACGTCTCCACCGACCCCGAGGTCCTCGAGCTCTCGACCTCGGGCGACACCGGGGGCGTCAGTCCGCTCTTCGGGGCGCCGTTCGGCGCCGGTCTCGCCGGGGCGGGGGCGATCGCCGGGGAATGGGACGACATGCACGCGACGGCGCTCGTGATGGAAGACGAGACCTTCTGCGAAGACGTCGAAGGCGAGATCGGTGGACCGGGAGGCATCTGGCTCGACCAGGAAGGCGACGTGACGCCGCCGCCGGCGCCGCAGCTGACCGGAACCGACCCGGGCTCGCCGAACGCCAGCGGCACGCCGCGGATCCGCGGCGCCGCCGAGGCCGGATCGACGGTGCGCCTCTACTCGGGTTCGGACTGTGCCGGCTCGCCGCTCGCGACCGCGAGCGCCACCGAGCTCGCCGCTCCGGGCATCAGGGTCGATGTCGCCGAGGGCGTCACCGCCACCTTCTCGGCGACCGCGACCGACGCGGTCGGCAACGCCTCCGCCTGCTCCGCCTCGATCTCCTACACCCGCCCGAAGAAGGCACCGGATCCGAAAGTGATCGTGATCGGCGATCCGCCGCCGGCTCCCGTCTGTGTCGTCCCGAAACTGGCCGGCAAGACGCTCGGCTCGGCCCGGGCGGCGCTGAAGAAGGCCGACTGCAAGCTCGGCGACGTGCAGCGGCCGAAACGGCTGAAAGGCAAAGGCAAAGGCCTCGGGCCGCTCGTCGTCAAGTCGTCCCAGCCCGGGGCGGGAGCGAAGCCCGCCGACGACACGGTCGACCTCCGGCTCGGGCCGAAGCCGAGAAAAGCGGGCAACTAGGAGGGCATCCGCCTGCCGCGGGTCAGGCCCGCGGCAGGTAGGTGAGCAGGACGACCCCGGAGTCGAAGCGCTTCACGTCCTCGAGCTGCATCCGCACGGTGCCCCGGTCGCCGAGCACGTGCAGGTTGGCCTCGCCCCAGACGATCGGGTTGAGGTAGATCTCGTAGACGTCGACCAGGCCCCGCTCCGCCAGGGCGTAGGCGAACTCACCGCTGCCGTGCACGAAGAGGTCGCCGTCGACTTCGTCCTTGAGCTGCGGGATCGAGTCCGTGAGATCGCCCTCGAGCAGGGTCGCGTTCCACCCGAGCTCGCCGGACAGGCTGTTCGAGCCGACCCACTTGCGCATCGAGTTGACCATGTCGGCCCATTTGCCGGTCTCGCTCGGCCAGTACCCGGCCAGGCCCTCGTAGGTCTTGCGGCCCAGCACCAGCCCGGCGGAGCGCTGCTGGCGCTCGAACGAGTACTCGCCATGGTCTCCGCCCGGCTCGACCCACTCGCCGACCGGGTCGATGACGCCGTTGAGGGTGGCCTGCGTGGTCGCGATCAGCTGTCCCATCTCGATCTCTCCTTTGGCTATGGGGCTTCCTTCTGAGCCCCTCTACCCCCACGACGAACGGGAACGCGCGAATTCGACATCTTCCGGCAGGATCGCGGCATGCGGTTCACGCGCGCGGAACTGGAGGAATATCGCGGCCGCGAGGTTCCCGACCTCGTCGGGCCGGGTCTGAAGCTGCTCTTCGTCGGCATCAACCCCGGTCTCTGGACGGCCGCGGTCCAGACCCACTTCGCCCACCCGACCAACCGCTTCTACCCGGCGCTGGCCGTGGCCGGCATCATCGAGCACGAGGTCGACCGGGCCGCCGGGATGACCGACGCCGACCGCGCCGCGCTGATTGCGCGCGGTGTCGGGATCACCAACCTGGTCGGGCGCGCCACCGCCCGCGCCTCTGAGCTCTCGCGCGAGGAGCTGCGCGAGGGCGGCGAGCGGCTGCTGCGGTTCGTCGCCGGGCACCGCCCCAGGGTCGTCGCGATCGCCGGCATCTCCGCCTACCGCGACGCGTTCGGCGAGCGCGGCGCGGTCCTCGGCCGGCAGCCGGAGACGCTCGAGAGCGAGTCCCGTTGGTCCGGCGCGGCGCTCTGGGTGGTCCCCAACCCGAGCGGACTCAATGCCCACGAGACGGTCGAGACGCTCGCCGCTGCCTATGGCGCGGCAGCCGCCGAGGCCGGCGTGATCAGCTGACGATCGACGGGCTCATCTGGCGGCAGGCTCGATGTGTACAGTCCAGACTGAACATGTGTTCAGTCAACCTCAACACCTCGTCCAAGTCGGCCCGGGAGCAGATCGTCGGCTCGGCGCTGCGGCTGTTCGGCGAGGACGGGATCGAGGCGACCTCGCTGCGGGCAGTGGCAAAGGCCGCGGGGGTATCGCCGGCCCTGGTGGTCCATCACTTCGGCGGCAAGGCGGGGCTGGTCGCGGCGGCTGACGAGGCGGCGGCGCGGGAGTTCGGCGACGCGTACGCCGCGGCGGAGGAGGGCGATGGCGATGACCTGCTGCGGCGGCGGGCGGCGCAGACGGCGCGGGTGATGCGGGAGCGGCCGGACGTCTGCCGCTACCTCGGACGGGCGCTGGTCGAGGGCACGGCGGGTAGCTCCAGGCTCTTCCGGCTGATGATCGAAGGGGGGAGGGCGGAGGTCGACTCGCTGGCCGAGCGGGGCGCGCTGCGGCCGGACGCCGACCGGCTCTGGGCGACCCTGCAGCACTTCTTCCTGATCTGGGCGCCGCTCAGCTTCATGCCGCTGCTGGAGGAGACGCTGGGCGGGCCGCTGCTCAAGCCGGAGCAGCTGGAGCGCTGGGTCGAGGCCAACGTGGAGCTGCTGGAGGGAGGGCTCTACCGGTGAGCCGGAAGGAGACGACCAGCGTCCTGGAGGTGGAGGCGGCGCCGCTCGCGATCTGGGAGAGCGCCTACGCCGACGCCGATTCCTGGCCGCGCTGGAACGCCGAGCTGAAGAGCGCCCGGCTCGACCGGCCGCTCGCCCTCGGCGCCACGGCCCGGATCGTCTTCCGCACCGGCCTGCGCCTGCGCTTCCACGTGACCGAGTGCGAGGCCGGGCGCCTCTTCACCGACGAGGCGCGGCTGCCGGGCGCCCGCATGGGCCACCGGCACCTGCTCGAGCCGCTGCCCGGCGGCGGCTGCCGGCTCACCAACACGATTTATATGGAGGGGCCGCTGGCCGGGCTCTGGTGGCCGATCCTCGGCCCGCGGGCGGTGCGGTCGTTGCCGGACGCGCAGAGGGCGGTCGCCGAGATGGCTACCCTCGCTGGGTGACGCCGGAGGAACTCGAGAACCTCGCGCACCTGCGCCGCGCCCGCGACCTGATGGACCGCGAGTACGCGCGCCCGCTCGACGTCGAGGCGATGGCGCGCAAAGCGCTGATGTCGAGCGCCCACTTCTCGCGCCAGTTCAAGCAGGCCTACGGCGAGTCGCCCTACGGCTACCTGATGACGCGCCGGATCGAGCGGGCGCAGGCGCTGCTGCGGCGCGGCGAGATGTCGGTCACCGAGGTCTGCTTCGAGGTCGGCTGCACCTCGCTCGGCTCGTTCAGCGCCCGCTTCACCAGGCTGGTCGGGGAGACGCCGACGGCCTACGCGGCCCGCGACCACGGGGCGCTGGAGCGGGTGCCGGGCTGCATCGCCAGGGACGCCACCCGGCCGAGCCGCGAACCGAGCAGGAATGGAGAAACGGTCGGTTCGGCGACCGCCTAGCATCGCCGCCATGAACCTTTCTCTCTCGCAGTGCTTCGTAATCGTCCATGACTCCGAGCAGGCCCTGGCCTTCTACCGCGACACGCTCGGCCTCGAGCAGCGCAACGACGTCAACAAAGGCGACTTCTTCTGGGTCACCGTCGGCGCCGCCGATCAGCCCGACGTCTCGATCGTCCTCACCAACTACCTCAACGGCAGCCCCGCCGACGCCGACGCGCTCGCGGCCCTGGTCGCCAAGGGTGCCCTCAACGGCGTCCACTTCCACACCGACGACCTCGACGCGACCTTCGACAAGCTGGTCGCAGCCGAGGCCGAGATCGTCCAGGAGCCGACCGACCAGCCCTGGGGCACGCGGGACTGCGCCGTGCGCGACCCGTCGGGCAACATGATCCGCATCGACCAGCCGCCCGCCGCATAGCTTGGCCGCCAAGAAGACGAACAAGAAGCCGGCCGCGCCGGCCGCCGCCGACAGCCACGACCTGATCCGGGTCACCGGGGCGCGCGTCAACAACCTCAAGGACGTCAGCGTCGAGCTGCCGAAGCGGCGGCTGACCGCGTTCACCGGGGTCTCCGGCTCGGGCAAGAGCTCGCTCGTCTTCGGCACGATCGCGGCCGAGTCGCAGCGGCTGATCAACGAGACCTACAGCTCCTTCGTCCAGGGCTTCATGCCGAGCATGGCGCGGCCCGAGGTCGACGTGCTGGAGGGGCTGACGACGGCGATCATCGTCGACCAGGAGCGGATGGGCGCCGACACCCGCTCCACGGTCGGTACCGCCACCGATGCCAACGCGATGCTGCGCATCCTCTTCAGCCGGCTCGGCAAGCCGCAGATCGGCTCGCCCCAGGCGTTCTCCTTCAACGTCTCCTCGGTCGAGGCCTCGGGGATGATCAAGAAAGGCGACGGGAAATCGGAGCGGGTCAACTTCAGCCGCACCGGCGGCATGTGCCCTCACTGCGAGGGCCGCGGCCAGGTCACCGACTTCGACCTGACCGCGCTCTACGACGAGGGCAAGTCGCTGAACGAAGAGGCGCTGACGATCCCCGGTTACAGCATGTCCGGCTGGCAGGGGCGGATCCTGCGCGGCTGCGGCTTCTTCGACCCCGACAGGCCGATCAAGAAGTTCACGAAAAAAGAACTCAACGACCTGCTCTACAAGGAGCCGACGAAAATCAAGGTCGAGGGGATCAACCTCACCTACGCCGGCCTGATCCCGACGATGCAGAAGTCCTTCCTCTCAAAGGACAAGGAGGCGATGCAGCCGCACATCCGCCGCTTCGTCGACCAGGCGGTCACCTTCACCACCTGCCCCGAGTGCGACGGCACCCGGCTCAGCGCGGCGGCGCGTTCGTCGAAGATCAAGAAGCAGAACATCGCCGACCTCTGCGCGATGCAGATCACCGACCTGGCCGAGTGGATCCGTGGGCTGAAGGAGCCCTCAGTGGCGCCGCTGCTGGAGGCGCTGGGCGAGACGCTCGACTCGTTCGTCGAGATCGGGCTCGGCTATCTCTCGCTCGACCGCGCCTCGGGGACGCTCTCCGGCGGCGAGGCGCAGCGGGTGAAGATGATCCGCCAACTCGGCTCCTCGCTGACCGACGTCACCTACGTCTTCGACGAGCCGACGATCGGGCTGCACCCGCACGACATCCAGCGCATGAACGAGCTGCTGCTGCAGCTGCGCGACAAGGGCAACACCGTGCTGGTGGTCGAGCACAAGCCGGAGGCGATTGCGATCGCCGACCACGTCGTCGACCTCGGCCCGCGGGCCGGAGCCGGCGGCGGCGAGGTGGTGTTCGAGGGCGACGTCGAGGGCCTGCGGGCGAGCGACACGCTGACCGGGCGCCACCTCGACGACCGCGCCGCGCTGAAGGAGACGGTGCGGGAGTCCTCGGCGGCGCTGGAGATCCGCGGCGCCGACCTGCACAACCTGCAGCAGGTCGACGTCGACATTCCGCTCGGAGTGCTGGTCGTCGTCACCGGGGTGGCGGGCTCGGGCAAGAGCTCGCTGATCGACGGCTCGGTCGCCGGCCAAGAGGGCGTGGTGACGATCGACCAGACCGCGATCCGCGGCTCCCGGCGCAGCAACCCGGCGACCTACACGAAGCTGCTGGAGCCGATCCGCAAAGCCTTCGCCAAGGCCAACAAGGTGAAACCGGGGCTGTTCAGTGCCAACTCCGACGGCGCCTGCCCCAACTGCAACGGCGCCGGCGTCATCTACACCGACCTCGCGGTGATGGCCACGGTCGCCACGCCCTGCGAGGAGTGCGAGGGCAAGCGCTTCCAGGCCGAGGTGCTCAAGTACAAGTTCGGAGGGAAAGACATCAGCGAGGTGCTGGCGATGCCGGTGGCCGAGGCGGAGCAGTTCTTCGGCAGTGGCAAGGCCGAGATCCCGGCCGCACACAAGATCCTCCAGCGTCTCGCCGACGTCGGGCTCGGCTACCTCGGCATCGGCCAGCCGCTGACCACGCTCTCGGGCGGCGAGCGGCAGCGGCTGAAGCTGGCCACCCAGATGGGCGAGAAGGGCGACGTCTACGTGCTCGACGAGCCGACCACCGGCCTCCACCTGGCCGACGTCGAACAGCTGCTTGGCCTGCTCGACCAGCTGGTCGACGCGGGCAAGTCGGTGATCGTGATCGAGCACCACCAGGCGGTGATGGCCCACGCCGACTGGATCGTCGACCTCGGCCCCGGCGCGGGCCACGACGGCGGCAAGGTCGTCTTCGAGGGCACCCCCGCCGACCTCGTCGCCAAGCGCTCGACCCTGACCGGCGAGCACCTGGCCGAGTACGTCGGTTGAGCCAAGCCTTTGGGTTCCCCTGGAACCTCAAGGCTTGGGTCACCCGGGGCGGCGCGGGTGGTGGCGCTTCTTCGCGGGGCGGGGGCAGCGCTTGCCGTCGTGGCCTTTGCCGTGGTGCTTGGCCGGGCGCGCCCTGGTCCCATGCTTGCCCGCGCCGCGCTTGCCTTTCTTCTTGCCGGGACGGGCGCAGGGGCGCTTGCCGGGGCGCGGCTTCGGGGCCGGGGCGGCGATCGGGGCGGCCTGGGCCGGCTGGCCGCTCGCGGGCGCCGGCGCGGGCGGGCTGGGCGCCGTGGCGCCGCAGTCGGCGTTGCCGCCGGTGACCGGGCCGGCGCTGCCGCTGTCGGGGAGGATCGTCAGCCGCAGCGTTTCCACGCTGCCGCCGCTGACCGGCTGGTCGAGGCCGACCGTGACCCGCTTCGAGGCGTCGCTGTAGGGATTGCCGTAGATGTCGGTGTACTTGTTGATCACCGCTGCGTACTGCTCGCAGGTGGCAAAGGGGGAGGGGCCGCTGCGGGCGTCGCCGAAGGCGGGCTGGTTGAAGCCGGTGGGGCAGATCGGCCACCCGGTCGGCGCGTAGATCTGCGGGTTGGTGCAGAAGCCGATCGCGTCGTTGCCGTACTTGCCGCCCCAGAGCCCGGTGCTGAACCCGGCGAGGAGGTCGTGGCGGATCTCGCCGTAGGGGTTGTTCGGGGTGTTGGCGGCCGGGTAGATGTCTTCGATCAGTTCCTCGCCCGGGATCGGGATTTCCGCCGGCGCCTGGCCGGGTGGGCTGGTTTCGCCGCGCAGGACGATCGAGCCGTCGGGCGCGAAGGTGCCCGAGTAGTGGCTGCTGATCGCGTCGAACTGGGCGTGCAGGGTGATCGTCTGCCCGGCCAGCGAGCGCACGTAGTCGCCGAGGTCCGGGTAGGCGTCTGAGTGCAGGGGGGAGAGGACGCGGATGATGTTGCCGTCGCCGTCACGGATCGTCGCCTGCGGGCCGCCGGGGATTTCCTGCAGCGCCGCGAAGACCGTGTCGGAGTTGGCCGAGCCGACCGTTTCCAGAACCTCGCCGCCGGCGTTCAGCGTGTCCAGGCGCATCCCGATCCCGACCTGGTCGACCGCGGTCAGGTTGGCGACGTCTTCGGCCGCCGGGGTGACCGTCAGCTCCGCCCAGTCGAACCGGGTCGGCGAGTCGAAGGGCACGCCGACGTTGACTCCGGCGCCGTAGGAGACGTAGACGCGGCCGGAGATCAGCTTCCCGATTGTCAGTTCCTGGCCGCTGATTTCGTGCAGCGGCTTCGGCACGTCGTTTTCCATCTCCGGCACGTCGTAGGTCGCGTCTTCGCCGGCGACGGTGATGAAGACGTCTTCGGCCGGTTCGCCGCTCTCGTTGACGATCTCCAGCTTCAGCGCGTGGGCGGCCGCCGGGAAGGCGAGCGCCGCGAACAGCGCCAGCAGAAGGACGAGGACGCAGGGGGAGGGCCGGGCGGCCGGGCGGACTGGCATGGCCGCCTTATCGGCGAGCGCCGCCGACCGCTTGAGAAAGCTCAGTCCGTTCGCTCGAGCACGACGACCGGGATCTGGCGCTCGGTGCGCGCCTGGTAATCGTCGTAGTCGGGCCAGACCGCGGCCATCTTCGCCCACATCTCCGGCTTCTCCTCCGGCGTGGCGACGCGGGCGCGGACCGGGAAGCGCTCGCCTTTGACCTGGATCTCGACCTCCGGGTCGGCCTCGATGTTGAGGAACCAGCCCGGCGGCTGGTCGGTGCCGCCGCGCGAGGCGACGATCAGGAAGGCGTCGCCGTGCGGCTGGAAGATCAGCGGGTTGATCCGCTCCTCGCCCGACTTCCGGCCCTGGGTGAAGAGCAGCAGGATCGGCGCCCCGTTGCGCCAGATGTAGCCGACCTCGCCATCGGTCTCGATGTAGCTCTTGACGTGCTCGGGTCCGAAGAGGTTGGAGGCATCGGCCATCCGAACAGGCTAGCGCCGCCGCCTCGCCGGCTTCCTTGCTGCCGCGGTAGAGCGCCAGGCGCGGCGCTGGCGCAGTTCGTCGGCCACGGCCGTTCCCGCCTCGCGCACGACCGGCCCGAAATCGCCGCGGCGCCGAGCGAGTGCCCGCGCCAGCGTGGCCAGGGAGAAGCTTGGCGTGAAGAGCTGGGAGGGGCGCAGCTCGTGGTTGAGGACCCGGACCAGCGCCGTCGCCAGCTCCGGGCCGGCCGCGATCCGGCGCTGGGCCTCGCGACGCAGCGGCGGGGTTGGGCCGGCCGCGCCCATGTCGTGGGCGAGCCAGTACATCTCCCAGGCGTCCTCGTCGCGCCAGCGCCACCACTCGCGCAGGACGCCGTCCGGGCGGTCGTGGCCGCCGCCGAGGGCGCGGACGATCGCCGCGGCCAGCCGCTCGGACTGGCGCAGGGCATCGGCGATTCCCTGTCCTGAGGTGGGGTCCTTGAAGTGGCCTGCGTCGCCGACCAGGGCCCAGCCGGGACCGGCGGCGGGGCGGAGGAAGCCGTGCAGGTTGGCCATCGTTCGCACCGGCCCCAGCCGCCGCGCCCCCTCGACGCCCGCATGCAGCTCCGGCCAGCCGCGCAGGCCGGCCGCGAAGACTGCCTCGCGATCGGCGCGCGCCTCGGCGCGGCGCTCGACCGACGGGCAAGCCGCGACCAGGGTCAGGCCGCTATCGGTCGGCATGCCGAGGTAGATGTGGTCGCCGACCTTGCCGATCCACATCTCGCCGCCGGTCGGATCCGCCTCGTAGTAGGCCCACATGAAGATGCGGCCGTTGGTGGTGGGGCAGTACTCCTTCGCCCCGACCAGCCTGGCCACCGTGGAGCGGGTGCCATCGGCGCCGATCACGAGCGGCGCTCGCAGCTCTCCCGCCGCGGTGACGACACCGCCGACGCGGCCGCCGTCAGCCACCAGCCCGGTGATCGCGGTTTGCGACCGTACCTCGACGCCGGCTGCGGCGGCGGCGTTGACGAGGATCTCGTCGAGGGCGATCCGGCGCACGCTGAGGCCCGGGCCGCCGCAGATGCCGACGACGTCGGCCACCGGCAGCCGGCTGTCGTCGAACCGCATCCGCATCCGCCGGATCGGCGGCGCCAGCTTCAGAAGCGGGTCGAGGAGCCCGAGCCGCTCGAGGACCTGGACGCCGATCGGCTGGATGCCGTGGGTCGAGAGCGTGTCGCTGGGGAAGCCGTCTTTGTCGAGGAGGCAGACGCGCAGGCCCTCGCGGGCCAGCATCGTCGCCAGCGGCGAGCCCGCGCAGCGGGCGCCGACGACGATCGCGTCGAAGGACTCGCTCACCGCCGCAGGGCCTCGGCGGTCGCGCGGTCGGCCGGGAACAGCAACTCGACCGCCAGCTCCGAGGTCGTCACCTCGAACGGGGTGTCGAAGCTCGCGAACATGCCGAAGAAGGCAAGCTCGCCGCCGCCCGGCGTCCGCACCCGGACCGGGCCGAGCAGCTCGGCGGAGTCGGCCGCTCCGCCGCCGTGCTCGGGCGCGGGTACGGGATAGGCGGCGACCTCCTCGATCAGCGCGGCGAGCCGCTCATCCCCGGTCGCTGCCAGCTGGCGCTCGAGCTGCCGCAGCCAGTGCGCGTGCCAGTCGCCGAGGTTGACGAACAACGGACCGAGTCCGCGCGGGTGGAGGCCGATCCGGATCACGTTGAGCGGCGGCTCGAGCAGTGCCGGGTCGATGTCGACGCCCTCGATCAGGCCGAACATCGCGGCGTTGGCGCCGATCATGTTCCAGGCCCGGTCGACCGCGACCGCCGGGTAGGGCTCGTGCCCGGAGAGGATCGCGCCGAGCGCCTCGCGCACCGGCGCCAGCTCGGGGTCGTCGAGCGCGCGCTCCGGATAAGCGGGAGCGTGGCCGGCGGCGAGCAGCAGCCGGTTCTGCTCGCGGAACGGGACCTCGAGCTGCGCGAGCGCCCGCAGCAGCATCTCCCGCCCGGGCTTGGAGCGGCCCGTCTCGACGAAGCTGAGGTGACGGGCCGATATCCCCGACTCGAGTGCGAGGTCGAGCTGGGTCAGGCGGCGGCGCTGGCGCCACTGGCGCAGGACCGACCCGACCTCGAGTTGAGACTGAACCGCCGCCATTGCGCGACTGTAGTGCCCCGATGTACGGGCGTCGATTACCTCGGGGTAAGCATGGTCGCGGCCCCCGTTTGGGCGGTTCCCGCTTGTCGCCCGCCTCCACTATCTGGTATTTCTAATATTTGTGAGCAGCGTTTCTCCTCCTGAGCGCGCCGTCGCCCGGTCCCCCCTGTCCGGGCGGCGGCCGCTGCCTGCCGCGGCGGAGGAGGGACCTGCTCGCGCAACCATCTCCAACCACCCGATCGCCCCCCTCTACACCCCCGCAGACCTCGACCCCGACCTCGAGGACCGCCTCGGCCAACCCGGCTCCTACCCCTTCACCCGCGGCCCCTACCCCTCGATGTACCGGGGACGCCTCTGGACGATGCGCCAGTTCGCCGGCTTCGGCACGGT
>DASUNU010000183.1:0-6427 GCA_036276995.1 Solirubrobacterales bacterium
GCCGTCGCTGCGCTAGCCGCTCCCGCTAGCGCGGGCCGGCGCCCAGCTTGGCGACGTTGCGGTGCTTCGGGTTGCGCACCTGGTAGTCGCCTCGGCTGAGCGCGTTCTCGAGCCAGACGTAGAGCACGATGAAGAGGTAGCGGCTGCCCATCTCCTTCATCTTCAGCTTCGCCACGCCGGCGGCGCGGTTGGTCCAGTCGGTCGGGATCACCGCGTAGCTATGGCCGCGCACGATCGCCTTCAGCGGCATCTCCACGGTCAGGTTGAAGTGCTTGGAGAGCAGCGGCTGGATCGTTTCGATCACCTCGCGCCGGTAGCCCTTGAAGGCGTTGGTGGTGTCGTTGTAGCCGTGGCGGAAGAGGACGCGGATGAACCAGTTGGCGAGCCGGTTGATCGTCAGCTTCAGCCCCGGGTAGTCGTAGACCTTGGCGCCGGGCATGAAGCGCGAGCCGAAGGCGCAGTCCCAGCCGTCGGCGAGCAGGCGGTGGTACTTGACCAGGTCCTCGGGGTCGTCGGAGGCGTCGGCCATCACGATCACCACGGCGTCGCCCTCGAAGACGTCGAGCCCGGCCCGGATCGCCATCCCGAAACCGCGTTCGTAGTGGGAGCGGTGGCAGCGCACGCGCGGGTTCTCGGCCCCGATCGCGTTCACCACCGCTTCGGTCGAGTCTTCGCTGTCGTCGTTGACGACGACGACCTCGTAGTCGATCCCCTCGCGCTCCAGCGCGTCGACGACGCCTTCGACCGTGCCCCCGACCGAGCCCTCCTCGTTCTGGGCCGGCATCACCACCGAGAGCTTCATGCCGGGGCTGCCGTCCAGCGCTCGAGGTTCTGCTCGTACATCTCGCGGAGGATGTCCTCGACCCCGTAGCGCAGCTTGAAGTCGGGGTAATCGGCTTCGAACGGGGCAAGGTCGGAGATCCACCAGCGATGGTCGCCGATCCGCGGCTCCTCGCCCATCTCCCAGTCGAGCTCGCGCCCGGAGACCTGCTCGCAGATGTCGATCGCCTCCAGCATCGAGCAGTTGCTGAACCGCCCGCCGCCGATGTTGTAGATCGCGGCCGCGCGCGGCGCCTTGCGGAACGCGTCGAAAGCGGCGATCAGGTCGGCGCTGTGGATGTTGTCGCGGACCTGTTTGCCCTCATAGCCGAAGACGGTGTACGGGGTGCCGGTGACGGTGCACTTCATCAGGTAGGCGAGGAAGCCGTGCAGCTTGGCGCCGGCGTGCTGGGGGCCGGTCAGGCAGCCGCCGCGGAAGGCCACGGTCGGCATGTCGAAGTAGCGGCCGTACTCCTGCACCAGCAGGTCGGCCGCCGCCTTGGAGACGCCGAACAGCGAGTGGGTGCAGTTGTCGATCGACATCGAGGTGTCGATGCCGCCGAAGTAGGGGTGGGACTCGGGCAGCTCCAGCCGTTTCTCCAGGTCTTCCAGCGGCAGCCGGTTCGGCGTGTCGCCATAGACCTTGTTGGTCGAGCAGAAGACGAAGGGCGCCTGCAGACAGTGGGCGCGGGCCGCCTCGAGCAGGTTGAGGGTGCCGTTGGCGTTGACGCCGAAGTCGGTCTGCGGGTCGCTGGCGGCCCAGTCGTGGGAGGGCTGGGCGGCGGTGTGGATCACCAGCTCGATCTGGCCGGCGTGCTCGCGGAAGATCCGGTTGACCGCGTCCTGATCGCGGATGTCGGCGTTCTCCCACTTGAACGAGGAGTGCTCGGAGACCAGCCGCTCGGTGACGTGCGAGGTCGAGGACTCGGGGCCGAAGAAGCTGGCCCGCATGTCGTTCTCGATGCCGACGACATCGAAGCCCTCGCCGATGAAGTAATCGACCGCCTCGGACCCGATCAGGCCCCCGGCCCCGGTGATGATCGCAACCGGCATTCGTGCCTACTCCTTCCCCCCCGCGGGGGCGTCGATGTTGAGCGCCTGGGCGATTCGCTCTGGGTCGGCGGCTACCCACTCGTGGATGTCGGCAAGCACCTGCTTGGCGCTGCGCCGCGGCCGCCACTCGTCCAGGCCGAAGATCTTCGTGCAGTCGGAAAGGTATATGGGGACGTCCCCGGCCCGCGTCTGCTCGACCGGCTCGATCGGGACCTCGTTGCCGGTCAGCTCCTGGCAGATCGCGGTGGTCTCCCGCAGCGAGAGGCTGCACTCGCGGCCGCCGCCAACGTTGACCGTGCGCCCGTCCCACTCGGCGGGGGCGAGAAGCTGGCGCTCGACCAGGTCGACCAGGTCCTCAACGTGGAGCAGGTCGCGCACCTGCTTGCCGACGCCGCCGAAGCCGATGTAGCTGAGCGGGTTGCCGAAGTGGTGGGCCAGCATCCAGTGCGTGAACACGCCCTGGTCGACCTTGCCCATCTGCCAGGGGCCGGCGATCACGCCGCAGCGGTCGATCACGGCCGGCACCCCGAGGCTCGCCCGGTACTCCTCGATCAGCAGCTCGGCCGCCAGCTTGGTCGCGCCGTAGAGGGTGCGGGCGCCCTCCAGCGGGAACTGCTCGGAGATCCCCTCCGGCGAGATCCCCGGCACGGCCTGCTCGGCGGCGATCTCAAAGCGGGTCTCGGCCTCCTCCAGCACCAGGTCGACCTGCGGCTGCACCGGGTAGACGCGGCTGGTCGAGAGGAAGACGACGAAGGCGCTGTCGCGGCGGGCCAGCTCGAGGCAGTTGTAGGCGCCGGTCAGGTTGGTGTGGACCAGGTAGCCGGTGTCGCCGTCGACCCCGCTCATCACCGAGGGCTCGGCGGAGCACTCGATCAGGGCGTCGATCCGCGCCACCCGGGCCAGGTCTTCGGGCTCGCGCACGTCGCCGCGCACGAACTCGACCCCGGCCTCCTGCAACCGCGGCAGGTTCAGTTCCGAGCCGCGCCGGTAGAGGTTGTCGAGGACGACGATCTCCCAGTCGGGGTGCCGGGTGGCGAGGGAAACGGCGAGGTTGGAGCCGACGAAGCCGGCTCCGCCGGTGATCAGGATGCGGTTCATTGAGGCGGGTGACGCTACCGAACTGCCCGGTCCTAGCGCTGCCGCGCCGGTCTGGCCGTCTCGCTAACTTGGGGCCAGTGATCCGAGCGGCAGGAATAGTCGCGGCCTCGCTCGCCCTCCTCACCGCGAGCAGCGCCCAGGCGCTGACGCTGACGCAGGTCGGCGGGACCTTCGCGCAACCGACCTACGTGACCTCCGAGCCGACCGAGGCCGGCCGCCTTTTCGTGGCCGAGCGCAAAGGCACGATCCAGCTCCTGAAAGGGGGCGTGAGCAGCCAGTTCGCCGACATCCGCGGCGCGGTCGGCTGCGGCAGTAGCTGTCAGGGCGAGCGCGGGCTGTTGTCGCTCGCTCCCGACCCCGACTTCGCCGCCAACGGCCGCCTCTTCGTCGCCTACGCCAACGACGAAGACGGCGCGATCCACCTGGCTGAACTGGTTGCCGGACCCGGCCGCGAAAGCGCCGACAGCGCCACGCTCGAAGACCTGCTCGTCGTCCCCCACCCCGACGCGGCCAACCACAACGGCGGTCAGATCCAGTTCGGGCCCGACGGCTTCCTCTACCTCTCGACCGGCGACGGCGGCGGTAGCGACGACGAGTTTCACCACGCCCAGGACCCCGGCAGCCAGCTCGGCAAGATCCTCCGCATCGACCCCGACGCGGCGGTGCCGACGGCGACGATCTGGAGCCTCGGCCTGCGCAACCCCTACCGCTTCTCCTTCGACAGCCTCAACGGCGACATGGTGATCGGCGACGTCGGCCAGAGCGCCCGCGAGGAGATCGACTTCGCGCCCAGCCCCCTACCCGGCGTGGTCGGCGGCTTCGGCGCCAACTACGGCTGGAACTGCCGCGAGGGCCTGGTCGCCGGACCGGCCACCGACCCCCAGTGCGCCAGCCTGCCGCCCAGCGCCTTCACGCCACCGGTCTTCGAGTACCGGCACGATTCCGACCCCGACCTCGCCGGGTCCCCCGCCCGCTGCTCTGTCACCGGCGGCTACGTGGTCCGCGACACCGCGCTTGGCGCCCTCTACGGCCGTTACCTCTACAGCGACTACTGCGGCGGCGGCCTGCGCGCCCTGCGGCTGCCCGACAGCGCCGACGGCCGGGCCAGCGAAGACTGCTCGCTGAAGATCCGCGCGATCAACCCCGTCTCCTTCGGCGAAGACGCGGCGCGGCGGCTCTACGTGGTCGAGCAGGGGGGCCGCATCTACCGGCTCGGCGGCGAGCCGCCCGCCGGCTGCCCGCCCGCGCCACCGGCTGCCCCGCCGCAGGCGCCGGCCACGGCCCAGGTCAGGATCCCGGAACCGACCGTCCCCAGCTACGTCGGCATCCAGGCGCAGCGGCGCCGGGTCGAACGCGGCAGGCGCGCCCTGCTGACCGTCTGGGTCTCCCCCTGCAGCGGCCGCCGCGGCCAGCTCGTGCAGCTGCGGCGCAACGGCAACCCCTTCGGCAGCCGCTACCTCAGCCGCGCCTGCACCGCCCGCTTCCTGCCGAAGATTAGGAATGGCACCACCTTCGCCGCGGTCGTCCGCGCCGACGAGACTTATCTGCCCGGAGAGTCCCGCCAGCTGACGATCAAGCTCGCCCAGCGCCAACGTCGCTGATTCTCCACACAGAGTCCCGAGAGTTGGCGCTTTCTGCGCGCCATCTGTAGGCCCGGCGCCTTTAGCGTCGCGTCCATGATCTCTCCTGCCGCCGCTGCTCCTCCCACTGCTAACGTACGTACGGAGTTCGATCTATTCGTACGTACGCTAGCGGAGACACCCATGGCCATCAGCGCTTCGAAATTGCGGGCAAACGTTTACCGGCTCCTCGACGAGGTGCTCGACAGCGGCCGACCCCTGGAGATCGAGCGCAAGGGCAAGATCCTCGTGATCGCCCCGAAAGAAGAGCAATCCCTCTGGGACCGCCTGCCGCGGCGCGAGGGGTACATAGTCGGCGACCCCGGCGACCTGGTTCACATCGACTGGCTATCGGAGTGGAACCCTGATCCTGATTGACACCCATGTCATCGGCTGGCTCTACCAGGGGGTCGAGCAGCGCCTTCCCGCCGGGGTGCGAGAGCGCCTGGAGGCGGCGGAACCGTTCGCCTCGCCGATCGTCGAACTCGAGCTGACCTACCTGTACGAGACCGGGCGGGTCAGCGAGCCGGCCTCGGCGCCGCTGGCAGCGCTGCGCAGGTCGATCGGACTCGAGGTCGCCGACGTCGCCCTGTCGCGACTGGTCCAGGCGGCCACGAGCCTGAGCTGGACCCGCGACCCCTTCGACGGGCTGATCGCCGCGCACGCGATCGTCGCCGGAGCGCCGCTGCTGACCGCCGACCGGACGATCCTCGCCAACTTGCCCCAGGCAGTCTGGGACTGAGCGGCGCGGGCGCGGCGTCCGGCTACGGCCGGGCGCGGCCGCCGGTGAGCTGGACGAAGGCGCGCCAGGCCGGCTTCGGGTGGAACTTGGAGCCTTCGCGGAACAGCCCGACCGAGTCGCAGAAGGTGCAGGTGTCGGCCAGGTCTTTCCAGGAGAACCAGTAGACCTGCTTGAGGTTGAGCCGGCGCTGGTTTTCCATCAGGTACCCGTAGGAGGCCTTGAGCTGCTTGACCTGGCCTCGGATCCCCTGCTCGAAGGCGACTTCCTGGAAGTTGTTCTGCGAGCCCCAGCCCATCTCGGTCACATAGAACGGGACACCCTGGTCGCGGCTCTCGATCGTGACTTCGTGCATGTCTTCGGCCATTTCCTCCAGCGTTTCCGCATCGACCGCGTAGGGGTGCAGGGCGATGCCGTCAAAACGGGTTTTGATCCCCGGCGTGCGGTAGATCGCCTCGAGGAATTTGGCCGCCGGCATCCCTTTCGGACCGCGCGCGGCCGGTTCGCCGAAGAGGCCGGAGAGGATCACTTTGGCGCCGGGGTCGACCGCTTTGATCGCCGGGCTCGAGATCTGCACCAGCTTCGTGTAGCGCTGCGGCGAGGCGGGATAGGCGAAGTAGAAGAAGTTGGCCTCGTTCCAGATCTGCCAGCTGCGGATCGGCAGCGGCCGTGGGATCGCCGGCTCGTACTGGACCACCCCGGGCGCCATCTCCCGCCAGAACTCGCCGCCGGGGCCGTAACGCTCGACCGCCGCCTTGAGGAAGGCGGTCCAGGCGCTGCGCGCCTTGCCGTTGTTGACGGGCAGCGTCGTGTATTTGCGGGCGATCCAGGAGGGCGTGCCGTAGACGAAGGGCAGCACGGTGATCCCGTGGCGGGCGGCCAGGGCGACCACGTCGTCGAAGCCTTCCCAGAGCAGCTCCCCTCTGGTCGGCTGCACACCGTTCCAGGGCAGCGGCCAGCGAATGCTTTCGATCCCCCCCGCCTTCATGTATTCGAGGTCGCGATCGGTGAGGATCGTCTGCGGGCCAATCCCGAAGAAGCCCTTGGGAGTCGGAAAGGCCGGCTTCGCGGAGCCGGCCTGCGGGCCGACGATCAGGGC
>DASUNU010000184.1:0-4508 GCA_036276995.1 Solirubrobacterales bacterium
TCCTCACTCGGTCCATCGTCGATCGGCGTTGGGCTGCTGGCGCCCGGAGCGGGGCTCTCCTCCGCCGCAAAACGTTCGGAGGCTTCACCGACTCCGGCTCCCACTTTGGGTCCACCGTCGTCCGCGGCCTCCCGACCCTCAGGTCGCAGGGTGGGGAAGAGGATGACGTCACGAATTGCCTCAGCGCCGGAGATGAGCATGACCAAGCGGTCGAGGCCGATGCCCAGGCCGCCGGTAGGGGGGAGGCCGTATTCGAGGGCTTTGACGTAGTCGTCGTCGACGGGTTCGGCCTCGTCGTCGCCTCCAGCCTGAAGTCTGGCCTCCGACTGGAAGCGTTCGGCCTGGTCGACGGGGTCGTTTAGCTCGCTATAGGCGTTCGCCAGCTCGCGGGCGGCGACGACGAGCTCGAAGCGCTCGGTCAGTTCGGGGTCGTCGCGGTGGGCGCGGGCGAGGGGCGAGATTTCCCGCGGGTGGTCCATCACGAAGGTCGGCTCGATCAGCAGGTGCTCGGAGCTCTCGTCGTAGACCTCGCTCATGATTTTCCCCGAGCCCCACGCGTCGAGCCACTCGACGCCGATGCCGTCGGCGATCTTCCGTGCCTCCTCAACCGGCATCGACGGGTGCATCTCGACGCCGACGTTCTCCTTGATCAGTTCCGCCATCGTCACCCGGCGCCAGGGCGGCTTCAGGTCGACCTGCTGGCCCTGGATCGTGACCACGGTGGTGCCGATCGCGTCTTCGGCGGCGCCGGCCACGATCGCCTCGGTCAGGTCCATCATGTCGTGGTAGTCGCCGAACGCCTGGTAGGCCTCGAGCAGGGTGAACTCGGGATTGTGGCGGGTATCGAGGCCCTCGTTGCGGAAGACGCGGCCGATCTCGAAGACGCGGTTGAGGCCGCCGACTATGAGTCGCTTGAGCGGCAGCTCCAGGGCCACCCGCAGGGTCATGTCGATGTTGAGCGCGTTGTGGTGGGTGATGAACGGTTTCGCCGCGGCGCCGCCGGCCTGGCCGAGCAGGACCGGCGTCTCGACCTCGCTGAACCCTTTTTCGGTGAGCACGCGGCGGGTGGTCGCGATCACCGAGGAGCGGATGCGGAAGACGCGGCGCGAGTCCTCGTCGAGGGTGAGGTCGAGGTAGCGCTGGCGGTAGCGGGTCTCCGGATCGGCGATCCCGTGGCGGACGTCGGGCAGCGCCCGCAGGCTCTTCGAGAGCAGCTCGAACCTGGCGACGCGGACCGTCAGCTCGCCGTGGTTGGAGCAGATCACCGTGCCCTCGACGCCGACCCAGTCGCCGAGGTCGAGGTCGGAGAACTCGTGCAGCTCGTCGGCCCCGACCGCGTCGCGGGTCGCCATCAGCTGGATCTGGCCGGTCTCGTCCTGGAGGTCGGCGAAGTCGAGGCCGCCGTGGCGCCGCTCGGCGAGGATCCGGCCGGCGATCTGGACGACCCGGCCGGTGTCGGTGCCGGCCTCGATCGCGCCGAACTCCTCGCGCAGCGCCGCCGCGGTGGTGTCGCGGTCGAAGCGGACCGGGTAGGGCTCGATCCCGCGCTCGCGCAGCTTCTCGAGCTTCTGCAAGCGGTGCGCCCGGGTCTGCTCCTGGAACTCGGCGCGCTCGGCGCCGTCGCTCTCGGGGCCCAGGCCCTGCTGCTCCTCGACGCTCATCCGGCCGTGATCCTATGCGGCCACCGGCTCGGCCTGGGACTGCGAGCGGGCGAGCAAGGCCATTCCCACCAGGGCGGCGGCCAGCGCCGCCACGGTCCCGATCAGGTCGAACGGGGTCGTGTGCAGGGACTCGTTCAGCAGGGTGACGCCGAGCACGACGCTGGTGATCGGGTCGAAGGCCATGCTGGTCGCCACCGCCGGCGCCAGCGCTCCCGTGTTCAGCGCCAGCTGGTTGAAGGTCATCGAGGCGTAACCGATCGCGACCAGCGCGTAGAGGTGCCAGCTGAGGAAGATCTCGAAGACGCCCTCGTCGAGTTCGTCGACCACGACCTTGGTCAGGGCGGCGGAGAGGGCGAAGAGGACGCCGGTGGCGATGCCGAGGCAGGCGGCTCGCCGCGGCGCCGGCCCGCTCCGGCCGAGCAGGGTGAGCGGCACGCAGATCGCGATGCAGGCGCCGATCGCGACCAGCCACTCGTCGAGCGGCGCGTCGTCGCGGCCGCCGGAGGGGTTGGCAATGGTGAGGAAGGCGACGAGGGCGGCGACGACGAGGAAGGCGGCGCCGACGTCGACGCGGCGGATCCGCTGGCCGGTGAGACGGGCGCCGAGCGGCAGCGCGAAGACGACGCTGGCGACCAGCAGCGGCTGCACCACCGCGAGCCGCCCGATCCCGAGCGCCGCCGCCTGGGCGATGAAGCCGAAGGCGTCGGCGAGGATCCCGAGCAGCCAGACCGGCCGCTTCGCCATCTGGATCAGCAGCCCCGAGCTCGCTCCCTCCACGGGCTTTTCCAGCCCGGCGCGCTGCTGCAGAACGGTGCCGAGGGCGAAGAGCAGGGCCGCGACGAGGGCGAGGACGATGTCCACGCGCGCATCCTCGCAGGCGCGCCCTCGACCACGACGGAGCGGTTTGCTTCAATCGTCGGACCAGAGAAAGGAGGTGGTCCTAATTTTGAGTCACATGCTTGGAGGGACTCTGGAGGTGCAGGGCCGCTAGGCGCCGCACTGGTTTGGGCGCCCGGCGGAATCCACCCCGGGCACCGGCGAGCAAAGGGAGACCGGGCGTTGTCCCACCCGGCCGCCGTTCCCGCGTTCGTTACTTGCACCAGACAAGGGCCGCCTCCGGGCGGCCCTTGCTATTTCTCCAGCCGCTCCTCGCGCGCCTCCAGCTTGGCGGTGCTGGTCGGGCCGAAGTGGGCGGTGACGACGGCGATCGCCAGCGCGGCGATCGCCAGCGCCGCCAGCAGCGAGCCGAGCATCTGCAGCGACTGGCGCGGGCGCCGCATCAGCCGACCCCGAGGAAGTCGCCGGCCGAGGTCCACCAGGTGAGGCCGAAGAGGGCGAGCACCGAGACCCCGAGCAGAGGGAGGAGGCGGGAGAGGCGGCCGCCGACCCGGACCACGAAGACCTTCAGCGCCAGCACCCCGAGCAGGATCGTGCCGAAGAGCGCGTGGGCGCCGCCCTCCTCGAAGCCGTAATAGCTGAGGCAGGCGGTCGCGACCAGGATCGTCAGCACCACGATCGCGTCGCCGCTGGCCCGGTGGGTCCAGGAGGCGGTGCCGGCTTCGAGGAAGGGCAGCCGCAGCCAGCCGTAGGCGACCGCGGCGAGGAGCAGTTGGTAGATCGCTAGCGCCAGGACCACGGTCGCGAGCACGACCTTGACCTCGGTCACGTTGCCCCGCGTCAGCTCCTCGATCAAGTCCTCCACGCCCGCATCCTTCCCCCTCAGCCCCGGCTCTAATCGTCCGGCAGCTCGGCGCGCAGGTTCTCGCTCGCCCGGTAACGCGTGCTGCGGCCCCGGCCCTCCTGCTCGACCAGGCCGGCGTCGAGCAGGCGCCGGAAGTCGCCGCTGGCGGTCGCCTGCGAGACCTCGGCCTCGCTTCCGTAGCGCCCGCGGTCGGTGCCGCCGATCAGGCTCTGCTCGAGCGCGATCACGAGCCGGTCGGGCCAGCCGCTGGCCTCGACCAGCTGCTCCAGGCGCTGCCAGCGCGCCGCCGCCTCCTCGATCTGTTCGAGCCGTCGCTCGGCCTGGATGATGTGCGCCTGTACGCAGAACGCGACCCAGCCGGTGGCGTCGCGCTCGGGGTTGTAGCCGCCGGCCTGGACCTCGTGCAGAGCGGCGTAGTAGGCGGGGGTGTGCTCGCCGAGGTACTCCTCGATCGAGGCGAACTCGGGGGAGACGAGGCCGTCACGGGCGAGCACCAGCGACTGGACGATGCGCGAGACGCGCCCGTTGCCGTCGCGGAAGGGGTGCACCGAGGTGAGATGGAGGTGGGCCATCGCGGCGCGGACCACGACCGGGGCGTCGAGGTCGCCCTCCTGCAGCCACTCGACCACCTCCGCCATCAGGCCCGGGACCGCGGCCGCGTCGGGTCCCTCGAACTCGAGCGAGCCGTCGGCGGCGGTGACCCCAATCGGCCCCTCCCGCCAGCGCCCCGGCTCCTTCTCGGGCTGGAAGTAGCAGGCATCGAAGTGGAGGTCGAGGATCACCCGGTCGAGCCAGCGGAAGGCCGGGTCGGCGGCCAGCGCCCCGACGTGGTCCATCGCCCGCGCGTAGCAGGCGAGCGCCATCCGGTTCTCGTCGCCGCTTTCGGTCGCGAGGTCGCCGTTGACCAGGGCCAGGGCCTCGTCGGGATCGACGCTGTAGCCCTCGATCGAGGTCGAGCTCTCGATCGAGCGCGCCCGCAGCGAGCGCCGCAGCGAGCCCATCCAGCGCCGCGACTGGCTGGCCTGCCCGCTCAGGGCAGCACGCAGCTCGTCGAGCTCGTCGAGGCTCTGTCGTAGGTACCCCTCGATCGGCGGCGTCGCGAAGATCACCCACTAACCTTAGACGATTAAACGTTTAATCGTCTA
>DASUNU010000185.1:0-7351 GCA_036276995.1 Solirubrobacterales bacterium
GCGCTGCAGCGCCGGATCAAGCAGCTTGGCGGCGGCACCCAGACGGTGCAGTCGGTGGTCGGCAAAGCGACCGCTGCGGCGAAGGGGCCGCTGCACGCGCTGCGCGGCAGTGGCGAGCAGGAGAAGATGCTGAAGAACGCCAAGACCCAGTACTTCAATGAGCACGAGGAGATCGCCACCTACCTCGCGATCGAGACCCTGGCGACGAAGGTCGGCGACGCCGAGACGGCCAAACTGGCGCGGGGCATCCGCCGCGAGGAGGAGCGGATGGCGAAGTACCTCGAGGGTCAGATCAAGGGTCTGAGCGGTGATGTCGCCAGTGCCGAGGTCCCCGCCGCGCAGCGCCGCGCCGCGAAAAAATCCGGCAAAGGCAAAGCGAAAGGCAAAGCCGCCGCGGCCAAACGGAGCGGCGGAAAAGCGGCGAAAAAACCGGCGGCGAAAAAAGCCGGCAAAAAAGCCGCCAAAGCGACCGGCAAAAAACCGGCAGGCAAAAAAGCCGCCGCTAAAGCCAAACGTGGCGGAAAAGCAGCTCGTTCCGCTCGCAAATAAGTAGGCCCATCGAGGCCCGCGGGGCGCGCCGGCGCTCGGTCGGGCTGCCCGGGTTGAAGATCTGAAAGCCGCCCTCCCGCTCGTGCAGGGGAAGGTGGCTGTGTCCGAAGACGACCGCGTCGGCGCTGGGGAAGCGCCGGCGCAGTCGCGCCAGCCGGCCCCTGGCCGGGCCGGCGTCGTGGACCAGCGCCAGCGAGCGCCCGCCGGGCGCGAGCTCGAGCGTCTCCGGCAGCCGCTGCCGCAGGGCCGGCTCGTCGACGTTGCCGTGCACGGCGTGGACGACCGGGCAGAGAGCTTCGAGTTCGGCCAGGGCCGAGGCGGCGGTGAAGTCGCCGACGTGGATCGCCGCCTCGGCCTCCCCGAGCAGCTCGACGCAGCGCTCCGGCAGCCGTCGCCGGCCCTTCGGCATGTGGGTGTCGGCGATCACGGCGATCATGCTGGGTGGAGATTCTGATGGCGAAGCAGAGCAGGCGAACCGAGAAGCTGGCCGAGTACGAGCGCAAGCGCGACTTCGGCAGGACCGCGGAGCCGGGGGCGAGGAAAGGGCGCGCCGTCAAGGCGAAGCCGGGCGCCCCGCGCTTCGTCGTCCAGGAGCACAGCGCCCGCCGCCTGCACTGGGACCTGCGGCTGGAGCACGAGGGGGTTGCGGTCAGCTGGGCGATTCCGAACGGCATCCCGACCGACCCGGAGGAAAATCGCAAGGCCGTCCACACCGAGGACCACCCGCTCGAGTACCTCGAGTTCGAGGGCGAGATCCCGGCCGGCGAGTACGGCGCCGGGACGATGAAGATCTGGGACCGCGGCAGCTTCGAGGTCGAGAAGTGGGAGCCCGGCAAAGTCGTGGTCGGCTTCGCCGGCGAGCGGGTGCGCGGCCGCTACGCGCTGTTCCGGGCCGGCAAGGCGGAGAAGGACTGGATGATCCACCGCATGGACCCGCCCGAGGAGGAGCGCGATCCCTACCCCGAGGCGGTGGTGCCGATGCTGGCCAAGCTGGCGAAGCTGCCCGCCAAGGACGAGGGCTGGGGGGTCGAGGTGAAGTGGGACGGGGTGCGGGCGATCGCCTACTGCCGGCCAGGTCGGCTCGAGCTGCAGACCCGCAACCTCAACGTCGTCACCGCCCAGTACCCCGAGGTGCGGGGGCTCTCGCGCCAGCTCGGCGCCCGCGACGCGGTCCTCGACGGCGAGCTGGTCGCCTTCGACGCCGACGGCCGGCCGAGCTTCGAGCGCCTGCAGCAGCGGATTCACCAGACCGACGCAAACGTGGTGCGGCGGCGGATGAAGTCCCACCCGGTCACCTACGTGATCTTCGACCTGCTCCACCTCGACGGGGAGGACCTGACGGCCGAGCCCTACAGCCGCCGCCGCGAGCTGCTCGAGGGGCTGGAGCTGGACGGGCTGAGCTGGCAGACCCCGGGCTACGTCGCCGGCCACGCCAAGGAGCTGCTGGCGGCGAGCGCCGAGCAGGGGCTGGAGGGGATCGTGCTGAAGCGGCTCGACAGCCGCTACGCGCCCGGCAAGCGCAACGGCGCCTGGCTGAAGGTGAAGAACGTCGGCCGCCAGGAGTTCGTGATCGGCGGCTGGCAGCCGGGGGAGGGGCGGCGGCGCAACCGGCTCGGCTCGATCCTGCTCGGCTGGTTCGACGAGGAGGGCGAGCTTCGCTACGCCGGCAAGGTCGGGACCGGCTTCTCCGACCGCGACCTCGACGAGCTGGGCGAGCGGCTGCGCCCGCTGGCCCGCAAGGCGAACCCCTTCGCCGGCCGCCGCGGTCCGCGCGGCGCCAACTACGTCGAGCCCGAGCTGGTCGCCGAGGTCGAGTTCCGCGAGCTGACCGCGGAGGGGATGGTCCGCCACGGCTCGTTCAAGGGCCTGCGCGAGGACAAGCCCGCCGCCGCGGTCGGCCTCGAGCGGGCTTGAAAACGCAAGAAGTTTGCAAGCGGTTGCCGCCGGGAAGTTGGAAGCAGTGAACATCGTCGACCAGGGAAGGTCTGCAAGGGCCCGCGTGGGCCTTTCCCCGGTCGGTCCGATCAGCGAGGCGATCGTCGGCCTGCTCTCCTCGCCGCCGCAGGGGACCTTCGGACCCGCGGACCTGGAAGTCGGCCTGCGCCCGCTGGTCGACGCGGTCGCGGACCCGCTCGCCGACGACGACCTGCAGCTGGCGCTCTACCTCTGCTACGAGCTGCACTACCGCTCCTTCCCCGAGGTCTCGGCGGCCTGGGAGTGGAACCCCTCGCTGCTCGCCGTGCGCGCCCTGCTGGAGACGGCGTTCTTCGGCACGCTCGATGTCGAGGTCGCGACCGAGCCGGTTGGCCCCGGTGAGGTCGGCGACGCCCTCTTCCGGATCGAGGCCGCGGACGAGGGCGTCTCGCTCTCGCGTCACCTCGAGATCAAGCCCGACCTCGGTCAGTTCCGCGAGTTCGTCGTTCACCGTTCGCTCTACCAGCTGAAGGAGGCCGACCCGCACAGCTGGGCGATCCCGCGGATCGCCGGCCCGGCGAAGACGGCGCTGCTGGAGGTCCAGGGCGACGAGTACGGCGGCGGCCGGCCCGAGCGCATGCACTCGGGGCTGTTCGCGAAGACGATGCGGGCGCTCGACCTCGACGATCGCGAGAACGCCTACCTCGGCCGGGTCCCGGGCGTGACCCTGGCGACGGTCAACCTGATGTCCGGTCTCGGCCTGCACCGTAGCCGCCGCGGCGCGATCGTCGGCCACCTGGCGATGTTCGAGATGACCTCGGCCCAGCCCAACCGCCGCTACGGCAACGCCCTGCGGCGACTCGGCTTCGGCGAGGAGGCAACCGACTTCTACGACGAGCACGTCGAGGCCGACGCCGTGCACGAGAACATCGCCGCCTACGACCTCGCCGGCGGGCTCGCCCTGCAGGAGCCCGAGCTGGCGGCGGACATCGTTTTCGGCGCCCGCGCCCTGCTCTGCCTGGAGGACCGCTTCGCCCGGCACCTGCTCTCGTCCTGGGAAGAGGGCGAGAGCTCGCTGCGCCGGCCGCTGTGAGCGTCTCCTACGTGCTGCCGCTGCGCTGGACGCAGCCGGGACCGATCGCCGAGCTGAGCGCCTACCTGGGCGAGATCGCCGCCGCGGTCGACGAGGTCCTGGTCGTCGACGGCTCGCCCGCGCCGCTGTTCGAGCGGCACGCCGCCGCCCTCGCCGGCACGGCTCGCCACCTGGCGCCGCACCCCGACCTGCGCTTCCGGATGGGCAAGGTGAACGGGGTAATCACCGGTGTGCGCGAGTGCCGGGGCGAGTTTGTCGTGCTCGCCGACGACGACGTCCGCTACGACCGCACAGCGCTGCGCCGAGCGGTCGAGCTATTGGCCGGGGCGGAGCTGGTGCGCCCGCAGAATTACTTCGACGAGCTGCCCTGGCACGCCCGCTGGGACACCGCCCGCTCGCTGCTCAACCGGGTCTGCACCGGCGACCCGGCTTTCCCGGTCGGCGACTTCCCCGGCACCCTGGCCGTGCGCCGCCAGGCCTTTCTCGCCAGCGGCGCCTACGACGGCGACGCCCTGTTCGAGAACCTGGAGCTGATGCGGACCGTCGCGGCGGCCGGCGGCCGGGTCCTCACCCCGCTCGACCTCTACGTCGCCCGCCGCCCGCCCAGCAGCGCTCACTTCCGCTCGCAGCGGGTGCGCCAGGCCTACGACGACTTCGCGATCCCGGCTCGGATCGGCGTCTTCCTCGCGATCGCCCCGCTCACGCTCTGGGCGCTGCGCAGCGGCCGCGCGCGCTGGCTGGGGGCGGCGGCGCTGGCCTCGGTCGGCCTGGCCGAGGTCGGGCGCCGGCGCGCCGGCGGGGCGTCGCGCTTTCCGCTCAGCGGCTCGCTGCTGGCGCCGGCCTGGATCGCCGAGCGCTCGCTCTGCGCCTGGCTCGCGCTCGGCGCCCGTCTGCGCGGCGGGGTCCGCTACGGCGAGGGCCGCCTGCGCGACTCGGCCACCCCGCTGCGCCGCCTGCGCGCTACTCGGGGCCACTCTCGGCGGTGAAGCCGGTTGCCTTATGGGTGCCGTCGCAGAAGGGGCGGATCTGCGACTTGCCGCAGCGACAGAGGGCGATCACCCTCCGCTTCAACTCGATCTCGTTGCCCTCCTGGTCGACCATGGTCACCGGTCCCCGCACCAGGTAGGGCCCGTTGCGGTAGGGGGTGATCCTGGTCGGGGCGGCCACTGCTGCGGTCTACCCGGCAAGGCCTGATGTAATTCCCCTTGAGTGCTCGAGTCGATGTCCAATGTCGCCCGCGTCGCCTGGATCGGCGCGTCGGCGGGAACGGTTTTCGTCCTCTGGCTGCTGCTCAGCTCCACCAGTAGCCCCGGGGTCGCCTTCTTCTACGCGGTGCCGGTCGGGCTCGCCGCCTGGTGGTTCGGTCTGCGGGCGGGCCTGCTCGCGACCGCCGCCTGCTGCGGGCTCTACCTGATCGGTTCGCTGATCCACCCGGTGCCCGACTTCGGCTGGGCGCTGGCGGTGCGGCTGGTCGCCTTCCTCGGGGTCGCCTTCCTGATCTCGCTCCTGCGCGAGCGCCTGCTCGTGCTCGAGCACTCGGCCGAGGAGCTGGAGGAAATCCGGGCGGCGCTGACTCCGGCGACGCTGCCGGAGCTGCCCGACGTCGACACCGCCGCCGCCTTCGTGCCCTCCGAGCACGGAGTCTCCGGCGACTTCTACCTGCTCACCAACGGCCCCGACGGCTCGACCCTGGCGATCGTCGGCGACGTCGTCGGCCACGGTCCGCGGGCCGCCCGCCTGGCGACCTTCGTGCGCGCCCGGCTGGCGGCGCTCGCCACCGGCACCAGCGACCCGGCCGAGCTGCTGACCATGACCAACGACGCCCTGGTCGACCGGCCCGGCCACGCGCACGACCTGGTCAGCGCCGTCTGCATGCGCTTCCGGGCCAGCGACTCGCAGCTCTGCTGGGCGGTCGCCGGGCACCCGCTGCCGCTGCGGCTGGCCGACATGGGGGAGCTGGACTCGGCCGGGGGCACCTTCCTGCTCGGCGCCGAGGCGGGGCTCGTGCTCGACAACGCCGAGGCCCAGCTGGAGCCCGGCGACGGGGTCGTGATCTACACCGACGGCGCCACCGACGTGCGCCGGGCCGGGGCGCTGCTCGGCCTCGACGGCCTGACCCGGCTGCTGAGGCCGCTGGCCGGGCTGTCCGCGCGCAGCTTCGTCGGCGAGGTCGAGAAGGCGATCCTGGGCTGGGCCGATGGGCCGATCCGCGACGATCTCTGCCTGCTCGTGTTGAAGCCGAAAAGTACGGAGAAGTAGGACGGAGCGATGGGTCGAGACGGCTTTCGACACGAGGCGTTGATCTACCGCGACGAGGACGACTTCCTCGCCGGTACCGTCCCCTACCTCTGGGATGCGCTCGAGGCGGGCGAGGCGGTCCTGGTCGTCGTGCGGCGGGAGAAAGCGGCGCTGCTGCAGGGCGAGCTGGGCGCTGAGGCCGACGCGATCCGCTTCGGCGACATGCGGGAGCTGGGCCGCAATCCGGCCCGGCTGATCCCGCTCTGGCGCGATTTCCTCGACGAGCATGAGGATCGCGTGATCCGCGGCATCGGCGAACCGCTATGGCCCGGCCGGGGCGCGGCCGAGGTCGACGAGTGCGAGCGCCACGAGTCCCTGGTCAACACCGCTTTCGCGGGCCGCCGGCCGGCCCTCTCGCTGCTCTGCTCCTACGACAGCAGCGCTTTCCGGGACGAGGTCCTGAGCGCGGTCTCGCACTCCCACACCGGGGTTGAGCGCGATGGCGAGATGGCTCCGAGCGGCGCTTTCGAGCCCCAGCGCGACTGCTTCGCCGGCGATCTCCCGGATCGCCCCGGTCGCGAGCAGGGCTTCGAGTTCGACCGCACCGGGCTCTTCGATGTGCGCCAGCGGGTCACCTGGGCGGCCAAGAGCGCCGGTGCCTCGCAGCAGGCAACGACAGACCTGGTGGTCGCCGCCAGCGAGCTCGCCGCCAACAGCATCGTCCACGGCGGCGGCACCGGGACGCTGTACGTATGGCGCGAGGCCGGTCGCCTGTTGGTTGAAGTCGAGGACAGCGGCAGGATCGAGGAGCCGCTGGTGGGGCGGGTGCGGCCGCAGCCAACCCAGGTCGGCGGCCGCGGGCTCTGGCTTGCCAACCAGTTCTGCGACCTGGTCCAGATCCGTTCCGGTGTGGCCGGGACCGCGGTGCGGTTGCACATGGACCTGGCCGGGTAATCGGGCCATGTGCGCGTCGTCGTAGTCGGAGCCAGCGGGAACGTCGGGACCAGCGTCCTCGCCGCGCTCGCCCACGAGCCGGCGGTGGAGGAGGTGGTCGGGATCGCCCGACGCCGCCCCGGCGTGGCGCTGCCGAAGGTGCGCTGGGAGCGCGCCGACATCACTCGCGATGACCTCGCCCCTCACTTCGCCGGCGCCGGCGCGGTGATCCACCTCGCCTGGGCGATCCAGCCCGGCCGCGACGAGGCGGCGATGGAGCGGATCAACGTCTATGGCAGCCGGCGCGTCTTCGACGCCGTCGCGGAGGCCGGGGTGCCGGCCCTGGTCTACGCCTCCTCGGTCGGCGCCTACAGCCCCGGCCCCAAGAACCACGGGGTCGACGAGTCGTGGCCGGTCGGCGGCATCGCCAGCTCGATTTACTCGCGCCACAAGGCCGCGGTCGAGCGCATTCTCGATGCCTTCGAGTCCGAGACGCCGGCGGTCCGGGTCGTCCGCATGCGGCCGGGACTGATCTTCAAGGCGGAGGCGGCGAGCGAGATCCGCCGCCTCTTCGCGGGCCCCTTTCTGCCCGGCTTCGCGCTGCGCCCCGGCTGGATCCCGGTC
>DASUNU010000186.1:0-35500 GCA_036276995.1 Solirubrobacterales bacterium
TCACCGATCCCGACCTCGGCCCGCAGGGCCACCGGGCCGGCGTCGAGCGCCGCCACCAGCCGCATCACGCAGACGCCGGTGCGCTCGTCCGCGGCCATGATCGCCCGCTCGATCGGCGCCGCCCCACGCCAGCGCGGCAGCAGCGAGGGGTGCACGTTCAGCATCAGGTGGTCGGAGAGCAGCGGCTCGCGGATCAGCTGCCCGAAGGCGCAGACCAGGACCGCGCGCGGCCGCGCGGCCGCGATCCGCTCCCGCGCCGCCTCCTCGTTGACGTCGCCGGTCTGCAGCAGCTCCAGCCCCAGATCCTGGGCCGCCATGGCGGCCGGCGGCGGCGTCAGCTTGCGGCCGCGGCCGCGGCGGCTGTCGGGCGGCGTCACCACCAGCGCCGGTCGGTGGCGCTGCTCGCGCGCCAGCCGGCGCAGGACCGTGGCGGCGAACTCGGAGGTGCCGAGGTAGACAGTGCTCACGGACGGGCGCTCAAGCGTCGGTGCGGGGCTCGCGCAGCTCGTCCTCGTCGCTCGGCTCGAACTCCTCCGGCTCCGGGCTGTAGCTGGTGCCCTCGCGCAGCGCCCTCAGGGCGCCCTTGCGCTGGGAGCGGATCGTGCGGTCGAGGATCAGGATCCCGTCGAGGTGGTCGATCTCGTGCTGCAGCACCCGCGCCTCCAGCCCCGAGGCCTCGATCTCGATCGCCTCGCCCTCGGCGTCGCGGCCGCTGACCCGCACGTGCAGCGGGCGCTCGACGTCCATCGAGACCCGGGGCAGGCTGAGGCAGCCCTCCTCGGCCAGCGAGAGCTCGCGCGAGGACCACTCGACCCGGGGGTTGATCAGCGCCGTCGGCTCGTTGTCCGGACCCGCCTGGAAGACCAGCAGCCGCCGCAGCACGCCGAGCTGGGTGGCGGCGAGGCCGACCCCGAGGCCGTCGCGCATGATCCCGATCATCCGCTCGACCTCGGCCCGCAGCTCGGGGCCGAACTCGGTGACCGGCGAGGCGACGCTCTTCAGAACCGGGTCGCCGAACTTGACCACGTGCGCGAGCGCCGCTTCGCGCCGCTCCAGCAGCTTCGCTTCCAGCTCGCGCTCTTCCGCGCCCTCGACCCGCTCGTCGTCCATGGCCTGTTCGTCGCCCATCGGCCGATTGTATGCAGTGGACGAGACCTCGGATGCGGCTACTGGGGATCGACGTCGACGCCGATCGCCACGTCCTTCAGCGAGCGGTCCGCGGCGCGCGCCTCGACCACGGCGCGGACGGCTGCGACCGTGCCCTCGCGGTCCTCGGCCTTGATCAGGATGCGGCGGCGGTGGCGGTTGCGGACGCGGAACATCGGCGCCGGGCCGAGCAGCTCCGAGCCGGCCGGCAGCTTCGTCCGTAGCTCGCCGGAGACGGCGTTGGCGGCGGTTTCCAGCTTCGCCCCCTGCTCGCTGGCGAAGCCGATCCGGACCAGGTGCGAGAAGGGCGGGTAGCGCAGCAGGCGGCGGCGCTCGATCTCGCCGGCGAGGAAGCCGGCCGAGTCGTGGCGGGCGGCGTGCTCGATGCTGGCCGCGCTCGGGGCCAGGGTCTGGACGATCACCTCTCCCCCGGCCTCGCCGCGGCCGCTGCGTCCGGCCAGCTGCGCGACCATCGCGAAGGTCCGCTCCTCGGCGCGGAAGTCGGGGAAGCGCAGGGTCGCGTCGGCGTCGAGGATCGCGCTCAGGGTGACCTCGGGGAAGTCGTGGCCCTTGGCGACCATCTGGGTTCCGACCAGGATCGCGCTCGCGGCCTCGCCGAACTGGGCGAGGATGCGGGCGTGGGCGCCGCGCTCGGCGGCGGTGTCGGTGTCGAGGCGGAAGACCGGCAGCGACTCCAGCCGCTCGCGCAGCAACGCCTCGATCCGCTCGGTGCCGGCGCCGGCGCGGGAGAGCGTGGTCGAGGCGCAGTCCGGGCAGGCGCGCGGCTGCGGTTCGGCGTGGGCGCAGTGGTGACAGACGAGCCGGCCCGTGTGGCGGTGGACGATCAGCGAGACGTCGCAGTTGGGGCAGCTCCAGTGGTGCCCGCAGGAGCGGCAGGTGAGCCAGGGCGCGAAGCCGCGCCGGTTGATCATCACGATCGCCTTGGCGCCCGTGCGGCGGACCTCCTCCAGCGCCGCCCAGGTGTCGGGGTGCAGCGGGCCCGAGCGCGGGTCGGCCTCGCGCATATCGACCAGCTGCACCGGCGGCATCCGCAGCCCGTCGACCCGGCGCGGCAGCTGCAGCCGCGGCAGCTCCAGCCAGGACTCCGGCCGCGGGGTCGCGGTGCCGGCGACCAGCACCGCGCCGCTTTCCTCGGCCCGGCGGCGGGCCACGGTGCGGGCGTCGTAGCAGGGGTCGCCCTCCTGCTTGTAGGAGGCGTCGTGCTCCTCGTCGATCACGATCAGGCCGAGGTCGCGGACCGGGGCGAAGACGGCGGAGCGGGGGCCGACGCAGACGCTGGCCTCGCCGCTGCGCAGGCGCTGCCACTCGTCGTAGCGCTCGCCGGCCGAGAGCGCCGAGTGGAGGACCGCGAAGCGGTCGCCGAGGCGGGCGCGGAAGCGGGCCACCGCCTGCGGGGCGAGGCCGATCTCGGGGACGAGGACGATCGCGCCCTGGCCGCGCTCCAGCGCCGCCTCGACCGCGGCCAGGTAGACCTCGGTCTTGCCCGAGCCGGTGACCCCGTGCAGGAGCAGCCTGCGCTCCGCCCCGGCGGCGCCGTCGAGGGCGGCGACGATCCGCTCCACGGCCTGCTCCTGTTCGGGCAGCAGCTCGGGGCGCCGGGCGGGCGCGGAGAGGCCGGAGTCGGCGGGGGCGCGGCGCAGGCGCGAGCTGCGGGTCGCGATCAGGCCGCGCTGCTCCAGGCGCCGCAGCGTCTGGCGGTCGGCGCCGACCGCGGCGGCCAGCTCGGCGGCCGACATCTCCCCCCCGCTCAGCGCCTCCAGCGCCGCCCGCTGCTTGACTCCGAGCCGCTCGCCGCCGCTCAGCGCCGCCTCCCCCGCCGGCAGCACCTCGGCCCGCAGCTCGACTTTGGCCCGGACCGTGCGTCCGCCGCTCCCGGTCCCCGGCGGCAGTACGAGCTGCAGGCCGCGCGAGGGGGTCGAGCAGTACTCGCGGGCGACCCAGAGGCCGAGCCGGACCAGCTCCGCCGTGGCACCCGCCTCCAGCGCCTCGATCGGCTCGGCGAGGCGCTCGGGCGGCAGCTCCGAGGCCTCGGCCAGCTCGACCACGACCCCGAGCAGGCGGCGCGGCCCGAACGGGACGCGGACGACGCTGCCGACCTCGACATCCGCCATTGCCTCCGGCCGGCGGTAGTCGAACGGGCCACGCAGAGCGCGGGCGGTGGTCAGCGGCTCGACCCGGAGAATCGCCATCCGGCGAGGGTATGGCCGGCAGGGGACGACCCGCTCGGAGCCCTGGCGGGTCCAGCGCCGAAGCCATATGCTGCGGCGCGATGAGCCTCAACCTCAGCGCCGGAGAGCAGGTGATCTTCCAGGGCCACCCCTCCTGGCGGGCGATCCTCGGCTTCTACCTGAAGGGGGTGGTCGTCGCGGTGATCCTCGGCGTGATCGCGAAGCTGATCGACGGCAACGGCACCGCCTTCCTGGTGATCCTGGTCGTGATCGGTGTCACCGTCCTCGCCGGCTTCGTCAAACGGGTGGCAACGACTTACACGATCACCAACCGCCGCCTCAACATCAAGCGCGGGATTATCTCGCGCGAGATCCAGGAGACGCGGCTGGAGCGGGTCCAGAACGTCAACTACCGCCAGTCGGTCTACCAGCGCCTGATGCAGATCGGCGACGTCGACTTCGACACCGCCGCCACCGACGACTACAACTTCGTCTTCTACGGGGTGGCCGACCCGGGGGATGTCGTGCACAAGGTGGACCGGGCGACCGGGACGCACGCGGCCGGGGCTCACGGGCTGGGCGAGGCACAGCCGCCCGCACAAGAGCCGCCGCGCAGCTGACGGCAGGGCTCCCCACGCGGCTGACCTGCGCCTCCTCTGCAGGTGTGAGCCGCAGGTCAGCCGCGTGTGAGGTTGGCGGCCGTTCTGGCGAGGACTTGGAGTACGTGGCTGGGTTCGTATTTGACTTGGTGGTGGGAGAAGCGGAGCGTGGTCAGGCCGGCGGCGGTGTGGACCTGGTCGCGGAGCGCGTCGCGGGACTGGGCAGCGGGCGTGCGGTGATAGCGCCAGCCGTCGGTCTCGATCACCAGGCCCAGAGTTGGCCAGTAGAAGTCGACCTCGAAGCCGTTGACGCGCTGTTTCGTGAGCGGAGGCGGCAGGCCAGCCCGCGCGACGATCGGGCGAAAGAGGACCTCCAGCTCGGAGTCGGAGAGGCGGAACGTGTGGCGGTCGAGGAGAGCGCGTAACGCCTTCACGCCCGGCTGCCCCGCGTAGCCGTCGAGTGCTCCCCGCAACGCATCCGGACTGATGAGATCCCGCTTGTCCGCCTCGTTGACGGCGCGCTCCAGACGCTTCGGAGGTAGCTCAGTCGCGAGGTCAACGAGGGTGCGAATTGGCTGGGTGAGGGGAATTCCGCGACAGGTAGTCCGATCCTCCTCGGCAAGTGAGGGACGGCTTCGAATGCGGATACCCGACCGACCGAGCTGGCAGTGACGCGCAACGCTCACGTCAATCGCTCCCGGCTGCTCGACAGCGATGCCCCAAAGTGCACCGGCGCTGCGATGACTCAACACGGCATCCCTGCCGCAGGCAAGCAAGGCGGCCATCCAACGACCCTCGCGCGAGAGCTCTCGGCGGCCAACGACGTAAATGCCCCGCCTTACCGCATGCAGGCGCCCCCGCTCAATCCGATGCCGAATCCCCTTCGCCGTGAACCCAAGCCCCAATAGGTCCCGCCGCGTCAGGACCCCGTGCTGTCTGCGGGCAAGCGCCCACGCCTTTGCACTCCGCGTGTCCAGGCTTTTGGCCCCCATAGGGGCTCAAATGCTGGGAACGCGCAATTCTCTCCCCCGTACCCGGCGTACCTGCCGGGGTTTTGACGCTCTATGCGGCGGCGGTCTCTAGGCCGGCTGCGGCGCGGAGGGCGTCGGCGCGGTCGGTCTTCTCCCAGGTGAAGTCGTCGTCCTCGCGGCCGAAGTGGCCGTAGGCGGAGGTCTTCTGGAAGATCGGGCGGTGCAGGTCGAGGTACTGGCGGAAGGCGCCGGGGCGCATGTCGAACTCGGCCTCGACCAGCTGGGAGATCTTCGAGTCGGGGAGCACGCCGGTGCCAAACGTTTCCACCATCAGGGAGACCGGGTGGGCGACGCCGATCGCGTAGGCGACCTGGACCTCGCAGCGCTCGGCGAGGCCGGCGGCGACGACGTTCTTGGCCACGTAGCGGGCCGCATAGGCGGCGGAGCGGTCGACCTTGGACGGGTCCTTGCCGGAGAAGGCGCCGCCGCCGTGGCGAGCCATGCCGCCGTAGGTGTCGACGATGATCTTGCGGCCGGTGAGGCCGGCGTCGCCGACCGGGCCGCCGATCACGAACTTGCCGGTCGGGTTGACCAGGAAGCCCTCGCGCAGGTCGCCCTCGTCGTACATCCCGGGCACCTCGGCGGCCAGGACCGGCAGCACCACGTGCTCCCAGAGGTCCGGCTTGATCTGGGACTCGGAGTCGACCCCCTCGGCGTGCTGGGTCGAGATCAGCAGCTTGTCGATGCCGACCGGGCGACCCTCGCGATAACGGACGCTGACCTGGGTCTTGCCGTCGGGGCCGAGGTACTCGAGCGTGCCGTCCTTGCGCACCGCGGCGAGCCGTTCGGCCAGCCGGTGGGCGATGTGGATCGGCATCGGCATCAGCGCCTTGGTCTCGTCGCTGGCGTAGCCGAACATCATCCCCTGGTCGCCCGCGCCGGCGATCAGCAGCTCGTCTTCCTCGCCGCCGACCCGCGTCTCATAGGCGGCGTCGACGCCCTGGGCGATGTCCGGGGACTGCTTGTCGAGCGAGACCAGAACCGAGATGTGGTCGCAGTTGTAGCCGTAGTCGCCGTGGTCGTAGCCGATCTCGCGGATCGTCTCGCGGACGATCTCCGGGATGTCGAGGTGGACGTCGGTCGAGATCTCGCCGGAGACCACCGCCATGCCGGTGTTGACGAGCGTCTCGCAGGCGACGCGCCCGTAGGGATCGCCGGCCAGGACCGCATCGAGGACGCCGTCGGAGATGGCGTCGCTGACCTTGTCTGGATGGCCCTCGGTGACGGACTCGGAGGTGAACAGGTGCTCGTTCTCGGCTAGCGGCTTGGTTGGCATGGCCGGAAAGCCTAGACGAATCTTGACGGGGTCAGTCGTCTTGCCGGGCACGCCCGCGACGGCCGCTGCGGGGCACGAAGTCGATCACCAGCGGCACCCCCTCGAGGCCGTAGGCCTCGCGCATCCGGTTCTCCAGGTAATAGGCCCAGTCGCGGAAGATCAGCTTGCGGTCGTTGACCTGGATCGCGAAGCGCGGCGGCCGCTCGCCGACCTGGGCGGCGTAGAAGAGCTTTAGCCGGCGCCCGCGCCGGGAGGGCGGCGGGTTCTTGGCGACGGCGTCGTTGACGAAGCGGTTCAGCTCCGGGGTCGGGACCCGCTCCCCCGCCTTATCGGCGAGCTGCAGCGCCCGCGGCAGCAGCGCCGGCACGTTGCGCCCGCGGGTCGCCGAGCAGGTGATGACCGCGGGCCGCAGCCGCGATTTGCGCGCGACCCGGGCGCGGGCGTCGTCGATGTCGGTCGCGGTCAGGTCCCACTTGTTGAGCACGAGCAGGGTCGCGCAGCCGGCCTTCATCGCCATCTCGGAGACCCGCAGGTCCTCGGCGGTGACCCCCTCGGAGGCGTCGCAGACGACGATCGCGGCGTCGGCCCGCTCGACCGCCCGTTCAGAGCGCAACTGAGCGTAGAAGTCGACGGTGCCGGCGACCTTGGCGCGGCGGCGCAGGCCGGCGGTGTCGACGAGGATGACGCGGCGGCCCTCGACCTCGAGCTCGGTGTCGATCGCGTCGCGGGTGGTGCCGGCGAGGTCGGAGACGATCACCCGGTCGGAGCCGAGGAAAGCGTTGACGAGCGAGGACTTGCCGACGTTGGGGCGGCCGATCACGGCGACGCGGACGGCGTCGTCGTCGTCCTCCCGCGGCGGTACCTCGCCCAGCGCCGTGACGATCGCGTCAAGCAGGTCGCCGGTCCCGAGCCCGTGCGTGGCCGAGACCGCCAGCGGCTCGCCCAGCCCGAGCGCGTGGAACTCGGCGGTGATCGCGAAGTCGTGGGGCCGGTCGGCCTTGTTGACCGCGACCAGGACCGGGACCTTGCCGCCGCGCAGGGTCCGCGCCAGCTCGGCGTCTCCGGCGCGCAGGCCGGCCCGCCCGTCGACCACCAGCAGCACCGCGTCGGCCTCGGCGATCGCCAGCCGCGCCTGCGCCTGCACGTCGCGGGCCAGCTCAGCCTCGTCCTCGAGGTCGATGCCGCCGGTATCGATCAGCTCGAAGGCGAGCCCGTTCCACTCGCAGGCCAGCCGCTTGCGGTCGCGGGTCACCCCCGGCTCGGGCGAGGTCACCGCCTCGGTGCCGCCGACCAGGCGGTTGACCAGGGTGCTCTTGCCGACATTGGGGAAGCCGACGACGGCGACGGTCGGGAGGCGGCTCACGCCAGCCCCCGCTCGCGCGCCAGCCCGACCACGCGGCCGACCACCTCTTCGAGACTGAGCCCGGTCGTATCCAGCTCGACCGCGTCTGCGGCGGCGCGCAGGGCGCCGTGCTCGCGCTCGGTGTCGCGGGCGTCGCGGCGGCGCTGGGCGGCGAGCACCGACTCGATGTCCTCGCCGCTCTCCGCCGCGCGGCGCCGCGCCCGCTCCTCGTCAGAGGCGGTGAGGAAGACCTTCAGCGGCGCGTCGGGGCTGACCACGGTGCCGATGTCGCGACCCTCGGCGACGTAGCTGCCGGCGGCGATCAGCCGCTGCTGGCGCGCCACCATCGCCTCCCGCACCCGCGGGTGGACGGAGACGCGCGAGGCGGCGGCGCTGACCTCGGGGGCGCGGATCGCGGCGCTGACGTCGCGCTCGCCCAGCCGCACCTCGCGGCCCTCGAGGCCGATCGCGAGGCCGCCGGCCAGCTCGCCCAGGGCCTCGCCATCGTCCAGGTCGATCCCGGCCTCGCTCGCGGCCAGGGCCACGCAGCGGTACATCGCCCCGGAGTCGAGGTAGGTGAAGCCGAGCTCGGCCGCGACGGCGCGGGCGACGGTGGACTTGCCGGCCCCGGCGGGGCCGTCGATCGCGATAACCATCGCGCGGCAGCGTAGAGACGCGGGAGCGCGGGCGAAGTGCGCCGGCCGCGGCTGGTCAGCCGCTGTCGCCGAGCAGCGCCGCCAGATCCCCCTCGAAGCCGGGGTAGCTGACCGCGGCCGCGTCCATGCCGACGACCTCGACCCCCTCGGCCGAGGCGAGGCCGGCGACGGCGCCGAGCATCGCGATCCGGTGGTCGCCGTGGGACTCGATCGCGCCGCCGCGCAGGCCGCCGCCGCCCTCGATCACCATCCCGTCGGGAGTCGGCTCGACCTTGCCGCCGAGCGCCCGCAGAGCGCTGCTGACCGTCTCGATCCGGTCCGACTCCTTGCGCCGCAGCTCGGCCGCATCGCGGATCGTCGTCGTCCCCTCGGCGAAGCAGGCGGCGAGCGCGACCAGCGGCAGCTCGTCGATCGCCAGCGGCACCTCGGCCCCGCCGACCTCGGTCGCGCGCAGCCCCGAGGCGACGATCCGCAGGTCGCCGATCGGCTCGCCCCCCTGCTCGCCGACCGGGGTCGCCTCGATCTCCGCCCCCATCCGCTCGAGGATCGTCAGCAGCCCGATCCGGGTCGGGTTGAGCCCGACTTCGTGGATGAAGACCTCGCTGCCGGGGACGAGCAGCGCCGCGACGACGAAGAAGGCGGCGGAGGAGAGGTCGGCGGGGACGACGATGCGGTCGACCTCGAGCCGCTCGGAGGGCCGGATCGTGACCACGCCGGCTCCGTCCTCGCGCTGCTCGCGGCGCACCTCGGCGCCGGCGGCGGCCAGCATCCGCTCGCTGTGGTCGCGGGTCGGCAAGGGCTCGACGATCCGCGTCTCGCCCTCGGCCAGCAACCCGGCGAAGAGCAGGCAGGACTTGACCTGGGCGCTGGCGACCGGCAGCTCGTACTCGATCCCGCGCAGGGTCGCGCCGCTGATCCGCAGCGGCGGCAGCCGCTCCTCGCGGGCGCTCAGCTCGGCGCCCATCTGGCGCAGCGGCAGGGCGACGCGGTCGACCGGGCGGCGCCGGATCGAGTCGTCGCCGTCGAGCGTCCACTCCCCCCGCCCCTGCCCGGCGAGCCAGCCCGGCAGCAGGCGCAGCAGGGTGCCGGCGTTGCCGACGTCGATCGTCGCCGGCTGGGCGCCGCGGAGGCCGACGCCCCGCACCCGCACCTCTGGCCCGACCTTGCCGATCCAGGCGCCGACCGCCTGCGCCGCCTTCAGCGTCGACATCGTGTCCGCCGCTTTCAGGTAGCCCTCGATCGCGGTCTCGCCCTCGGTCATCGCCGCGATCAGCGCCGCCCGGTGGGAGACCGACTTGTCGGCGGGGGGGCGCAGCGAGCCGCGCAGCGGTCCGGCGGGGTCGAAACGGGTCATCGCCGCGACCCTAGATCAAGGCGGGGTCGCGGCGGGTCACTGCTCTCCCGCGCCGAGCACGGTGACCGCGTGCCCGAGCCCGCGCACCACCTCCGCCGCGCGGGCCGCCCCCTCCGCGCCAGAGACCCAGAGCGTGACCGCGCCCGAGCTCATGTCCGGGGTCGGGTGCAGGGCCATGTCCTCGATGTTGACCCCGGCCTCGCCCAGCGCCAGCGCCAGCGCCGCGATCGTGCCCGGCTTGTTGGCGACGACGACGCGCAGCTCGCGCAGCGGGGCGGTCCCGGGGTCGGAGTCGTGCAGCAGGCGGCGGTCGGCCCCGGCGGCGGCGTGCCAGGCCGCGATCGCCTCGCGGTCGCCACCGCGGATCAGCTCCGCCGCCTCGCCGAGCCGGCGCGCCACCGCCTCGACCGAGTCGGCCACGGCGTCGCGGTTGCTGGTGAAGATGTCCGCCCAGATCGCCGGGTTGGAGCCGGCGACGCGGGTGGTGTCGCGGAAGCTCGGCCCGACCTCGGGCAGGCGCTCGGAGTCGCGCGCCAGCTCCGCCGCTGCCTCGCTGGCGAGGACGTTGGCGACCACGTGCGGGAGGTGGCTGATCGTCGCCAGCAGGCGGTCGTGGGCGGCCGGGTCGATCGCCTGCGGTCGGGCGCCGAGGCCGGAGACGAGCCGCTGCAGGCGGTCGTAGAGGACGCCGCTGGAGCGCTCTGTCGGGGTCAGGTACCAGCGGGCCCCCTCGAAGAGGTCGGCGCGGGCGTTCTCGACCCCGGCCGTCTCCGCCCCGGCCAGCGGGTGACCGCCGATGAAGCGCTCGTCCTCGCCCAGGGCGGCGACCAGCTCGCCCTTGGTCGAGCCGGCGTCGCTAACCACGGTCTCCGGGCCGCTCGCCGCCAGCGCCTCGCCGGCCTGGGCCGGCAGCGCCGCCACCGGGCCGGCGCAGAAGACCGCGTCGGCGCCGTCGCAGGCCTCGGCGATCGAGCCGGCGGCGCGGTCGAGCGCCCCCAGATCCAGCGCCCGCTCCAGGGTCGCCGCGGTGCGGCTGTAGCCGACCACCTCGGCCCCCAGCCGCTGCCGCGCGGCGAGCCCGATCGAGCCGCCGATCAGGCCCACCCCGAGAACCGCGACTCTCGGGGCCGGGCCCTCGCTCAACTGCGGCGCGCCTCGATCGCCGAGGCGAAGCGCTCGAGCACGTTGACCGTGTCGTCCCAGTCGAGACAGGGGTCGGTAATCGACTGCCCGTAGGTGAGACCCTCGCCCGGAACCAGGTCCTGACGGCCCTCGACCAGGAACGACTCCAGCATCACCCCGACGATCGCCTTATTGCCGTCGGCGACCTGGTCGGCGATTTCGCCGGCGGCGAAGAACTGTTTTTCCGGCTCCTTGCCGCTGTTGTCGTGGGAGGCGTCGATCACCAGGCGCTCCGGCAGGCCGGAGATCCCCAGCGTCACCAGCGCATCCTCGACGTCGGGCACGTGGTAGTTGGGCATCCCGTGGCCGCCACGCAGGATGATGTGGCAGTCGGGGTTGCCGGTGGTGTGCAGGATCGCCGGCATGCCGGCGTCGTCGATGCCGGCGAAGGCGTGCGGGGCCGCCGCGGCGCGGACCGCGTCGACCGCGACCTGGATGTTGCCGTCGGTGCGGTTCTTGAACCCGATCGGCATCGAGAGGCCGGAGCCGAGCTGACGGTGCGTCTGGCTCTCCGAGGTGCGGGCCCCGATCGCGCCCCAGGCAACCGTGTCGGAGATGTACTGCGGGGTGATCGGATCGAGGAACTCACAGCCGACCGGCAGGCCGAGGTCGACCACCTCGAGCAGCAGTTTGCGGGCCATGCGCAGGCCAGCGTTGACGTCGCCGGAGCCGTCCAGGTGCGGGTCGTTGATCAGACCCTTCCAGCCGGTCGTGGTCCGCGGCTTCTCGAAGTAGACCCGCATCACCACCAGCAGCCGGTCCTGCAGCTCCCGCGCCACCTGGCTCAGCCGGCGGGCGTAGTCGAGCGCCGCCTTCGGGTCGTGGACGCTGCAGGGGCCGACCACGACCAGCAGGCGCTGGTCTTTGCCGTGCAGGACCTCGACGACTTCCTCGCGCGCCCGGATCACCGCTTGCGCCTGCTCTTTGCCCAGCGCCAGTTCCTCGAGCAGCTTTTCCGGCGGGGACAGCTCGACCACTTTCGCGATCCGCTGATCCCTCACCCCGTCTCGTTTGGTGCCCTCCATGCCGATGAACATTTTGCCGTCGCCTTTCTCCAAAACGTCTAAATCGTACTTTCTGGTTGCTCCTTGCCACGCCTGCGCTGACGCGAGCCCGCGCGGTAGTAACTGGAAATCGGCGCCCGGCCGAAATTGGGGGATTGGAGCGACAGCGAAAATGCCGCCAGGCCGGACGCCTAGCTAAATCGCCACCAATAGGAGAAGCGGCCAGGAATGGCGGCGGCGCCGGGGGCGCGCTGGCCGCTCATCGCTGTGGCCTCTTGCTTCACCTTGCGCCTCTTTGTACCACGCAAGTGGCGATTAGTCGAGGATTTCCGACAGGCCGGCCAGGAAGCGGTCGTTCTCGGCCGCGGTGCCGTAGCTGACGCGGATGTGTCCGGGGTCGCCGAGCGGGGTCCCGGGGCGCACCGCGACGGCGCGCTCGGCGAGGCCGGCGACGACCGCGCGCTCCTCGGCCTCGCCGAGGTCGATCCAGGAGAAATTGGCCTGGGTGTCCGCCGTCTGCAGCCCCATCTCGCGCAGCGCCTCCTCGACCCGCAGCCGCTCGGCGACGGTCGCCTCGACCCGGAGCAGGACGTCGTCCTGGTGCAGGATCGCCTCCGCCCCGGCCGCCTGGGCGAGGGCGTTGACGCTGAACGGCTGCCGCACCGCGTCGACCGCGGCGCGGAAGCCGGCGGAGCCGATCGCGTAGCCGACCCGCAGCCCGGCCAGGCCGTAGCACTTGCTGAAGGTGCGGAGCACGACCAGGTTGGGGAAGTCGGCCAGCAGGTCGAGGCTGGCGTCGGGGTCGTCGTCGGTCTGGAACTCGACGTAGGCCTCGTCGAGGATCACGGTCACGTGCGGCGGGATGCGCTCGCAGAAGGCGCCGATCTCGGCCGCCGGGATGTGGGTCGAGGTCGGGTTGTTCGGGTTGCAGAGCAGCAGCAGCTGGGTCGCCGCGGTCACCTCGGCCGCCATCGCGTCGAGGTCGTGGACGTCGCCCGCGGCCAGCGGCACGCGGATCTCGCGCGCCCCGGTCAGCGCCGACAGGTACGGGTACATCGAGAAGGCCGGCCAGGCGTAGAGGATCTCCGCCCCCGGCTCGCAGAGCGCCTCGGCGGCGGCGAGCAGGATCTCGCAGGAGCCGTTGCCGACGGCGACGCGGCCGGGCTCGGTCTCGTAGCGCTCGGCGAGGCGGCGGCGCAGCAGGGTCGCGTCGGGGTCGGGGTAGCGGTTCATCGCCGCCGCGGCGGCGGCGATCGCCTCGACCACGGCCGGGTGCGGCGGCCGCGGCGACTCGTTCGAGGCGAGCTGGGCGATGCCGCCGGCGGCGATCGCCTCGGGCGCCTGCCCGGTCGGGACCCCGGCCTGGTAGCCCGGCATCCGGGCCAGCTTCTCCGCGAAGGTGACGGTCATCGACTCGATTGTGACGAAGCGTCGCCTACTGGGCCGACTGCAGGTCGGTGCGCAGCTCGCTGGCGCCGCCGAGGTAGGCATGCGCCGGAACGTGGCCCTCGGGCGCGTAGTAGTGAGCCATCACCCGGATCACCCGCGGCAGCGAGCCGGGTACCGGGATCTCACGGCAGCAGAGCAGCGGCACCGTGTCGAGCCCGAGCTTGCGGGCGGCGACAGCGGGGAACTCGGCGTCGAGGTCCTCGGTCGCGGTGAACAGGCAGCTCACCATCGCCTCCGGCTCGAGCGCGTTGCGCTCGATCAGCTCGCGCATCAGCTCCTCGGTCGCGGCGACGATCGCCTCGGCCTCGTTGACCTCGACCTGTGTGGCGCCGCGCACAGCGAAGAGCCGCTGGGGCGGCGACACCGCGCCATTGGTCTCAGAGCTCACCCCGGCATCTTCCCAGAGCGGTGGCTGGGATGGGGAAAAGGCGGCTGAGTAGAGCAGCAAGCGCCGGCGAGGGGGGAGAATTTCAGCGCGCTGTGCCTTATGGGCGCTGTGGCGACCAAAAGGAACAGCGCGCTGCGATCCAGTCTCGAACGAGCTGCCGCCGCTCAGTTTGGGGTGCTTTCACGCGCGCAGTTGAGGGGCTTTGGCATGAGCGACAGCGCGATCAGGCACGCGATCGGAACCGGTGGCCTACACCCGGTCTTTCGCAGCGTCTACGCACTTGGTCGCGCGCCAGTCGGCGAGAGGGGTCGGCTGTTCGCTGCGACGCTGGCGTGCGGCGAGGGGACCGTCGTCTCGCACCGGAGCGCGGCGGCGCTGATGCGACTCCTCGACAAGACACCCGCATCGGTTCACGTGATCGGACCGGCCCAGCGAGGCCGAAAGGTCGATGGCATACGCCCCCACCCAGCCGGCTCTTTGAGGCTGGACGAGACCGGCACGTTCGACGGCGTTCCCTGCACCAGTCCGGCCCGGACGCTCGCCGATCTGGCCCGTGAAGTCGGAGCGCGCACCCTGCGCAGCTGCTTCGAGCGGGCGGCGGCGAAGCGGCTCCTGGATCTCGACGCGGTCGAGGCTTCGCTCCGACCCGGGCGGCCTGGGGCGCCAGCGCTGCGCGCTCTCCTCACCGAGTGGCGGCCGGCGCTGCCGATTGCCTCTCCGGCAAAGCTGAAGAGCCCACTGGAGGCGATGGTGCTGCCACTGCTCGCCGCGAGGGGCCTCCCGGCGCCGCACTGCAACGCGCCGGTCAAGCTGGCGGAGGGCAGGCAGATCGAGGTCGACTTCCCTCTGGGAGGAGCAGCGTTTCGTGCTCGAGGCGGACAGTCGCGACTTTCACGGGACCGAGGCGGCCTTCGAGCGCGACCGCTGGCGTGACCGCGAACTGATGAGAGCAGGGTACGGCTGGCTGCGGGTCACGAGGCGTCAGGCAGAACGGGAAACCGAGGCCGTGGCCGCCGCGCTCGCCGCGCGCATCGAACGGCACCCGCCCGAGTGACCCGAGCGACCAGCCCTTCCTACTTGCCGGGCGGAGGGGCTGGTCGCTCGGGTCGGGCAGCCTTCCTCAAAAGATCGACCTCAGCGTCGGACAGGCGGCGAGCACCGCCAACGGCGAGCCCGCCGAGCTCCAGCGGGCCGAAGCGGACGCGGCGCAGCTCGACCACCCGGTTGCCGACCGCTTCCGCCATCCGCCGCACCTGGCGGTTGCGCCCTTCGCGCAGGGTGAGCTCGATCTCGTGGCGGGCGACCCGGTCGACCTCGGCCGGCGCCGTCGGTCCGTCCTCGAGCTCGACCCCGCGCCGCAGCCGCTGCAGGTCCTTGTCGGTGGGCGCCTTGGCCAGCCGCGCCCGGTAGGTCTTCGCGACCTCGTAGCGGGGATGCGTGAGTTGGTTCGCCAGCTCCCCGTCGTTGGTCAGCAGCAGGAGTCCCGTGGAATCAGCGTCAAGCCGCCCCACCGGATAAAGCCGCGCCGGAGAGTCGACCAGCTCCACCACCGCCGCCCGCGCCCCCGGCTCCCGCGCCGTCGAGACCACCCCCACCGGCTTGTTCACCAGCCAAACCTCCCGCACCTCCGCCCCGCCGACCGGACTGCCGTCGACGCACACGTCATCGCTCTCACTCACGTCAAGAGCCGGGTCGGTCACGACCTCGCCGCCCACCGTCACGCGCCCCTTGGAGATGATCAGCTCCGCTTTGCGCCGCGAAGCAACCCCGCCGTGCGCGAGGAACTTCGCCAGCCTCATTCCGCCCGCTGTTCCCCCGCCTTGAGCAGCCGCTCGCGCAGCTCCCGCGCGTCCTCCGGGCTCGGATCGAACCGCGCCGGATCCGGCAGCTGGTCCAGTCCGCTCAACCCGAAGAGCCGCTCGAACAGCTCCGTCGTCCTGAAGATCGCCGCCCCAAACTGGGAGCGCCCCGACTCTTCGATCAGGCCGCGCTCGGCCAGGCTGGTTACCGCCGACTCGGAGGAGACGCCGCGGATGCGGGCGACCTCGGGGCGGGAGACCGGCTGCAGGTAGGCGACGATCGCCAGCGTCTCGGCCTGGGCCTGGGTCAGCGGCGGCGTCCGCGGCTGCGCCAGCAGGCGCCGCGCCGCTTCCTCGCTGCGCGGATCGCTGGCCAGGCTGAAGCCGCCGGAGACCTCGCGCAGGACGATCCCGCGCTTGCCCTCGGCCAGGTCCTCGCGCAGCAGCTCGATCGCCTCGGCGACCTGGCCCTCGGTCGCCTCGGTCGCCAGCGCCAGGTCGGCAGCGTTGACCGGGGTCGCCGAGAGAAAGAGCAGCGCTTCCACGGTGCGGCTGAGGTCGCTCACGCCGGCACCGCCTTGCGCACCGTGATCGGGCCGCAGACCTCGCTCTGCTCCCAGGTGATCTCACCTTTGCGGTAGAGCTCGAGCAGGCCGAAGATCGTCACCGCCTGGGTCAGCCGGTCCTCGCCGCCGAACTCCTCGTCGAAGTCGAAGCTGGGGCGGCGGCGAAGGACGTCGCGCAGGGCGCGCAGGCGGCGCTCCAGCGAGACGGTCGGGCGGATGTGGCTGATGTCGACCTCGGCCGGCTCGGTCAGCAGGTCGCCGAGCGCGGCGCCGAGGCGGTCCGGGTCGTAGACCGCGACCGCCGCCTCAACCGCGACCCGGCGCAGCTCGCGCGGCAGCGGCGCCGAGCGGTAGAGGTAGCCGCGCTGGCTCTCGAAGCGGTCGGCCAGGACCTGGGAGGCGTCGCGGTAGCGGCGGTACTCGAGCATCCGCGCGAGCAGCTCCTCGATCGCCTCTTCCGGGGTCAGCTCCTCGAGCTCGTCCTCCGGCCCGGGCAGCATCAGCCGCGACTTCAGCTCCAGCAGGGCCGCGATCAGGACGAGGAACTCGGTCGCCACCTCCAGCTCCAGCTCGCCCTCGCGCTCGAGGTGATCGATGTAGGCGACGACGACCTCGCCCAGCTGCAGGTCGAGCAGGCTGACCTCCTCGCGCAGGACGACCGCCATCAGCAGGTCGAACGGCCCGGCGAAGATGTCGAGGTCGAGATCGAGCTCGGCGATTGCCATCGGCGCAGAGTAGCCCCGGGACGGGACGCGGCCGGCCGGCTTTCTCCTTATTTGCGGGTTCCCGGCTAAGCGAAACCCATGCGGGCGCGCACGTCGGCGAGCACCGGGGCGGCGAGCGCCCGTGCCTTCTCGGCGCCGGCGGCGAGGGTCGCCTCCAGCGCCGCCTCGTCGGGGCGCAGCTCGGCGTATCGGGCCTGTACCGGCGCCAGCAGCTCGACCACGGCGCCGGCGACGGCCTTCTTGAAGTCGCCGTAGCCGGCGCCCTCGAACTCGCGCTCGATCGCCGCCTGGTCGGTGCCGCGGGCGACCGCGAGGATGTCGATCAGGTTGGAGATCCCGGCCTTGTCGGGGCCGCGCACGACCTCGCGGCCGGAGTCGGTGACGGCGCTGCCGAACTTCTTGCGGATCGCCTTCTCCTCGTCGAGCACGAGCACGGTCCCGGCCTCGGTGCCCGCGGTGGTCGACATCTTCCGCTCCGGCTCCTGCAGGTCCATGATCCGCGCCCCCACCTCCGGCACCCGCAGCTCCGGCACGACCAGGGTCTCGCCGAAGCGCTCGTTGAAGCGGCGGGCGATCTCCCGCATCAGCTCGACGTGCTGGCGCTGATCGTCGCCGACCGGGACCTCGGTGGCGCGGTAGGCGAGCACGTCGGCCGCCATCAGCACCGGGTAGTAGAAGAGCGCCGCCGAGACCAGCTCGCGCTGCTGCGCCGACTTCTCCTTGAACTGGTGCATGCGGTTGAGGTCGCCGTGGGCGGTGACCGCGGAGAGCAGCCAGGTCAGCTCGGTGTGCTCGCGCACGTCGGACTGGCGGAAGAGGATGCAGCGCTCCGGGTCGAGCCCGGCGGCGAGCAGGATCGCGGCGGTGTCGTGGACGCGCTCGCGCAGCTCGACCGGGTCGTAGGCGACCGAGATCGCGTGCAGATCGACGATGCAGAAGATCGCCGGCTGGCCGTGATCCTGGCGCTCGACGTACTGGCGGATCGCGCCGATGTAGTTGCCGAGGTGCTTGCGCCCGGTCGGCTGGATCCCCGAGAAGACGATCGGTTTGGCCATCCGCGGCAGCCTATGCGGGCTCGGAAGCGAGCGCTTCGCGGCGACGCGGGTTCTCGATCCCTAGCGCGGAGACGAGGCCGCCGGCGAAGGTCAGCAGGGCAGCGACCAGACAGCCGAGGTGGAAGGCGGTGGTCGAGGCGTCGGGCGCGGCCGCGGTCAGGGGGCCGCCGGCGACGCCGGGGGCACTGGCGTCGAACTGGGCGGAGACGATCGCGCCGAGCACGGCGATCGCCAGCAGGCCGGCGACCCGGGAGACGCCGTTGTTGACGCCGGAGGCGATCCCGACCCGGCGTTCCTCGACCGAGTCGAGCACGGTCGCGGTCAGCGGCGCCACCGTCGCCGAGAGGCCGAGGCCGAAGACGACGACCGCCGGCAGCACGTCGCCGACGTAGCTGGGGTCGGCGCCGATCCTCGTCATCAGCAGCAGCCCGAGGGCGGCGACGACCGGGCCGGCGGTCATCGGCAGCCGCGGCCCGACCCCGGAGGCGAGCTTGCCGAAGCGCGGCGAGAGCAGGAAGAGCAGGACCGAGATCGGCGTCGTCGCCAGCCCCGCGACCAGGGCCGAGTAGCCGACCACCTGCTGCAGGTAGAGCGTGAGGAAGAAGAGGCCGCCGGCCAGCGGGACCCAGACCAGGGGATCGCCCCAGCCGTGGCTCGGCTGCTCGATCAGGGCGAACACAGGACCGCCGAGGCCGAGCGCCGAGAGCGCGATCGCCCGCCAGGAGGTGAGGTCGATCAGGCCGCCGCCCCCGGCCGGGCCGAACACGGTCGCGATCCCGGTCCAGGCGGTCCAGGTGCCGACCGCGCGGCCGCGCGCCTCGCCCTCGAAGGCGGCGGCGACGAGGGCCAGGGAGCCAGGCACCAGCAACGCTCCCGCGATCCCCTGCAGGGCGCGGGCGCCGATCAGGAGCTCGTCGGAGGGCGCCAGCGCAGAGGGCCGAGGTGGCGCCGAAGGCGACGAGGCCGGCGACGAACATGCGCCGGCGGCCGAACTGGTCGCCGAGGCTGCCGCCGACCAGGAGCAGCGCCGCGCGCCGGCGCAAGATGGCTCCCGGCGACCGCCGTCAGCTTGCGCCGCCGCGATCGACTGGGAACAATCCGGGTAGGTGACCTGCCATGGCTAGAGCGATCTGGAGCGGCTCGATCAGTTTCGGGCTGCTCAACGTGCCCGTGAAGCTGTACAGCGCCGTCGCGAGGCGCAACATCGCCCTGCGCGAGATCCGCGACTCCGACAGCGCCCGGATCAAACACCGGCGGGTGGCCGAGGGGACCGACGAGGAGGTCCCCTACGAGAACATCGTCAAGGCCTTCGAGATCACCCCGGGCCAGTACGTGCCGATCAATAAAGACGAGATGGGCGCGCTGGCGCCGGAGAAGACGCGGGCGATCGACGTCCAGGACTTCGTCGACCTCGAGCAGATCGACCCGGTCTACTTCGACAGCCCCTACTACCTCGGCCCCGCCGACGGCGCCGAGAAGGCTTACTCGCTGCTGGCCAAGGCGATGGAGTCCTCGGGCAAGGTCGCGATCGCCCGCTTCGTCTTCCGCAACAAGGAGCACCTGGCGGCGATTCGCGCCAGCAGCGGAGTCCTCACCCTGACCACGATGCGCTTCGCCGACGAGGTCGTCTCGCCCGACGAGCTCGACGACGTGCTGCCGGAGAAGGCGCCGAAGGTGAACAAGAAAGAGCAGGAGATGGCGGAGCAGCTGATCGACTCGCTCAGCACCGACTTCAAACCGGGCGCCTACCGCGACGAGTACCGCGAGCAGCTGATGGCGCTGATCGAACGCAAGGCCGAAGGCAAGGAGATCGTCGCCCCCGAAGCCGAGGAGCCGCAGGCAACCAAGGCCCCGGACCTGATGGCGGCGCTGGAGCAGAGCATCGCCGCGGTCAAGGGCGACGGCGCGGCGAAGAAAGCGGCGCCGAAACGCAAAGCCGCCGCGCCGGCGGCGAAAAAAGGCAAAGCGACGAAAGCGAAAGCCAAGGCCAAGGGCTCCTCGTCGCGGGCCAAAGCGAAGTCCTCGAAATAGGCCGTGGCCCAGAGCCAAGTGGTCGAGGTCGACGGGCGTGAGCTGAAGCTCACCAACCTCGACAAGGTCCTCTACCCCGAGGCCGGCTTCAGCAAGGGCGAGGTGGTCGACTACTACGCCCGGGTCGCGGCGACGATGGTGCCGCACCTGAACGGGCGCGCGGTGACCTTGCGCCGCTTCCCGGAAGGGGTCGACGACCTCGACTCGGCCTTCTTCGAGAAGCGCTGCCCCAAACACCGGCCGCAGTGGGTCAAAACCACCTCGGTGACCGCCGGGCCGAACTCGGGCAAGATCGACTTCTGCGTCTGCGACGGCAAACCGACGCTGATCTGGATGGCGCAGCTGGCGGCGATCGAGCTGCACCCCTCGCTCTCGCTCGGGCGGGCGCCGAAACGTCCCACCGTGCTCGCCTTCGACCTCGACCCCGGGCCGCCGGCCAACATCGTCGAGTGCTGCCGGGTGGCGCTGCGCCTGCGCGACATGTTCGGCCACTTCGGGGTGCAGAGCTTCCCCAAGACCTCGGGCTCGAAGGGGATGCAGGTCTACATCCCGCTCAACCGCAAAGACGTCAGCTACGACGTGACCAAACCGTTCGCCAAAGCGATCGCCCAGTTGCTGGAGAAACAGACCCCCGACCAGGTCGTCTCGAAAATGAAAAAGGTCGAACGCGAGGGCAAGGTGATGGTCGACTGGTCCCAGAACCACCAGAGCAAAACGACGATCGCCGTCTACTCCCTGCGCGCCCGCCCCCGCCCCACCGTCTCGACCCCGATCAGCTGGGACGAAGTCGAGGCCTGCGCCGAGAACGAGGACCCCGACTCCCTGGTCTTCGAGGCCGAGCAGGTGCTGGAGCGGATCGAGCAGCGCGGCGACCTCTTCGCGCCGGTGCTGGAGCTGCAGCAGGAACTACCGGAACTCTGATGAGAGGGGCGAGGCGCAGTGGTCCGGCGGACACTCAGCGCGAAGCGCGTCCGACGGACTACTGCGCCTCGCCCCTCACCACAGGCCTACGGGTCGCCTTGACCTCGTCCAAGCGGCGGACCGGGGTCGTGTAGGGGGCCGACTTCGCGATCTCGGGGTCGGACTCGGCCTCGGCGAGGATCTGCTCGACCGCGTCGGCGAAGGCGTCGAGGCTCTCCTTCGTCTCGGTCTCGGTCGGCTCGACCATCAACGCCTCCTCGACCAGGAGCGGGAAGTAGACGGTCGGCGGGTGGAAGCCGAAGTCGAGCAGGCGCTTGGCGAGGTCGAGGGTGACGAGGCCGAGCTCCTTCTTCATCGGCTTGCCGGAGAGGACGAACTCGTGCATGCAGTGACGGTCGAAGGCGATCGGGAGGCGCTGGCCGGCGCGGCCGGCGGCAAGGCGGGCTTTGAGGTAATTGGCGTTCAGCACCGCGGTCGCCGAGGCCTCGGCGAGACCGTCGGCGCCGAGGCTGAGGATGTAGGCGTAGGAGCGGACGAAGACGCCGAAGTTGCCCTGGAAGCCGCGCAACCGGCCGATCGACTTGGGGCGCTCGAGGTCGAGGTCGAAGAAGGGCCCGTGGCCGTTGTCGCCCTCGCGCCGCACCACCTGCGGGCGCGGCAGGAACGGCTCGATCCGCTCCGAGACCGCGATCGGGCCGGCGCCGGGGCCGCCGCCGCCGTGGGGCTGGCTGAACGACTTGTGCAGGTTGACGTGGACGATGTCGAAGCCCATGTCGCCCGGCCGCGAGTGGCCCATCACCGCGTTGAGGTTGGCGCCGTCGTAGTAGAGCGTCCCCCCCGCCGCGTGGATCAGCGCCGCGATCTCCTCGATGTTCTCGTCGAACAGCCCGAGCGTGTTCGGGTTGGTCAGCATCAGGCAGGCGACCTGGTCGGGGTCCTCCTCGATCTTCGCCCGCAGGTCGTCCATCTCGACCCCGCCGCGCTCGTTGGTGGCGACCTTGACCACCTCGTAGCCGGCCATCGTCACCGAGGCCGGGTTGGTCCCGTGCGAGGTGTCCGGGGCCAGCACCTTGGTCCGGGTTTCGCCGCGGTCGGCGTGGTAGGCGCGGGTCAGCAGCAGGCCGGCGAGCTCGCCGTGCGAGCCGGCCGAGGGCTGCAGGCTGACGTGGGGCAGGCCGCAGATCTCGCTCAGCGACTCCTGCAGCAGCCACATCAGCTCCAGCGCCCCCTGGGCCCGGCGCGGGTCCTGGGCGGGATGAAGGCGGGCGTGGCCGGGCAGCGCAGCAACCCGCTCGTTGAGCCTCGGGTTGTGCTTCATCGTGCAGGAGCCGAGCGGGTAGAAGCCGCTGTCGAGGTCGAAGTTGCGGCGCGAGAGCTTGTTGTAGTGGCGGACGATCTCGGGCTCGGCGATCTCCGGCAGCGCCGCCGGCTCGGCCCGCAGCAGGTTGGCCGGGATCAGCTCCTCCAGCGGCGCCTCCGGCACTTCCGCCTCCGGCAGTACCGCGGCGCGCCGGCCGGTCTTCGACTTCTCGTAAATCGTGCGGGCGCGTTCGGCCTGCATCGGGGTCTCGGTCAGCGCCATCAGGCGGCTCCTTCCGACAGTGGCGCCTTTTGATCGCTATCCGATCGAAAAGCGCCACGCTCGGCGGCGACGGCGGCGCCGAGGGCGTCGGCGAGGGCGTCGATCTGGGCGCGGGTGCGGCGCTCGGTGATCGCGACAAGGAGACCGTTCGCGTGCTCGGGGTACTCGCGGCCGAGCGGGTAGCCGGCGGCGATGCCGCGCTCGGCGCAGCGCTCGAGTACGGCCTCGACCGGCGCGTCGAGGGCGACCGCGAACTCGCGCACGACCGGGGCCCCGTGCAGCAGCTCGACCCCCTCGACCGCGGCGAGGCGCTCACGCGCGTAGGCGGTGCGGCGGGCGAGCAGCTCGCCGAGCTCGCGGAAGCCGTGACGGCCGAGCCAGGCGAGGTGGACCATCGCCCCGAGCGCGTTCAGCGCCTGGGCGGTGCAGATGTTGTTGGTCGCTTTCTCGCGACGGATGTGCTGCTCGCGCGTCTGCAGGGCGAGGACGAAGCCGCGGCGGCCGTCGACGTCCTCGGTCTCGCCGGCGATCCGGCCCGGCATGCGGCGGATCTGGGCCTCGGTCGCGCAGAAGAAACCGAAGGAGGGGCCGCCAAAGTCGAGCCGGTTGCCGAGCGGCTGGCCCTCGCCGAGGGCGATGTCGGCGCCCTGCTCGCCCGGCGGCTTCAAGACGCTGAGCGTGATCGGGTCGCAGGCGACGACCAGCAGCGCCCCGTGCTCCTTCGCGGCCGCGCCGAGCGCCTCGACGTCCTCGACCGCGCCGAGGAAGTTGGGGCTCTGCAGGAAGACCGCAGCGGTCTCGGCGTCGACCGCGGCCGCCAGCGCCGCGGCATCGGTCAAACCGCCGTCCAGTCCGACCTCGACCAGCTCGGCCCCGTAGCCCTGCGCGTAGGTGGCGAGGGTCTCGCGGCTGTGCGGGTGCAGGCCGCGGGAGACGACGAAGCGGCGGCGCTTGGTCGCTCCCATCGCCAGGTAGCCGGCGGAGGCGACCGAGGATGGCCCCTCGTAGAGGCCGGCGTTGGAGACCGGCAGCCCGGTCAGCTCGCTCATCGCGGTCTGGAACTCGAACATCACCTGCAGGCCGCCCTGGGAGATCTCCGGCTGGTAGGGCGTGTACGGCGTGAGGAACTCCGAGCGCGAGGTGATCGCGTCGACGATCGCCGGCACGTAGTGGTCGTACATCCCCGCCCCGACGAAGCAGACCTGCTCCTCGGCGTCGGCGTTGCGCTCCGCCAGGCCGGCGAGGCGCTCGTAGACCTCGGCCTCGCTCAGCCCCTGCGGCAGGGCCAGCGGCCGGCCGAGGCGCAGCGGCTCGGGGATCTGCTCGAACAGCTCGTCGACCGAGTCGACGCCGATCGCGGCCAGCATCTCGGCCCGGTCGTCGGGGGTTGCTGAGGTGTAACGGGTCACGCCGTAAGGCTACGCAAGGGGGAAGCCGGGGTTCGCCGCTAGTTTTCGAGCAACTTGCGGTATTCGGCGGCGCCGAGCAGCGCCTCCGACTCCTCCGGCGAGCTGATCCGGATCTTGACCAGCCAGCCTTCCCCGTAGGGGTCCTCGTTGATCTTCTCCGGGGTGTCTTCGAGTGCGTCGTTGACCTCGATCACCTCGCCCGAGAGCGGCGCGATCACGTCGGAAACCGCCTTCACCGACTCGACCTCGGCGTAGGAGGAGTCTTTCTGGATCGTCCCGCCGACTTCCGGTGGGTCGTAGAAGACGACCTCGCCGAGCGAGTCCTGGGCGTACCAGGTGATGCCGAGGGTTGCCGTATCGCCCTCGACCCGCGCCCAGTCGTGCTGGTCGTGGTAGCGCAGGTCGTCGGGGTAGGTCGCTTCTGACAAGGCTCAGCTCGCTTTCCGGTCGAGGAGGGGCTTGGAAGCTACCCGGGCGCGGCGATGCTTGCCGCGCACGTCGATCTCCAGCTCGGTCCCGGGCTCGGCCAGGTCGCTGCGCACGTAGGCCATGCCGGCGCCGCGTTCGAGCGAGGGCGAGAAGGTGCCGCTGGTCACCGCGCCGACCTGCTCCTCGCCGCTGAGCACGGGGTTGCCGTCGCGGGGGATGCCGTCGCCCTCGATCAGGAACGGGGCGAGGCGCTCCGCGGTGCCCTCGGCGCGCGCCACGGCGACCGCCTGCGAGCCGAGGAAGCCGGTCGCCTCGGCGCAGCACCAGCCGAGCCCGGCCTCGATCGGGTTACGGGTCGGGGTCAGCTCGTTGCCGTGCAGCGGGAAGCAGACCTCGAGCCTCAGGGTGTCGCGGGCGCCGAGCCCGCAGGGGACGACGCCGGCGTCGCGCAGCTCGGCCCAGATCGGCGCCGCCACCTCCGGGTCGAGCAGCAGCTCGACCCCGTCCTCGCCGGTGTAGCCGGTGCCGCAGACCAGGGCCGGGCGACGGCCGACGCGGACGTGGGACACCCGCATCCGCGGCGGCAGCTCGATCGCGAGCGCGCGGGCGAGCACGGCGCGAGCGTGCGGCCCCTGCACGGCGAGCATCGCGTAGCGGTCGGCGACGTCGCGGACGATCACGTCGAAGCCGCGGCTCCAGCGCCCGAGCCAGGCGAGATCGGCCTCGTGGTTGGCGGCGTTGGTGACGACGAGGTAACGGTCGCCGCCGAGCCGGTAGACGAAGAGGTCGTCGAGCACGCCGCCGTCCTCGGCGCAGAGGCACGAGTACTGGGCGCCGCCGATCGCGATCTTGGCAACGTCGTTGGAGAGCACCAGCTGCAGGAACTCGAGCGCGCCGGGCCCCTCGACCTCGACCTCGCCCATGTGGGAGACGTCGAACATCCCCGCATGCGTCCGCACCGCCGAGTGCTCCTCCCGGATCCCCTCGTAAGTCACGGGCATCTCCCAGCCCGCAAACGGAACGATCTTCGCCCCAAGATCCTGGTGCTGCTCGTAGAGAGGCGTGTGCCTGAGGTCGCTCACGACCCCAGGCTATTTGAGCGAGACGCGCTCAGTCTTTGAGGAACCCCGGCACGTCGATGTCGTCGTCGCTGACGCGCAGTTTCCGAATATCCGTGTCATCGGCCGCAACCCGCGGCTTCGACTCATAACGACGCCGCACACGTTGCGGCGAACGGGCGAGCAGCTCGAAGCCCTCGAAGCCGGTGGCGATCACGGTGACCCGGACCTCGTCCTTCATCGACTGGTCGACGACGGAGCCGAAGATGATGTTGGCGTTGTCGTCGGCCTCGGCCTGAACCAGCTGGGCCGCCTCGTTGACCTCGAACAGGCCGAGGTCCTCGGGGCCGGTGATGTTGAGCAGCATCCCGGTCGCGCCCTTGATCGACTCCTCGATCAGCGGCGAGGTGATCGCCGCCTTGGCCGCGTCGAGCGCCCGCGCCTCGCCGGAGGCGGAGCCGACGCCCATCAGGGCCGAGCCGGCGTCGCGCATGATCGTGCGCACGTCAGCGAAGTCGAGGTTGATCAGGCCCGGGATCGTGATCAGGTCGGTGATGCCCTGGACGCCCTGGCGCAGGATGTCGTCGGCCTGGCGGAACGCCTCCAGCACGCTGGTCCGCCGCTCGACCGCCTGCAGCAGCTTCTCGTTCGGGACGATGATCAGGGTGTCGACGTTGTTGCGCAGTTTCTCGATGCCCTCGAGCGCCTGCTGCATCCGTCGTTTGCCCTCGAACTCGAACGGCTTGGTGACCGCGCCGACGGTGAGGGCGCCGATCTCTTCCTTGGCGATCTCGGCGATTACCGGGGCCGAGCCGGTGCCGGTGCCGCCACCCTCGCCGGCGGTGACGAAGACCATGTCGGCGCCCTTCAGCGCCTCCTTGATCTCATCGCGGCTCTCCGCCGCCGCGCCAGCCCCGACCTCGGGGTTGCCGCCGGCGCCGAGGCCGCGGGTCAGCTCCTGCCCGATCGAGAGCTTGATGTCCGCATCGCAGGCCTGCAGCGCCTGGGCGTCGGTGTTGACCGCGACGAACTCGACACCGCGAATGCCGGCGTCGATCATGCGGCTGACCGCGTTGGTACCGCCGCCGCCCGCTCCGACGACCTTGATGACCGCGAGGTAAGTGGATTCCATCTCCCGATTTTCTCCTTCGCCCCACCCTAAGGGTCTGGCGAGACAGCTGTTGGTTGAGTTGAGCCCTTGTTCCGTCCGAGCCTTCAGCGAGGCTCAAGGGTTCGAGCTTACGCTTAAGGGGCGGAATTTGCGCTGAACGTAGGGCATTGTGAATGGTCTGTCAAACGCCCGGGACGCATCCTGCAAGGGCAAACTCTCGACTCCGACTTGAGACTTCGCCAAGCCTAAGCCTGTAGTCGAGGGTTCAGGGAACGGGCGGAAGCGTATGCCCAGAGCCACCGAACGCGGGCCGCGCCGGAGCGATCACGTTTACATAATCGAGCACTTCGATCTCAGGGTCGGCGAGCACCGCCGCCGCAGCTTTCCACTTGCGCGCCGCCTGGCTGGCGTCGCCGAAACGCAGTTCGATCCCGGCCGTGGTCTCGACGATCACCCCGCTCGCGCCGTAGCCGGTGCTCGCCAGGTAGGGACGGAGGGCGTCCGGCGCGGCGACCAGGACCTTCACCTGCTCGAGCGCTGGCCCGCGTAGCTGGTTGCCCTTGGGGACCTCGGTCAACGGCAGTTCGGGCAGGCCCGCTTCCTCTTCCAGCGGCCACCAGGGAACCACCTCCCCACTGGCCGAGACGCCGACCGCTTCCTCGCCGCTGCCGATCGTCGCCACCGGTGCCGGCACCCGCACGGTCCCGAGCACAGCGTCGTCGCCGAAGAGGCGCTGGGCGACGAACGCCACCGCGATCACGACCAGGATCACCCCGAGGCCGCGTATGAGCCAGCGGCTCACAGCTCCCAGTCGCCGGGCCAGCGCACCTCGCCCAGCACCTGGACCTCCGGCTCCAGCTCGACCCCGAAGCGCTCGTGCACGCGGCGGCGGCCGGCGGCCATCAGCGCCAGCACGTCGGCGGTGGTCGCCTCGCCGCGGTTCTCGACGAAGTTGGCGTGCTTCTCGGAGAAGCGGGCGCCGCCCTGCTCGAGGCCGCGGCAGCCGGCCGCCTCCAGCAGCTGGCCGGCGGAGCGGCCGCCGGCACGCTCGTCCTCGGGGTTCTTGAAGGTCGAGCCGAAGGTCTTGATCCCTTTCGGCTGCGCCTCGTGGCGGCGCTTGCGCATCGTCGCCATCGTCGCCCGGATCTCGGCCGGGTCGCCCGGCCGCAGGCGGAAGGCGGCGCGGGAGACAACCTCGTCGGCGCGCAGGTTGGAGCTGCGGTAGCCGAAGCCGAGCCGCTCGGGCGGGCGGCGCTCGGCCCCGGCCGGGGTGCAGACCTCGACCCAGTCGAGCACCCGCGCCAGCTGGCCGCCGTAGGCGTTGGCGTTCATCCGCACCGCCCCGCCGGCGGTGCCGGGGATGTTGACCCCGAACTCGATCCCGGAGAGGCCCCAGTTGGCGGCTTTACTGGCGGCGCTGGGCAGCCGGGCGCCGCCGCCGCAGAGGACGACCTCCTCGCCCTCGCGCTCGATCGCCGCCAGGGCGCCGTCGAGCTTGAGCGCGAGTCCGTGGAATCCCTCATCGGCAACCAGCAGGTTCGAGCCAGAGCCGATCGTTCCTACCGCCAGCCCCTCGGCCTCGGCCCAGCGCAACAGCTCGACCAGGGAGTCGGCGTCGCCGGGAGCGGCAAACCAGTCGGCAGGGCCGCCGGTGCGGACCGTGGTCAGGCGGGCGAGCGGGTAATCGCGCTCGACCCCGGGCGGCGGCGCGGCGCTCACCCGTCCTCCCCCAGCAGGGCCTCGCCGAGCCTGAAGACGTCGCCGGCGCCGATCGTGACCAGGACAGCGCCCTCACCGAGCCGGTCGAGACGGCTGACCAGGGCGCGCTCGGCGCTCTCTGCCCGCGGCAGCCACCAGACCGGCCTACCCCCCGCCCGCTCCGCCGCCGCCTCGGCGACCCGCAGGCCGCTGACCCCGGCCAGCTCGCCAACCGGCTGCTCGCGGGCCGGGTAGACGTCGAGCACGACGACCTCGTCGGCGGCGGCGAGGGCGGCGCCGAACTCGGTCCCCAGCGCCTTCGTCCGCGAGTAGAGGTGGGGCTGGAAGACGGCGAGCAGGTGGGTCGGGGCGAGCTCACGCAGGGCGGCGAGGGCGGCGCGGACCTCGGTCGGGTGGTGGGCGTAGTCGTCATATATACGGACGCCGCCGCGCTCGCCCTTCAGCTCCAGCCGCCGCTTCACCCCGGGGAAGTCGGCGAGCGCCGCCGCGGCCGCCTCGACGTCGAGCCCGGCCAGCTCGATCGCCGCCAGGGCGGCGCGGGCGTTGAGGACGTTGTGGGCGCCGGGAACGGCGAGCCGCAGCGGCGGGCCCGGCCGGGTCGGCCCGAAATCCCCCGGCAGGACCGCGTGGTCGGCCTTCGCCGCGAAGTCGTCGAAGGCCTTGCGCAGCTCGGCCAGCGAGCCCCAGTGGGTGTGGTGGTCCATCTCGACGTTGGTGACGACGGCGATCTCCGGGTCGAGGCGGAGGAAGCTGCCGTCGCTCTCGTCGGCCTCGGCGACCACCCACTCGCCCTCGCCCCAGCCGGCGTTGGCGGCGGCGCCGTCGAGGCCGGGGATCTCGCCGCCGACGAAGAAGGCCGGGTCGGCGCCGATCCCGCGCAGCGCCCAGACGACCATCGCGCTGGTCGTCGTCTTGCCGTGGGTGCCGGCGATCGCGATCAGCCGCTTCCCGGCGCAGAGCTGGGCGAGCAGCTCGCCGCGGTGGATCGGCTCGATCCCGCGCTCGCGGGCCAGGGCCAGCTCCGGGTTGTCCGCGCCGATCGCGGTCGAGACCACGACCTCGGCTCCGTCGGGCAGGTTGGCGGCGTCGTGGCCGACGGACGGCTCCAGCCCAGCCACGCGCAGGCGCTCCATATAAGAGGAGTCGCTGCGGTCGCTGCCGGTCACGCTCGCGCCGAGCCGGGCGCAGACCAGAGCCAGCCCGCTCATCCCGGCGCCGCCGATGCCGATGAAGTGGAGCCGGCGCTCGGCCCAGGGCTTTGGAGTCGCCTCAGGCACCGGCCGCCTCCAGCACCTGGTCGGCGATCCGCCGCGCCGCGTCGGGCCGGGCGAGGGCGCGCGAGGCCGCCGCCATCGCCTCCAGCCGGTCGGGATCGCCGAGGATCCCGGCGACCTCGGCCCGCAGCCGCTCGGCTCCCTCCGCGCCGCCCAGCTCGGCGTCGTCGATCACCGTCGCCGCGCCGGCCCGCTCCATCCAGGCCGCGTTGGCGCTCTGGTGGCCCGCGGTCGCGTACGGGTAGGGGACGAGGATCGCCGGCTTCCCGGCCGCGGTGAACTCGAAGATCGAGCCACCGGAGCGACCCAGGACCAGGTCGGAGGCGGCGAGGAACTGACCGAGGCCGTCCGGGTCGTAGTCGATCAGGGTGTAGCCGTCGGCGTGCGGGGCGGCGTCGAGCCGGCGCCGCAGCTCCTCGTGGTCGCGGCGGCCGCTGAGGTGGAGCACCTGGAACTCGCGCCCGTCGCGCTCGGCGAAGGCCTCCAGGGCGGCGAAGTTGACCGAGCGGGCGCCCTGGCTGCCGCCGACCACGAACAGGCAGCGCGCCTCGGGGGCGATGCCGAAGCGCTGTCGCGCCTGCTCCCGATCGGCCGCAAAGACCTCCTGGGGTACCGGCCGGCCGGTGACCAGGTAGCGCTCCCCCTCCCGTCCCTCGATCGGAAAGGCGAGGCAGACGCGGCGGGCGCGGCCGGCGAGCAGGCGGTTAGCGAGGCCGAGGTGGCTGTCGGCCTCGGTCAGGACCAGCGGCGTCCCACTCAGAGTCGCGGCCAGCCCCGCCGGGCCGGCAACGTAGCCGCCGCCGCCCATCACCACATCGGCGCCGCGGCGGCGCAGCGCCTTGCGGGCGGCGGCGACCGCGCCCAGGGCCTCGAAGCCGGCGCGGGCGGCGCGCAGCGGGTTCTTGCGGTCGATCCCGCGCACCTTGACGAAGTCGATCTCGAAACCGGCGGCCGGCACCATCTCCGCCTCGATCTTCGCCTCGGTACCGAGGAAGGAGACCTCGGCGCCGCTATCGCGAAGCTCGGCGGCGACCGCCATGGCGGGCACCACGTGCCCCGCGGTTCCCCCCGCCGCCACCACCACCTTTGGCTTTCCTGGCACCGCTCGCTCGGCTCCTTTCGCGGCTGGACGAGCGCCCGCCGCCATCGACGACGCGCAGTTTGCCAGCGCGGGAGGTCGAGCCCGCCGTCGCCTTGGCGGTGCCGCCACGGGCGACGTTGAGGATCAGGCCGACGGCGAACAGCGAGACCATCAGGCTGCTGTTGCCGTAGGAGACGAAGGGCAGCGTCACCCCGGTCAGCGGCGCCATCCCCATCACCGCGTAGAGGTTGATGATCGCCTGCACGAGGATCATCGAGGTCAGCCCGGCGACGAGGACCTTGCCGTAGTTGTCCTTCGCTTTCTGGGCGATTTTGAAGCCGGCGTAGCCGAACATCCCGAACAGGCCGACGACGCCGAGGATCCCGATCAGGCCGAGCTCCTCGCCGATCACCGCCGAGATCATGTCGGTGTGCGCCTCGGGTAGGTAGAAGGCCTTCTGTACGCCGTTGCCGATCCCCTCGCCCCAGAGGCCGCCGCTGCCGAGCGCGATCTTCGCCTGGGCGGCCTGGAAGCCCGCTCCGTGGATGTCGCCGCCGGGGTTGAGGAAGCTGGTCAGCCGCTCCATCCGGTAGGGCTCGATGATCGCCAGCAGCAGCACGAGGGCGCCGATCCCGAGCCCCAGCTTGCCGAGGTCGGCGGGGCGGGCGCCGGCGGCGATCAGGGTGGCGCCGATGCCGAACGCGGTTACCGTCATCGTGCCCAGATCCGGCTGCAACATCATCAGCAGGCCACAGCCGGCGGCGACGAGCAGGAAGGGCGTCAACCCTTCGATCGAGCGGACCCGTTTCGGCTTCTGCGCGAGCAGGTCGGCGCAGTAGAGGATCAGCGCCACCTTGGCCAGCTCGGAGGGCTGGACCTGGACGAAGCCGGAGCCGATCCAGCTTTTGGCGCCGTTGACCGTGTTGCCGGCGACGAGCACGACCAGCAGCAGGAAGATCGAGCCGCCGAGGATCAGCGGGGTCGCCCGCCGCACCAGGGCCAGACCGTTCGGGGTGCGGGCGACGAAGTGCATCGCCAGCAGCGCGACGGCGCCGAAGAGCAGCGTCCGCTTCAGGTAGAAGGCGCTGTCGGAGAGGCCGCCGTCGCTGAGGACTTTGGTCGTCGAGCTGGCCGAGAAGACCATCACCGCACCCAGCGCCAGCAGGCAGAGGGTCGCGGTCAGCAGCATGCTGTACTCGGCCGAGGTCGCCTTGCGGACGCGGGAGCGCGCCTTGCTCTTCGCCTTGCCTTTCCCCTTCCGCTTCTTCGGTTTCGAGAGCCGCCCGAGGGCGATCGGGAAGCCGCTCACTTCAGCCCCTCTACGATCGCGCGAAAGCGCTCGCCGCGGCGCTCGAAGTTCTCGAAAGCGTCGAAGCTGGCGCAGGCGGGCGAGAGCAGCACGGTCTCGCCGGGGCCGGCCGCGGCGGCGGCCCGGGCGACCGCGTCCTCGAGGTCCGCGCAGCGGTGCAGGGCGACGCCGGCGCCGAGCAGCGGCGCCAGCTCCTCGGCCATGCGGTCGGCCGTGGCCCCGGTCAGATAGCAGGCGACGGCGCGCTCGCGCAGCGGCTCCAGCAGCGGCGCGTAGGGCTCGCCCTTCTCGCTGCCGCCGAGGATCGCGTGGACGCCGCCGGCGAAGGCGCGGACGCCGACCGTGGCCGAGGCGACGTTGGTCGCCTTCGAGTCGTTGACGAAGCGGACGCCGCCGATCTCGGCGACCGGCTCGAGTCGGTGTGGGACCCCGGCGAAGCTGCGCAGCCCCGCCCGCACCGCCTCACGGCCGAGCCCGAGAGAGAGCGCGGCGGCGGCGGCGGCCATCGCGTTGGCGACGTTGTGCTCGCCGAACAGGCCCAGCTCCTCGACCGCGAGCAGCGGCTCACCGTCGTAGAAGATCGTCCCCTTGGCCAGCGCCACCTCGCAGTCGGGCGCGTCGCCGACGCAGAAGGCGACCCGGCGGGCGCAGCCGCCGAGGTCAGTGCCGGCCAGCTCGGGGTCGTCGGCGTTGTAGATCGCGAGGTCGTCGTTGCCCTGGTTGGCGAAGATCCGCAGCTTCGCCGCCAGGTAGGACTCGAGGTCGCGGTGGCGGTCGAGGTGGTCGGGCGCGAGGTTGAGGAAGACCGCGCACTCGGGCGCGAACTCGGTCGTGTCCTCGAGCTGGAAGCTGGAGCACTCGCAGACCACGGTCGCCTCCGGGTCGACCGCGCCCACCAGCTCGGAGAGCGGGGTGCCGACGTTGCCGGCGACCGCGACCGGCTCGCCGGCGCTGCGGTAGACGTGGCCGAGCAGCTCGACCGTGGTCGTCTTGCCGTTGGTGCCGGTGACGGCGAGGAAGCGGTTGGGCAGCGCCCGCCAGGCCAGCTCGAGCTCGCCGACCACGTCGAGGCCCCGCTCCAGCGCCGCCGCGATCACCGGTGCCTCCCGCGGCACCCCGGGGCTCTTCACGACCGTCCGTACTCCGTCGAGCAGCGCCAATCCATCCGAATCCAAGAACACTTCGACGCCGGACCCCCGGAGTCCTGCCGCCGCATCCGGATTTCCGGAATCGACCCCGGTCACCTCCTCCCCGCGCCCGGCGAGGAGGCGCGCGGCGGCGATCCCGGAGCGGGCCAGGCCGACGACCAGGAACGGTCCCCGCGGCAGCGGCGGGCGGATCTGCTTCGGCGGCGGGACACTCACACGATCCTGCTTCGCCCCCGGCGGCGGAGAACCTGTCGGCCTCCGACCAGGGCCAGCCCCCGGATCGCCCCGGCGACCAGGACCATCCTCGCCAGGAAGCCGGTGTCGAGCAGCGCGGCGAGGATCAGCAGGCCGGCGACGACGAAGTCGAGAGCGAGCAGCCAACGGCGTTCGAGGCGATCGAGGCGCATCGCGGCCACTTCCTGCCAGCACTTCGCCTCTTCCGCACGAAGCAGGCCCGGCCGACGCGCACAGTCACAGGTGTTCGCTCCTTTTCGCACCGCTCTGTCTGCACCGTACTGAACTCATTTTGCTTTGAGCAGTTTTTTTGTAGCAATCTTTTGGCGCACTGCGACGCATTGCAGCGGTGCAACGCGCTGCACCTAGTGGACTCCTCCGCGCGCCAAGGCTGCCCAACTCAGCCGGCGAACTCGCGCAGCTCGCGGGCCAGCGCCGCCGGCTGGTCGAGCGGGATCAGCGTGTAGCAATCGGGCAGCTCGACGTAGCTGGAGTTCGGGAAGGCCCCGGCCAGGGCGCGGCCCTCGTCGTTCGGCATCATCTTCCCCTCGGCGTCCCAGACCACCAGCACGGGGCGCTCGAACCCGGCCAGGGCGGGCGTGGCGGCGCGGATGTCCTTCCTCCCCTTCATCGCCGCCCCGGCGTACTTGCGCAGATCGCGGCGGATCTCGGCCCGCTGCAGCGGCTCCAGCCAGCTCTGCATCAGCTCCTCCGGGATGCCGCGCTTGCTCATCTGGCCGTAGACCATCGGCAGCTGCCGCAGGGTGCGGTTGCGCAGGGTGAGGCGCATGATCTGCAGGCCACCGGGCAGCTTGCAGGAGAGCCAGGCGGCGTTGCCGGCCAGGCCCGGCGGGTAGTTGCCGGCGGTCTCGCAGGAGACCAGGGCGAGCCTGCCGACCCGGTCCATCAGGTCGTCGGCGATCATCGTCTGCGCCCCGCCCCAATCGTTGAAGCAGAGCACGACGTCGTCGAGCTCGAGCCGCTCGAGGAACTCGGCGACGATGCGGCCGATGCCGCGCAGCGAGAGGTCGGCGTCGGCCTGCAGCGGGTGGCGGTGGGCGCCGAAGGGCAGAACCGGGGTCAGACAGCGGAAGCCGGGCGCGAGCTCATCGATCACGCCCTCCCAGAGCCGCCCGTCCATCGCCAGCCCCGGCAGCATCACTAAGACCGGCCCCGCGCCGCCGCTGTCGCCGTACTCCAGGGTGCCCACCGAAAGCTCTACCTGCGCCATCTCCGCCATCGCCCCTCCCGCAATCGCTATTTCCAGGTGAACTAGATAGATCGCTCTAGTGGGCGGCACCGTATCATCGAGCGATGCCAAGCGACACCAAGGACCGCATCCTCGACTCCAGCGGCGAGCTGTTCCGGCGCCAGGGCTACATGGGGACCGGGGTCAAACAGATCCTCGCCGCGGCCGGCGCCCCCTTCGGCTCGCTCTACCACTTCTTCCCCGGCGGCAAATCGGAGCTGGGCGCCGAGACGGTACGGCGCTCCGGCCTGCTCTACGGCCTGCTGCTGGGCGAGTTCGCCCCGCCGGAGGTCGAGCTCGCCGCCGGCATCCGCGCCTTCTTCGCCGGCGCCGCCGAGACCCTGGTCGAGACCGACTACGCCGACGCCTGCCCGATCGCCACCGTCGCCCTCGAGACCGCCAGCACCGACGAGGAGCTGCGCCAGGCCTGCGCCGACGTCTTCGAGGCCTGGATCGCCGGCGGCACCGAGCGCTTCGCGTTGGAGGGCCTGCCCCGCCCACTCGCGCGCAAGCTGGTGATCCAGATGGTCGCGGCGCTGGAGGGCGCCTTCGTGCTCAGCCGCGCCCTGCGCAGCACCGAGCCGGTCGAGCTGGCCGGCGAGGCCTCGGTCGCCGCGATCGAGGCGGCGCTGGCCGAGCAGCGCTAGCCGGGCGCGCCCGCGCCCAGCGCTCAGCGCCCGATCGACTGCTGGTAAAGGGTGAAACCGATCCCCGAGCAGACCGCGGCGACGATCCAGAAGCGCAGCATGATCTTCGTCTCCGACCAGGCCATCATCTCGAAGTGATGGTGCAGCGGGGCCATCAGGAAGACGCGGCGGCGGAAGGTCTTGAAGGAGAAGACCTGGATCGCGACCGAGAGCGCCTCGATCACGAAGATGCCGCCGATGATCAGCAGCAGCACCTCGGTCTGGGTCATCACCGCCAGCGCCCCGATCGCGCCGCCTAACCCGAGCGAGCCGGTGTCGCCCATGAAGATCGAGGCCGGGAAGGCGTTGAACCAGAGGAAGCCGATGCAGGCGCCGACCAGGCAGGCCGAGAGCAGGGCCAGGTCCTGCTGCTCGTTGGCGACGAAGGCGATCGCGGTGTAGGCGAGCAGGACGATCGCGCAGGAGCCGGCGGCGAGGCCGTCGAGGCCGTCGGTCAGGTTGACCCCGTTGGAGAAGCCGGAGAGGACGAGGAAGACG
>DASUNU010000187.1:0-10048 GCA_036276995.1 Solirubrobacterales bacterium
TTCTTCTCGATCTCCGGCTCGGACTTCGTCGAGATGTTCGTCGGCGTCGGCGCCAGCCGCGTCCGCGACCTCTTCGAGCAGGCGAAGCAGAACTCGCCCTGCATCATCTTCATGGACGAGATCGACGCCGTCGGCCGCCACCGCGGCGCCGGCATGGGTGGCGGTCACGACGAGCGCGAGCAGACGCTGAACCAGCTCCTGGTCGAGATGGACGGCTTCGAGATGAAGGACAACATCATCTTGATCGCCGCCACCAACCGCCCCGACATCCTCGATCCCGCGCTGCTGCGGCCTGGCCGCTTCGACCGCCAGGTCGTCGTCGACCGGCCCGACCGCAAAGGTCGCAAACACATCCTCGAGGTGCACACCCGCGGCAAGCCGCTGGGCCGCGAGATCGAGCTCGACACGCTGGCCGGCCAGACCCCTGGCTTCACCGGTGCCGACCTCGCCAACCTGATCAACGAGGCGGCGCTGCTGACCGCCCGCTCCGGCAGCCGCGAGATCACGATGAAGGAGCTCGAGGAGGGGATCATGCGGGTGATCGCCGGCCCCGAGAAGAAGACCCGGGTGATGAGCGAGAAGGAGCGCCTGATCACCGCCTTCCACGAGGTCGGCCACGCGATCGTCGGCGAGCTCCTGCCCAACTGCGACCCGGTCCACAAGATCTCGATCATCAGCCGCGGCCAGGCGCTCGGCTACACGATCAGCCTGCCGACCGAGGACAAGTTTCTCACCACCCGCGCCGAGCTGACCGAGACGATGGCGATGACCCTGGGCGGCCGCGCCGCCGAGGAGATCGTCTTCGGAGAGATCACCACCGGCGCCTCCAACGACCTCGAAAAGGTGACCGAGACGGCGAAGCAGATGGTGATGCGGTTCGGCATGTCCGAGCGGCTCGGCCCGCGCGTCTTCGGCCACGATCGCGGGCAACCTTTCCTCGGTCGCGAGTTCTCCTCCGAGTCGGACTACTCGGACGAGATCGCGCGCGAGATCGACGACGAGATCCGCCGCATCGTCGAGAGCGCCCACCAGACGGCCCGCGGCCTGCTCAACGAGCGCCGCGCCGATCTCGACCAGATCTCCAACCTGCTGCTGGAGCGGGAGACGATCGACGCCAGGGAGTTTGGCGCCCTGCTGGCGGGCAAATCGCCTGAGGAAGTCTTCGCCGATGACGACGACGCCCCGGCCAAGCCGGCCGAGCCGGCCCCGGAACCCGAGCGCGCCCAGCGCGAGGGCGCCCGCCCGAATCCCAGGCCCAGGCCTGGGTTTGCCGGCGGCGACGCCAGCTAGAGGGATCCCATGCAGTTGATGGGGGTGGTCAACGTGACCCCCGACTCGTTCTCCGACGGGGGGCTTTACCTGGACCCGTCCCAGGCGATCGCGCATGGGCGCGAGCTCGAAGAGGCGGGTGCCGAGATCCTCGATGTCGGCGGCGAATCGACCCGGCCGGGGGCGGAGCCGGTGGCGCTGGCGGAGGAGCTGCGGCGGGTCGAGCCGGTCGTCGCCGGCTTGGCCGGGGCCGAAGCGGAGATCTCCGTCGACACCTCGAAGGCGCCGGTCGCCGCGGCGGCGCTGGCGGCGGGGGCGACGATCGTCAACGACGTCACCGCCCTGCGCGGCGACCCCGAGATGGCGGCCGTCTGCGCGAACGCTGACGCCACCGTGGTGCTGATGCACATGCTCGGCGAACCCCGGACGATGCAGGCAAACCCGGTCTACGCTGACGTCGTCGCCGAGGTCAAATCCTTCCTCGCTGAGCGGGTCGAGGCGGCGCTCGCGGCCGGGATCGCCGAGGGGCGGATCTGGCTCGACCCTGGGATCGGCTTCGGCAAGACCGCCGCTCACAACCTCGAGCTGCTGCGGCGGCTCGCCGAGCTGCGCGAGCTCGGGCGGCCGCTCGTTGTCGGGACCTCGCGCAAGAGCTTCATCGGCAAGCTCGACGGCTCCGAGGCAAGCGAGCGACTCGGCGGCACGATTGCCTCCTCGGTACTCGCCGCCGCCGAGGGCGCCGACGTGCTGCGCGTCCACGATGTCGCCGAGGTCGGTCAGGCGATGGCCGTCGCCGCGGCGGTGCTCGGGTAAGTTGGCGGGCATGGAGGCTCAGGGACCGCACGCCAACGGGATCGAGTCGAGCGCCGAAGTCGAGCTGCGCGGCCTCTCGATCTACACCCACCACGGGGTGACCGAGGCCGAGCAGGAGGTCGGCCAGCGGCTCGAGTTCGACGTCTCCTTCGACGTCCCCGACTGCGACGCGATGCTGACCGACAGGCTGGAGGACACGGTCGACTACGCCCAGGTCTGCGACATCGTCGCCCTCGCCGCGACCGAGCGCAGCTACAAGACGCTGGAGCGCCTGGCCCAGGTGGTCGGCCAGCGCCTGATGGAGCGCTACGGCTGCGAGTCGGTGCGGGTGCGGGCGGCGAAGCCGGAGCCGCCGTTGCCGTTGGCGATCCAGGAGGTCGCGGTCGAGGTGACCCAGGAACGCGCCGTCGACGGCGACGAGGACGACGCCGAGCGCTAGCGGTGCTCGGGTACCTCGGCCTCGGCTCCAACGTCGGCGATTCCGCCGCCCACCTGCGGGCCGCGATCGAGCTGCTGCCTGCACACGGGGTCGCGGTCGAGGCCGTCTCCTCGATCTACGTGACCGAGCCGGTCGGCGAGGTCCTCGACCAGCCCGACTTCCTCAACGCCGCGATCCGGATCCGCACCGAGCTCGGTCCCGAGCAGCTGCTCGACGCCTGCAAGGCGGTCGAGGCCGAGCGCGGCCGCTCCTTCGCCGCCCCCCGTCACAGCCCGCGCCCACTCGATGTCGACCTGCTGCTGCTCGGCGAGATCGAGCTGGAGACCGAGCGCCTGCGGCTGCCCCACCGCGAGGTCACCAGCCGCCGCTTCGTCCTCGCCCCGCTGCTCGAGCTCGACTCCGAGCTCACCCTTCCCGACGGTACCCGCCTCGCCGACGCCCTGGCGGCGCTCCCCGCGGGCCAGCGCGTCGACCGCGCCGGATCGCTCTAACCGCGCAGCGGCTCGAGCCAGGCGGGCGGCAGGATCGGCGGCATGTGACCGGGGTAGTCCGGGACGAACCGCTTTGCCAGCTCGGCTGCCGGACGGCCATCGATGAAGGGTTTGAGATCGGCCATCGTGCGCATCAAGCCGATGCTCGTCGCGATCTGGAAGTCGGCCGCGTTCGGCTGCTCACCGCCGATCGTGCCGGCCGCGATCAGCTCGTCGACCCGATCGATCATTCCCGGCAGCGCTGCCAGGTCGCGCTGGACATTGGCGTCGCTGGCCTCGTTGAAGCGGGCCGAGAGGGCGACGATTGGCGCCGCGGTCTTCACCGCCAGCCCGATCGGCATCCCGATCTTCGCGCCCTCCGAATAGGAGCGCAACGGTGACCGATCCTTCTTCATCCCCCACCAGAGGGTCTGGCGGATCGGATGCTGCAGCTCCTCGTCACCGAACCGCTCGGCCTCCTCGACCGCGGCCCGTTGAGCGGCGTCGGCGGGGAAGAGAGGAGGGTCGGGCCGCAGCCGCTCGAGCTCGCGGGCGATCTGGCGTGAGCCCTGGACCTTGTGCCCGTCGATCTTCAGCGCCGGCACGGTTACGCCGGGGAAGCCGACCGCACGCAGGGCTCCCTTGGAGATCACCGGCAGCAGGTCGGTGCGCTTGTACTCGAATCCCTTGTGCCGCAGCATCAGCTCGGCGGCGATCGCCGGGTGCGAGGCGGGGATGACGAAAAGGCGCGCGCTCATCGGGCGATCCTATGCACCTCGGCACCGGTTTGGCCACCCGGCCAGTCGATCGCCGCGATAATCCGCCGATGCTGCTCGTCGCCGACGTTGGGAATACGCAGACGCACCTGGGCGCCTTCGAGGGCGAGGACCTGGTCGAGCACTGGCGCTTCCAGACCCGCTCGGGGGCGACGGGGGACGAGCTGGCCGAGCGCATCGACGGCTTCTTCTCGCTCTGCGGGATGTCGTTCGGCGACGTCGACGCCGTCTGCGTCTCTTCGGTTGTGCCGCCGCTCGGCAGCCAGTTCGAACAACTCTCCAAGCGCTATCTCGAGGCCGAGTGCCTGGCGATCGGGCCGGGAGTGAAGACCGGGATGCCGATCCGGATCGAGAACCCGCTTGAGGTCGGCGCCGACCGCCTGGTCAACGCGATCGCCGCCTACGAGCGCTTTGGCGAGGCCTGCGTCTCGGTCGACTTCGGCACCGGGATCAACATCGACGTCGTCTCCGCCGAGGGCGAGTACCTCGGCGGCGCGATCGGCCCCGGCCTCGCGCCCTCGCTCAGCGCCCTGATCGAACGGGCGGCACGGATCTCCAGGATGGACCTGGAAGAGCCGCGGGAAGCGATCGGCCGCTCGACCCGGGCGGCGATCAACTCCGGCTTCATCTTCGGCTTCGCCGGCCTGATCGACGGCATCGTCCGGCGGATCGAAGAGGAGCTCCCGAACCCGCGGCTACTCGCCACCGGCGGCTACGCCGCGATCGTCGTTCCGTATTCGGAAACGATCGAGGAGGTCGACGACATGCTTACCCTGAAGGGACTGAGGCTGATCCATGAACGGAACCAAGCATGAGCTGACGGACCCCTTCGAGATCGGCGGCGTGTCGATCTCCAACCGGGTCCTGTTGGCGCCGCTCGCCGGCATCGGCAACTGGTTCGTGCGGCTGCAGGCGAAACGCCACGGCGCCGGCCTCGCGGTCTCGGAGATGGTCTCCAGCTTCGCCCTGCACTACCGCAACGAGCGCACCCTGCGCGAGCTGATGCGGATCCACCCCGACGAGCACCCGGTCTCGCTGCAGCTATTTGGGCACGACGCCGAGGTGATGCGCTCAGGCGCGGAGATCGCCGCCGGGGCGGGGGCGGACCTGATCGACATCAACATGGGCTGCCCGGTACCGAAGGTGCGCCGTACCGGTGCCGGCGCCCAACTGCTTGCCGACCCCGAGCTGGCGCTCGACCTCGCCCGCGGCGCGATCGCGGGCGGGGGAGGAGTGCCGGTGACGGTGAAGCTGCGCTCCGGGATCCAGGCCGGAGACCGCTCCGGCTTCGAGCTCGCCGTGCGCCTGGTCGAGGAGGCTGGCGTCGCCGCGATCGCCTTTCACCCCCGGGCCGCGACCAAGGGTCACAAGGGTCAGCCCGACTACGCCTTGACCCGCGAACTCTCTGAGCGCTTGCCGGTGCCGGTGATCGTCTCCGGCGGCCTCGCTGACGCCGAGTCGGCCCGTCGCGCCTACGAGGAGTCTGGCGCCGCCGCGGTGATGATCGCCCGCGGCTCCTTCGGCAATCCCTGGCTGTTCGAGGAACTGACCGGGCGCCGCCAGGAGCCGCCCGCCCCGGCTGAGGTGGTGGCGGAGCTGCTCTGGGTTATCGACCGGGCCGAGGAGCACCTTGGGACCGAACGGGCGGAGCGCTACCTGCGCAAGTTCTACCCCTGGTACACCGAGCGCCTACAGGCCCCCGCCGCGGTCGCGGAGGAGCTGCAGCGCAGCGCCGATCTGGCCCGGGCTCGAGAGCTGATCGGGCACCTCGCTGAGCCCGCGATCGTTGCTTAGAAGCACCCTGATTGCCCAATTTTGACCCTCGCTATAATCCCGCGACTCCGACCCCGAGTGCGGCGAGTTTCGTGGCTGCAACGGGGTGTTTTTTTCGGTCTGGGGGCCAGCTCTAGCGGCTCCAAAATTCCAAAAGCGAGGTAGTGCAAGTGAGTCGTCAGGCGGTCATCACCCCAGAGGGTCTCGAAAAGCTGAAGCAGGAAATCGAGCACCTGTCGACGACCAAACGTCGCGAGGTTGCGGAGCGGATCAAGGAGGCGCGCGAATTCGGCGACATCTCCGAGAACGCCGAATACGATGACGCCAAGAACGAACAGGCGCTGCTGGAGGGACGGATCGCCCAGCTCGAAGAGCGGCTGCGGCGCGCTACCGTGATCGACGAGAAGGCGCTCAACACCGACGAAGTCGGTTTCGGCTCGGTCGTCCACGTCAAAGACCAGAAGACCGGCGACTCGCAGAAATTCCAGATCGTCGGCTCGACCGAGGCCAACCCGCTTGAGCACAAGCTCTCCAACGAGTCGCCGATCGGCAAAGCCCTGATCGGCCACAAGCGCAACGACGTGGTCACCGTCGAGGTGCCGCGCGGGCCAAAGAAGAAACTGAAAATCACCAAGATCGAGAAGGCCTGACGGTCGTTACGCTCGCGCGGCGATGAGTGAGCGCGCCGAGCAGCCCAAGCTTTCCGACGTCCTCCGCGACCGGCGCGACAAGCTCGGTCGCATCCGCGAGGCCGGGATCGAGCCGTTCCCCCACGAGTTCTCGGGTCGCGAGGACATCGCCGAGGTGCGGGCCGCGCACGCGGGTCTGGCGGCGGGAATGGAGACCGACTCGCGCCACCGCGTCGCCGGCCGCATCGTCGCCCGCCGCGGTCACGGCAAGGCCTGCTTCCTCGACCTCCGCGACGGCGGCGGCCAGATCCAGCTGCACGCCCGCGAGGACCTGCTCGGGGAGGAGGCCTACGCGCTCCTGGTCAACCTCGACCTCGGCGACATCGTCGGCGCCGAGGGGACGGCGATGGCGACCCGCCGCGGCGGCGAGCTCTCGCTGGCGATCGACCACTGGCGCCTGCTGACCAAGAGCCTGCGGCCGCCGCCCGACAAGTTCCACGGCCTCGAGGACACCGAGACCCGCTTCCGCCGCCGCGAGCTCGACCTGATCGCCAACGAGGACAGCCGCCGCATCTTCCGCACCCGGGCGCGCACGATCAGCGAGATCCGCCGCTGGCTCGACGAACACGGCTACATCGAGGTCGAGACCCCGGTCCTGCAACCGCTCTACGGCGGCGCCCTGGCCCGGCCCTTCGTCACCCACCACAACACCCTCGACCGCGACCTCTACTTGCGGATCGCGACCGAGCTGTACCTCAAGCGCCTCGTCGTCGGCGGCATCGACCGCGTCTACGAGCTCGGGAAGGACTTCCGCAACGAGGGCGTCTCGCACAAGCACAACCCGGAGTTCACGATGCTGGAGTGGTACGAGGCCTACGCCGACTACGAGAAGACCGCGCACGACCTCGAGCTGCTGGTCGCCGAGACGGTGGAGCGGGTGCTGGGCACGACCAAGGTGCCGCGCGGCGAGACCGAGATCGACTTCGCGCCGCCCTGGCGGCGCCTCACCCTGCGCGAGGCGATCCTCGAGCGGGCCGGCATCGACATCGCCGAGCACCCGACCCGCGAGGCCCTGGCTAGGGCGATGGGGAGCGAGCCAGACCCGGCGGAGGGGTGGGGGAAGCTGGTCGACGGACTGCTCTCGCGCGAGGTCGAGCCGGGGCTGATCCAGCCCACCTTCCTCTTCGACTACCCCGCCGAGCTCTCGCCCTTCGCCAAGGCCCACCGCTCCCAGCCCGGGGTGGTCGAGCGCTGGGAGGCCTTTGTCGGCGGGGTCGAGATCGCCAACTCGTTCAGCGAGCTCAACGACCCTGACGAGCAGCGCCGCCGCTTCGAGCAGCAGGCGGCCGAGATCGACCGCGGCGACGCCGAGGCCCAGCCCTACGACGAGGTCTTCATCGAGGCGCTGGAACAGGGAATGCCGCCGACCGGCGGGGTTGGCCTAGGCATCGACCGGCTGGTGATGATGCTGACCGGGGTCGGCAGTTTGCGCGAGGTACTGCTGTTTCCGGCGATGAAAAGCTGAATTTGGCCCGCCTAGGCGCTGCCGGCTAGCTGAAATCCCGCTCTTACCGCATTCACGGCCCCCATGGCCGGACTGACGCTCCCGGTAGAGTTATGGGACACATGGACGCCTGCCGATATCGATCGGGCGTCTACCGGTACTAACCCGGCCCTACCGGGTTCGACCAAGAAGAGGTCTTCATTTGTTCGAGCGATTCACTGAGCGAGCCCGTCAGGTCGTCGTCCTAGCCCAGGAGGAGGCCCGCACGCTCAAGCACAACTACATCGGCACCGAGCACATTCTGCTCGGCCTGCTGCGTGAGGAGGAGGGCCTTGCCGCCCGCGTCCTCGAGTCCCTCGACATCACGGTCGAACGCGTGCGCTCGCAGGTCGTTCGCATCGTCGGCTCGGGCGAGGAGGTCACCTCCGGTCAGATCCCGTTTACGCCGCGGGCCAAGAAGGTGCTGGAGCTGGCCCTGCGCGAGGCGCTCTCCCTCGGCCACAACTACATCGGCACCGAGCACATCCTGCTGGGACTGGTGCGCGAGAACGAGGGCGTTGCCGCCCGCATCCTGCTCGATTTCGACGCCGACTCGGACAAGATCCGCAACGAGGTGATCCGGATGCTCTCCGGTCCCGGCGGTCGCCGTCAGGGCGGCGGCAGTGGCGGCGGTCAGGGCGAGGGCGGAAAAAAGTCTTCGAAACTGCTCGACCAGTTCGGTCGCAACCTCACCCGCCTCGCCGAGGAGGGCAAGCTCGACCCGGTGATCGGCCGCGAAACCGAGATCGAGCGGATCATGCAGATCCTCTCGCGCCGGACCAAGAACAACCCGGTGCTGTTGGGCGAGCCCGGGGTCGGCAAGACCGCCGTGGTCGAGGGCCTGGCCGCGAAGATCAACTCCGGCGAGGTCCCCGAGCTGCTCAAGAACAAGCAGATCTACACGCTCGACCTGGCCGCCCTGGTCGCCGGCTCCAAGTACCGCGGCGAGTTCGAGGAGAGGCTGAAGAAGGTGATGAAGGAGATCACCCAGCGCGGCGACATCATCCTTTTCATCGACGAGCTCCACAACCTGGTCGGCGCCGGCGCCGCCGAGGGCGCGATTGACGCCGCCTCGATCCTGAAGCCGGCCCTGGCCCGCGGCGAGCTGCAGACGATCGGCGCGACCACGCTCGACGAGTACCGCAAGTACCTCGAGCGCGACTCCGCCCTGGAGCGCCGCTTCGCCCAGATCAAGGTCGACCAGCCCTCGCCGGAGGACACGGTGCGGATCCTCGAGGGGCTGCGCGAGCGCTACGAACAGCACCACCGGGTGACGATCCGCGACGACGCGCTGGAAGCAGCCGCCGAGCTCGCCGACCGCTACATCTCCGACCGCTTCCTGCCCGACAAGGCGATCGACCTGATCGACGAGGCGGGTTCGCGGATGCGCATCAAGTCGATGAGCACGCCGCCGGTCTACCGCGATCTCGAGGAGGAAATCGAGACCACGCGGCGCGAGAAGGAGGCCGCGATCGAGGCCCAGGAGTTCGAAAAAGCCGCCAACCTGCGCGACACCGAGCGCCAGTTGACCACCCGCAAGCGCCAGCTCGAAGACGAGTGGGCGGAGGGCGAGAACGGCGAGCGGCCCGAGGTCGGCGAAGAGGAGATCGCCGACATCGTCTCGATGTGGACCGGCATCCCAGTCTTCAAGCTGACCGAGGCCGAGACCAAGAAATTGATCCGCATGGAGGAGGAACTGCACAAGCGGGTGATCGGCCAGGAGGTCGCGATCACCGCCGTCTCGAAAGCGATTCGCCGCTCCCGCGCCGGGATCAAGGACCCGAAGCGCCCGGCCGGCTCCTTCATTTTCCTCGGCCCCTCCGGGGTCGGCAAGACCGAGCTCGCCCGCACCCTCGCCGAGTTCCTCTTCGGCGACGAGGAGGCGATGGTCCGGATCGACATGTCCGAGTACATGGAGAAGCATGCGGTCAGCCGCCTGGTCGGCTCGCCCCCGGGCTACATCGGCTACGACGAGGGCGGCCAGCTGACCGAGGCCGTGCGCCGCAAGCCGTACTCGGTGCTGCTGCTCGACGAGATCGAGAAGGCGCACCCGGACGTCTTCAACATCCTCCTGCAGATCCTCGAGGACGGGCGCCTCACCGACGCCCAGGGTCGCACGGTGGACTTCCGCAACGCGATCGTGATCATGACCTCGAACATCGGCGCCGGCGAGATCTCGAAGAACACCTCGATCGGGTTCACCGTCTCCGACGAGACCGGCATGTCCTACGACGACATGAAGAACCGGATCATGGGCGACCTGAAAAAAGTCTTCCGGCCCGAGTTCCTCAACCGGATCGACGAGGTGATCGTCTTCCACAAGCTCGCGAAGGAGG
>DASUNU010000188.1:0-4845 GCA_036276995.1 Solirubrobacterales bacterium
GCCGCTGCCGCAGGAGCCGCTCCCCCAGGCGGACGAGCCGAACGACGAATTCGACGAATTCTTCAGCGAGCAGCGCCTCTCCGATGAGCTCAACCAGGCCCTCGAGGCGCCGCTGCCGGATGAGCCCGGCGCCCCCGCCGAGGAAGAGACGGCGATCTACGAGGTCGAGGTTGTCGAACCGGACTACCCCGAGCCCGAGGAGGAGGCCTCCGAGGAGCACGAGCTCCCCGCCGCCGACGCCTACGACGAGGACGAGGACGACGATGAGGAGCCGCCCGCCCCCGCCGCCGACTCCAGCCACGTCGACGCCCTGGAGGACACGCCGGAGTTCCTCGAGGACGCGCCCGAGGACGACAACCTCTGGTTCGAGCAGAAGCCGCCGAAGGACATCGACTTCGGCGATTAGTCCGCCGCCCGGCCGGCCGGGGTCGGCCACTCGATAGGTTGCCCCGATGTCCGCCGACCTGGCGATCGAGGCCGAGGGGCTGCGCAAGTCCTACGGCGACGTCCACGCCCTCAACGGGGTCGACCTGCACGTCCCCGCCGGCACCGTGCTCGGCCTGCTCGGGCCCAACGGCGCCGGCAAGACGACCGCGGTCCGCATCCTCACCACGCTGCTGCCCCCGGACGGCGGCAGCGCCCGCGTCGCCGGCCTCGACGTCGTCCGCGAGGCCGCCCAGCTGCGCAGCCGGATCGGCCTCGCCGGCCAGTACGCGGCGGTCGACGAGAACCTGACCGGCGCCGAGAACCTGGAGATGGTCGGCCGCCTCTACCACCTGCCGAAGGGCGAGCCCCGCGCCCGCGCCGCCGAGCTGCTGGAGCGCTTCGACCTCGAGGAAGCCGCCGACCGCCTCGTCCGCACCTACTCGGGCGGGATGCGCCGCCGTCTCGACCTCGCCGCCGCCCTGGTCGCCCGCCCGCCGGTCCTCTTTCTCGACGAGCCGACCACCGGGCTCGACCCGCGCAGCCGCATCGGCCTCTGGGAGACGATCGAAGGCCGGGTCGCCGAAGGCACCACGGTCCTGCTCACCACCCAGTACCTGGACGAGGCCGACGCGCTCGCCGACCGCATCTCGGTGATCGACCGCGGCCAGGTGATCGCCGCCGGCAGCTCCGACGAGCTCAAGGACCAGGTCGGGGGCGAGCGGCTCGACGTCACGCTCGAGTCCGAGGGCGACGTCGAGGCGGCGATCGCGGCGCTGACCACAGTCGCCGCCGAGCGCCCCGGCCGGATCGACGGCGTCCTGCAGGTGCCGCTGCGCGAGCGCCAGGGGGCGATCGCCGCGGCGGTGCGCCTGCTCGACGAGGCCGGGGTCGAGATCGACGACATCGCGATGCGCCGGCCGACCCTCGACGACGTCTTCCTCTCCCTCACCGGCCACGCCGCCGAGTCCGAGGACGAGGACGGGGAGGAGGGGGAGCGATGAGCGGCTTCCGCTACGCCCTCGCCGACACCCTGGTCCTCGCCCGCCGCAGCCTCCTGCGCATCCCCCGCGCGCCCGACCTGCTGCTCTCCTTCACCGTGCAGCCGATCATGTTCGTGCTGCTCTTCGCCTACGTCTTCGGCGGCGCGATCGACACCCCCGGCTTCAGCTACATCGACTTCCTGATGCCGGGGATCATCGTCCAGACGATGTCCTTCGGCGGCTTCGTCACCGCCCTCGGCCTCTCCGAGGACCTGAAGAAGGGTCTGGTCGACCGCTTCCGCTCGCTGCCGATGTGGGGCGGCGCCCTGCTCGCCGGCCGCACCCTGGGCGACGTCGCCACCAACTCGCTCTCGATCGCGGTGATGCTGGTCGTGGGCATCATCGCCGGCTTCTCCTTCGACGCCCCGCTCGGCCACATCCTGCTCGGGCTGCTGATCCTGCTGCTGTTCGGCTACGCCTTCTCCTGGGTCTTCGCCTTCGTCGGCCTCACCTCGTCCTCGCCCGAGGCGGCCCAGTCGCTCGGCTTCATCGTCATCTTCCCGCTCAGCTTCATCTCCTCCGCCTTCGTCCCGGTCGACTCGATGCCCGGCGTCCTCCAGGCCTTCGCCGAAGCCAACCCGTTCACGATCGTGGTCGACGCGATGCGCTACCTCTTCCTCGGCGAGCCCGCCGCCGGCAGCAACGTCTGGCTCGCGATCGTCTGGTCGCTCGGCATCGCCGCCGTCTTCGCCGTCCTCTCGGTGCGCAAATACAAACGCGCCGTGGTTCGCTGACCTAGACTTTCCGGCGAGGGGCCATAGCTCAGCTGGCAGAGCGCCTGCTTTGCAAGCAGGAGGTCACCGGTTCGATCCCGGTTGGCTCCATCTCTCTCTAAGCGGCGAGCGGGCGAAGCCGCAGCTCCAGCGTGGTGACGATGCCGGCGCCGGCATCGCCGGCCTGCAGCGCCCGCAGCAGGGCCGGATTCTCTTCGGCGCTCGCGCGCAGGATCTCCCCTTCGAAGCTGACCAGCTGGGCGGCGCGCAGGTCGTCGCAGCTCTCGCCCTCGCGCCACAGAGTGGTGGTGAGCCCGTGCGTCCGGGTCGCACGCTCGATCGCCGCCGCGCTGGCGCCGCCGCCGACCCGCGCAAGCCGCCGCTCGCGATCGACCTCGACGTCGCAGATGCCGCCCAGGTCGATCAGCAGCGCGCCCTCGCACGAGCGCGGCAGCGCGTGGCCGCCACCGCGGACCGCCACCGCGAGGCCCTCGCGCCGGGCGAAGGCGAGCGCCGCGACGACGTCCTCGGGGGCGCTGCAGCGGGCGACCAGTCGCGGCTGCCCGCCGGCCTGCGCGCCCAGCAGCGCGCAGGCCTCGTGGTAGCCGGGGTCCCCCGGACCGTAGAGCTCACCCCGCAGGCGGAAGCGCAGCTCTTCGAGGGGGACCCCGGCGGGGCTCATCGGTCTTCGCCGCCTCGCCTAGCCGACCCGGGTGCCGACCGTCAGCAGGTACTCGAGCTCGAAGCGGGCGTCCTCGGCGCTGCCGCGGTTCTGCTCCTCGCCGAACTGGGCCAGGGCCGCGTCGAACTCCTCCGCCTTGCCCTGGCTCTCGGCATTGGCCCGGACCGCGATCGTCGGGCCGTAGCGCTGCTTGAAGTGCTCGCCGAAGTCGCCGGGACGCTCGAAGGCGGTCACCTCCAGGGTCTCGCGGCGCGTCGTCTCGAACTCGAGCCGGTCCCCGAACAGCTCCCGCAGGTGCTCTTCGCTGCCCCAGAGCGGCGGCGGCTGGGCGCCGGGCGGTGGGGTGGGGGCGTAGGGGCCCATCAATTTGAACAGCTGCCCGATCTGCCCCTCCGGGGTCCAGCTCAGCAACCCGACCTTGCCGCCGGGCCGGCAGACCCGGACCAGCTCGTCGGCGGTCTGCTGGTGGTGGGGGGCGAACATCGCCCCGATCGAGGAGATCACGACGTCGAACTCGCCGTCCCCGAAGGGCAGGTTCTCGGCGTCGGCCTCCGCCCACTCGAGCTCCACGCCGGCGGCAGCGGCGCGCTCGCGCCCGGCGTCGAACAGCTCCGGGGTGAGGTCGGTAGCGGTCACCGTGGCGCCCGCCGCGGCCGCCGGGATCGAGGCGTTGCCGGTCCCGGCGGCGACGTCGAGCACCTTCATGCCGGGGCCGATCCCGCAGGCCTCGACCAGGCGCGGCCCGAGCGGCAGCAGGAAGGTCTCGACCATCGAGGGGTAATCGCCGGAGGCCCACATCTTGCGGTGGCGCCCCTTCAGCTCTTGGTCATCGGTCGTGTTCATGTCGTCTCCTTGGTTGGGTGCTTTGTCCTTGAAGTTGGTGGCGGGGCGGTGTCCGTGGCCGCCCCGCCGGTCTCCTCTAGACGGTCAGGCAGTTAGCCCAAGCGAACAGGGTGTTGCTGCCCGCGTCAACCATGCCTTCCACCACCCAGGTCTGGTTCGGGTCCGCCTCGCTAGGGGCGCTGGCGATGATCGAGTTGGCCTCCTGGTCGGTCCAGGCGTAGCCGCCGGCGATCACCATCTGGCCCGCCGGGCAGCTGACGGTCGCGGTCTGGGCCGCGCCGGCGCTGACCGCAACGCCCGCGCCGACCACCGCGGTCTGGCCCTTCAGCGCGAACGAGCCGACGCTGTCGAGGCCGACGTTCGCGGCCTGCACCGCGCCGGTGCCGAGCTTGGCGCTGGTCACGGCGCCGTCGGCCAGCTTCGGCTCAGTCACCGCCGCGTCGGCGAGTTTCGCCGTCGCAACGGCGTTCGGCGCGATCAGCGGGTTCGGGTAGGTGCCGGCGAGGTCGCCGCCGGCCGCGCCGCTGGGCGGCAGCGTTTTCGGGATGGTGGGAGCAGGCTTGCCTTCCAGCGCCGCCACCCGCTGCTTCAGCGCTTTCAGCTGTTTCGCCACGTTCGCGTTGCCTTTCGCCGGCCCCTTGCCGGCGGCGCCGGCGAAGGCGATCGGCATCACGATCACGGCCAGGAGAGCGGTGGCGAGCACTGCGTAAATCGACTTCTTCATCGGAACTTCCTCCTCGTGTTGGTTGGCGAGGTGGAAGCTCTCAATCCGGCGGCGTTTTCTCGTCGCCTTTCCCGGCCATCCGGCCGAAGATGGCCGGATCCGGCCAGCGGCCAGGCGGGAATGAGCGCTGTGGAGTTTCACCTCGCTATAGCGGGAGAAAAGTCCGCAGCGCGCGCTAGATCAGGCCTTCGCGGGCCGCGTAGGCGACCGCGGCGGCGCGCGAGGGGAGGCGCAGCTTGGTGCGCACGTTGGCGACGTGGCGGTGCACGGTGTGGGGACTGACCACCAGCTGCTCGGCGATCGCGGCGTCGCTGAGGCCCTGGGCGACCAGCCGCAGCACCTCCTGCTCGCGCGGGGTCAGCTCGCCCAGTTGCGCGTCCTCGCCCGCAGGGCTCGGCGCCGCATCGGCGGCTGCCT
>DASUNU010000189.1:0-2479 GCA_036276995.1 Solirubrobacterales bacterium
GTCGACCTCCTGGCCGTCGAGGCGGTCGAGCTCCTCCATCACCGCCCGCATCGTCATCGCCATGTTGTCGCCGGTGTCGCCATCGGCGACAGGGAAGACGTTGAGGTCGTTGACCTCCTGGCGGCGCGCCTCCAGCGAGGCGTAAGCAGACGTAATGACCCGTCGGAACCGGGCGATCGAGGGATCAGGCATCCGACCGGGGAATCTAGCCGCCCGCCGGGACGCCGCCGAGCCGGACCGGCGCGATTGCTAGCGTGCCGCGCTCGATGCGACGCTTCGCCACCTGGATAACCGGCCACCGCAAGACGGTGATCATCGGCTGGATCGTGGCCCTGATCGGGGTCGGGATGATCTCGAGCTCGGTCGGCGCCGACTACAGCGAAGACTTCAAACTGCCGGCCTCCGACTCCGAGGAAGCCTTCACCCTGCTCGAAGACCGCTTCCCCGCGCAGTCGGGCGAATCGGCGCAGATCGTCTTCAAGAGCGACGCCGGAGTCGAGTCGCCCGCGGTCAAGGCGAAGATGGAGAAGGCCTTCACCGAGATCGAAAGGCTGCCCCACGTCAGCGAAGTCTCCAGCCCATACGGCGGAGAGGGCGGCGCCGGCGCGATCGGGGACGACGGCAAGATCGCCTATGCGACCGTCCAGTTCGACGTCTTCAGCAACGAGCTGGCCGACAACGAAGCGGAGAAGCTGATGGCGGCCGGCGAAGCGGCGGCCGGCGACGGCCTCCAGGTCGAGTTCGGCGGCGGCCTGATCCAGGAAGCCGAAGCCGAGGAAGAAGAAGACAGCTCCTTCATGATCGGCCTGCTGGCGGCGGTCGTGGTGCTGCTGATCACCTTCGGCTCGGTGATCGCGATGGGCCTGCCGATCCTCACGGCGCTGTTCGCGCTCGGGGTCGGGCTCGGTTTCGTCGCCCTCGGCACCCACGTCTTCAGCACCGCCGACTTCGCCACCACGCTGGCGGCGATGATCGGCCTCGGCGTCGGCATCGACTACGCACTCTTCATCGTCACCCGTTTCCGCAACGGCCTCGACGAGGGCCTCGAGAAGCGCGACGCGGCGATCGCGGCGATCGACACCGCCGGCCGCGCCGTCCTCTTCGCCGGGATCACGGTGATCATCGCCCTGATGGGGATGCTGCTGCTCGGCCTCGAGTTCCTCTACGGGGTCGCCCTCGCCGCCGCGATCGCTGTCCTCTTCACGATGATCGCGGCGCTGACCCTGCTGCCGGCCCTGCTCTCGCTGATCGGGCCCTGGATCAACCGGCTGAAGATCCCCGGGCTCGGCGGCCGCCGCACCAGCCTCGACGAAAATGGCTTCTGGTTCCGCTGGAGCCGCGAGGTCCAGCGCCGGCCCTGGCTCGCCGCGATTCTCTCGGGAGGGCTGCTGATCGCGCTCTGCATCCCGACTCTGTCGCTGCGGCTCGGCACCAACGACGCTGGCACCAACCCGGCCGGGACGACCACCCGCGAAGCCTACGACCTGCTCGCCGAGGGCTTCGGGCCCGGCTTCAACGGCCCCTTCCAGATCGTCGCGGCGCTGCCCGAGAAGGGCGACGACACCGCGCTGGTCGAGCTGCACGACGAACTGAAAGGCGCCGAAGGGGTCGAGGCGGTGACCGCGGTGATGCTCAACCCGGCCGAGAACACCGGCGTCTTCCAGCTCTACCCGACCACCTCGCCGCAGAGCGAGGCAACCACCGAACTACTCGACCGGATCCGCGACGACGCGATCCCGGCGGTCGAGGAACGGACCGGCGCCCAGATCCACGTCGGCGGCATCAACGCCGTCTTCGAGGACTTCGGCACCGCGATCGCCGAGAAGCTGCCGCTCTTCATCGGCGTCGTCGTCCTGCTCTCGGCGCTGCTGCTGTTGGTCGTCTTCCGCTCACTGCTGGTGCCGCTGAAGGCGGTGGTGATGAACCTGCTCTCGATCGGCGCCGCCTTCGGGCTGATCGTCGCCGTCTTCCAGTGGGGCTGGGGCGCCGACCTGATCGGCGTCGACAGCACCGGCCCGATCATCTCCTTCTTCCCGATCTTCCTCTTCGCGATCATCTTCGGGCTCTCGATGGACTACGAGGTCTTCCTGATGTCGCGGATCCACGAGGAGTGGGAGAGCCGCAAGGACGCGACCGAGGCGGTCACCCGCGGCCTCGCCCTGACCGGCCGCGTGATCACCGCCGCCGCGGCGATCATGGTCACCGTCTTCGCCTCCTTCATGCTCGGCGACGACCGCATCATCAAACTCTTCGGCCTCGGCCTCGCCTCGGCCGTCTTCATCGACGCGGTGATCATCCGCTCGGTCCTGGTCCCGGCGATCATGCAGCTCTTCGGCGAGAAAGCCTGGTGGCTACCGGGCTGGCTCGACCGCATCCTCCCCAAGCTCCACGTGGAGCCGGCGGAGGGCGATCCGGCGCCGACCGGGGAGCATCCGGTCGTGGCGGCTGAGAAGTAGACCAGCCGCAGAGTCAGATCCCC
>DASUNU010000190.1:0-22925 GCA_036276995.1 Solirubrobacterales bacterium
GCGTCTCCTTCGAGCGGCCGCCGGTCAGCACCGAAATCGAGCCGATCGCCGTCGGGATCACCCGCTCCTTTGTTGACGAACTCGACCAGAACCTAGAGACGGGACGCGGTCTTTGGTTTATGGGCAGTACCGGAACCGGAAAGACGAGTCTCTCGATGCTGATTTCCAGCCACGCGTTGTCTAAGGGCTACTCCGTTGCGATCTACACGATGCCGAAGCTTCTAGCGAGAATTCGAGGCACTTATGAACGGGATGCGGGCGACGACAGCTACCTCCAGTTCTTCGATCGCCTCAGCCAGGTCGATCTGCTTCACATCGATGATTTTGGAGCCGAGAAAAGATCTGCTTGGGTCATCGAGCAGCTTTACTCGATCCTGAACGAGCGCTACGAGCAAAAGCGATCGATCATCGCCACTACGAATCTGGACTTTGATGACACGGAGGTAAAAGCCCCCGGTCTCTATGGCCAAGAACCGGAAATGGTTAGCTGGCTCAAGCGACTTGAAGACGAGGTGGGACCTCGCACGGTGTCCCGACTTATCGAGATATGCGGCGATCCCGTCCCTATGTTTGGACCCGACGCACGCGTACAGGCCCGTGCATTGAGCGACTAACGCAAGGCCAGTACCAATTCGAGGGCATCATCGACCGCGTCGATCTCGTCGCGACTTAGATGGCCCACCCGGTTGCCGAGTCTGCTCAGGTCGACGTGGCCGACCATCTCACAGAGGACTTGGGTCTTATCGCCCGCCACCTCAACCCGCGGTCGAAAGCTGGCCTCGCGGGCGCTCTGGGAGGTGGGACAGACGATCACCGTAGACATGGCCAACATGCGATCAGCTTGAACGATCACCGCGTAGCGGCGTCCGCTCTGCGCTCGTCCTCGCCCCCCGGGGAGGTTCACTGCGTGGACGTCACCACGAACCACGCATTTCCTCCATCATCTTCGCCACTCTCCGCGACTCCTCGACTTGGACAGGGTCTTCCATCAAGCGCTGAACCTCCTCGGCGAGTCCCTCCCGACGCCGCTCTCTCGCGGCAGCCGCTTCAATGGCTTGCCTCGCAGCCTCCGCTTTGCTCACGCCCCTGGCGCGCGCAAGCTCTTCGAGGGCTTTGGTTCCCGCTCGGCCCAAGCGCAGGGAGATAGGTGGGGGAGCCGGCGTCATGTCTATCAGCGTAGCGCGGTTCGCACTACGCACTGGAAGAATTTGGCTCATGCTCAGATCGTTCCCGATGCTGACGCGCGTGTGGTGCGCAGAAAAGAAATTCTTCGTTCCAAGTCATTCCCGGTTCGCGCAAAGCACCGGGATTCCATCCCCGTCACAATCCAGCGCTTATGCCTGGCGTGGTCATAGTCGGTGCCCAGTGGGGCGACGAGGGGAAGGGGAAGATCACCGATCTGCTCGCGCGGGACGCAGCGATGATCGTGCGCTTCCAGGGCGGCAACAACGCCGGCCACACGATCGTCCGCGGCGATGAGGAGTTCAAGTTCCACCTGATCCCCTCCGGGATCCTCTATGCAGAGAAGACCTGCGTGATCGGCAACGGGGTCGTCGTCGACCCGCGGGTGCTGCTGAGTGAGATCGAGGGGCTGAAAAGGGCGGGCGTGCCCGTCGGCAACCTGCGGCTCTCGGCGAACGCGCACCTGATCATGCCCTACCACGTGCTGCTCGACACGGCCGGGGAGACCAAGCTCGGCAAGCTCTCGATCGGCACCACCCGGCGCGGCATCGGCCCCTGTTACGCCGACAAGGCGCTGCGGCTGGGGATCCGGGTCCAGGACCTGCTCGACGAGAAGATCCTGCGGACCAAGATCCGCGCCGCCCTCGAGCCCAAGCAGCAGGCGCTGAGGGAACTCTCGGTGCAGCGCCGCAAACAACGCAAGGAAGCCGGTGAGGAGGCGGGAAAGGACGAGGTCGCGACGACCGCCACCCCCGACCCCCGGCTCGACCTGCACACGATGGTCGAAGAACACGTCAACTTCGGCCACCGGCTCGAGCCCCACATCGCCGACACCGCGAAGCTCTGCTGGGACGCCCTCGACAGCGACAAGACGGTGATCTTCGAGGGCGCTCAGGCGACCCTGCTCGACCTCGACCATGGCACCTATCCCTTCGTCACCTCCTCCAACCCGATCGCCGGGGCGGCCACGGTCGGGGCCGGGGTCGGGCCGACAGACATCACCGAGGTCTGGGGCATCGCCAAGGCCTACGCGACCCGGGTCGGCGCCGGGCCCTTCCCGACCGAGCTCGAGGACGAGATCGGCGAGCGGATGGTCGATCGCGGTCACGAGTTCGGCACCACCACCGGCCGTCGCCGCCGCTGCGGCTGGATCGACCTGGTCGCCCTGCGCTACGCCGTCCGGCTCAACCGCATGGACTCGCTGGCGATCACCAAGCTCGACGTGCTCAGCGGCCTCGGGCCGCTGCGGGTGGCGGTCCGCTACCGCTCCAAGGAGGGCGCGGTGCTCGACAGCTTCCCCTACCACCAGTCGATCCTGCACTCGGCGACGCCCGAGTACGAGGAGTTGCCGGGCTTCGGCGAGGAGATCGGCGATTGCCGCGAGGAGGCCGACCTGCCGCAGGCGGCCCGCGACTACCTCGGCTTCATCGCTGACTTCGTCGGCGTCCCGATCCGCCTGGTCGGCGTCGGTCCCGACCGCGACCAGACGATCTGGCTCAATTCCTAGCGGCGGCTAGGGAAATTCGCTGGGAGCCAGCGAGCCGACTTTCCACTCGCCGTCTTCCTTGACCATCGGCACGAAGTAGTCGACGCCCTTGGGGCCGTGGTAGAGGGCGAAGCCGCGGTCGTCTTCGACCCGGAAGCTGGCGATGCCCTCGGTCATCGTGTTGGTCCTGCTCAAGGACTGGGAGGCGCCGAGCAAGCCTTTCAGGATCGCGGCGCAGCCCTTGCCTTTGAACTGGGCCGCTTTGGCGGCGAGGTCTTCGAGGGGCGCCAGCGTCGCCTTCGCGAGATCAGTGCACATGGCCGCCCAGTTCTCCACCGAACGGGCCTGCAGGTAGCTCGCCAGGACCGCGTTGGCAGCCTCGATCTCGTCCGAGTCGGGTTCCTCGCCGAAGTTCTGGATGCTGTTGTCACCGCCCGGGGTGCGGAAGGCGGAACTGCCCTCGCCGGTCGGCTCGGGGGCCGAGCCTGAGTCAGAGTCGGAGGACGAAGGGGCATCCCCGGAGGAGTCGTCGCCGGCGCTGCCGGCCGCCTCGTCCTCCCCGCCTGGGGATTGCTGGGGAGCGGTGGCGGTCGCCTCACCAGTGGTCGCCGTCGCGGTCGAGTCCTCGGAGTCGCCGCCCCCGCAGGCGCTCAGCGAGAACGCCAGCAGCAGGATGGCGGCGAGCGCCAGCAACGGTTTCGAGACCCCCCTCATAACCACCGCGATTCTTGCAGAAACCGGTGTCTCCACTACAGTCAAAGGGTGGCCTCCAGCAAACGTGCGGCTAAGCTCAGCGAGCGGCTGCCAAGAGGGAGACACGGTCTACCGAGGGAGGCGGTAACCGAATCCCAGCGCAGACGCATCCACCAGGCGATGATCGAGGTCGTCTCCGAGCGCGGCTACCCGGAGACCCGCGTGGTCGACGTGATCGGCGTCGCCGGGGTCTCGCGCAAGACCTTCTACGAACTCTTCGACAGCAAGGAGGACTGCTTTCTCGCCGCCTACGACGTTCTGCTCGGCAACCTGCTCAGCGACACCGCCGTCGGCTTCGAGACGAAACAGGGAGCGCCCTGGGCGGAGCGGGTCGCCGCCGGCCTGGAAGCGCTGCTCGACCACCTCGCCGAGCATCCCGACGAGGCCCGCTTTGCGATCGTCGAGGTCCTCGCCGCCGGGCCGAAGGCGCTGGCCCGTCGCGACGCCGCCCTGCGCCAGTTCACCGGCTTCCTCGAGTCCGGCCGGGCCGAGACCTCGGTCGAGCTGCCCGGGATCACCTCGCTCTCGCTCGCCGGTGGCGTCAACGAGCTTCTCTACAGCGAGATCCTGCACGGCGCCGCGGCCCGTTTGCCGAGCCGCCTGCCCGATCTGATGTTCTGGATCACCCTGCCCTTCCTCGGTGCCGAGGGAGCCGCCGCTGAGCGCGAGCGGGTGCGGCTCTCGATGCTCGAGCGGTAACGAAGCTCCCATCCGGTCGAGCGCTCTTTTCCCCTCATCCTGGGGTTTATCTAAAGGCCCAGGGTGGTAGTTTGAGCCGCTGGAGGGATGTTCTAGACAAGCTTTCGACGGCTATGGCTCTGGACGGGCAGGCCGCAAAGGAGAGATATAGGGATATGCGCAAGTACCTGGTAATCACGATGGCCGTCGGCGCCTTGGTGGCGTTGGCCGTAGCCGGGTCCGCAACGGCCGAGAAACCGGTCAAAGTCGTCGCGGGCAACCTCGAACTCACCTTCAACGGCGGCTTCACCCCGAAGACGCTCTCGAAGACCAAACTGACGCCGATCACGCTCAACGTCTCCGGCAAGATCCGCACCAAAGACGGGACCCACCCGCCGGCGATGAAACAGTTCGACCTCGAAACCGACAAAAACGGCGCGGTCAACGTCAAAGGCCTGCCGGTCTGCACCGCCGCCAAACTGCAGTCGCAGGACACCAAGCACGCGGAAGCGATCTGCAAAAGCGCAATCATCGGCTCCGGTCAGGCGACCGCTTCGATCGCCTTCCCGGAACAGCCGCCGATTCCCGCCAAGTCGAAAATCATCGCTTTCAACGGCGGCTTCTCGGGTGGCACCACCACCTTCTACATCCACGCGTACCTGACCGTGCCGACGCCCGCCGCGGTCGTCTCCACCGTCAAAATCAAGAAAAAGATCAACGGTCGTTACGGCCTCAGCTCGGTCACCACGATCCCGAAGATCGCCGGCGGTAACGGTTCGGTGACGGACTTCAACCTGACGATCAACAAAAAGGGCGTCCTCACCGCAAAATGCCCCGACGGCAAGCTCCAGGCCCACGGGACCGCGGTCTTCACCGACGGCACCCGCGCCTCGGCTGAGGTCATCCGGACCTGCACCGGCAAGTAGTTAAAGGATTCACCTCTCCCCAGCGGGAGAGCGAAGCTGAAAGGGCGGCCTCCGGGCCGCCCTTTCCTTTATCTATCCGCGGTCCGCTCTCCCGGTACACACGCGCGACTAAGGCGGCGCAGAGTCTCTCCATTCTGTGCACCACACGCGCGACATGCCTCCATAACGTCGCCGGCCATGTACTGGCCGCCGAAGATCGGGGTGCCGTTGCCTCGCGCAGGGGAGGCAGTGAACGTGCGAGCCAAGCTTGCGGACTATTCCCTTAGCTATACGCACCGACGTGGAAGGGCCAAAGCGAAGGGCTTTGATCTCCTGCTCGGCATCACGCTGGGAGAGATCGATTACCTAGAGGACGCGATTCGCTCCGGTGTCAAGGTGGCACCTGTCTCCAGCATCCGACCAAATTCGGGAATAGCCGCTCCGGGTGCCAGGCCTTGGCTCATAACCGCATTTCCCAGGGGTCTAAACTGAGCGCCATGGCAACCGCTACGAAATCGATCAACGAACTCGATGTCGTCGTATTGCTAGAGCCTGTCGGCCGCTGGCCAAAGGGGCAGGAAGGGACGGTCGTGCAGGAGCACGGGAGCATCAAGCTCATCGAGATATCCGACGAGCAGGGTCAAATGCTCGACTTGGTTGGAGCCTCTGAAAGTCAGCTCCGGTTGGTGTGGCAGTTCACACCCTGAGCTGAGATCCCGACAGCCGATTCGCCCAAGAACCAGCGCCCCCTGCAACCGACCAGGAAGCGCCGCTTCTACGGATTCGCCTGGCCGCTCTGTTCGAAGGTCCGCTGGTACGCGCTCGCCGCCCCGCTGCCGTAGATCGGCTCGAGCGGAGCCTGCTGGATGCAGGCCGGGACCGGGGCTCCGCTGGTGCCGGCCTGGCCGCCGAAGGCGTACTGCTTGATGCTGGCGATCAGTTCTTCGGCTTCTTTGGTCTCGCCTTTTTTGGTCCGTTCCTTGATCGCGTCGGTGTTGGCCGCATCCGCGGCGATGGTGGCGGAGGCGCTCGAGTTGCACTGGAAGCTGGGCAGCCCGGTGGCGAGGTCTTTCGCCCACTGCGGCGGGCTGTAGGCGCTGTTGCGGTTGGTCGCCAGGCGGCTCGGATAGGTGGAGAGCGTTTCGGGGTTGATCGGCCCCATCGTCCGCAGGTAGTTGAGCTTTTCGCCGCGGGCGTTTTCGGTGGGCAGTTCGGCGCCGAAGGTGGCAGCGATGTTGGCGAAGAAGGAGGTGGTCTCACGTTTGTAGAGGTCGAGGCCGGTGAGGACCGGGTTGAGGTTGCGCAGGAAGGGATCGACGGCGCGCAGCAGCGGCGGGAAGTCGTCGCGGAAGAGCTTGCGCAGGGCCGGGAACCCGGTCGGGGCGCGATCGATCACCGGGCCCAGGCCTTCGAAGAAGCCCTTCGCTTCCGGCGCCAGGTTGGCGAAGGCGACCAGGGTCGGGGAGAGCTCTTCGGCGGCCGGGACCAACTGCTTCATCAGCGGGTTGGCGTTGACGGCGAAGGCTTTGAGCCGGTTCAGCGTCAGCCTCGACTCGTTCTGGAAGGTCGGGAAGGCGCGGAACAGGGCTTCGATATCGCGGTCGCGCGCGGCAGTCGTCTGGAAGACCTGGTTGGAGGCCTGGATCAGGCTCGAGAGCTCGCCTTCGCGGCCACGCAGCGCCTCGAAGGTGGTCGCCCCGTTGCTGAATAGCTGCGAGACCGCGAGCCGCTGGGTGTCGAGCACCCGGAACAGCTTGCCGAGGTCGAGGGCGGTCGGTTCGAGCTCGGCCAGCCCGTAGGAGAGCGCCTGGCTCTGGCCGTTGATCGCGATCGCCGCTTCCTGCATCCAGTTCTGGAAGGCGGTGCGGGTCTCGGCGTCGAAGGTGCGGAAGATCTCGTCGAGCTGGACCGATTCGGCGATGTTGGCCTCCGGCAGGGTGCCGCCGTCGGCCAGGCGCGGCCCGTCCTTGGAGCCGGGGGTGAGTTCGATGTAGGTCTCGCCGAGCAGCGTCTTGGTCCGCAGGATCGCCCGCGTGGACTCCGGCAGCGGCCCGTACTTGTCGTCGATGTCGACGGTCGCCAGCGCCTGCTTGCCGTTCGGGGCCAGCTCGATTTCGCGGACTTTGCCGACGTTGACTCCGGAGATGCGGACGTCGGACTGTTCGGCCAGCTGGGTCGCCTCGTTGAACGGCACCTTGACTTCGTAGGGCTTGGCCCGGAACGGGGTCGGCCCGCCGAAGGTGACCCAGAGGAAGAGCAGGATCCCGAAGCAGGACAGGGCGAAGCCGGCGATGATCAGGAGCTGACCGGTGCTGGGGGCGCGCTTGCTCATTTGCCGGTTATCCCGTATTCGCAGTGTCCGCTCGGCGAGCGCGAGAAGGGGATTTCCTCGGCGCGCGGGATATTCAGCACCCGTACGAGCGTTTTCAGGAAGGGCCTTTCCTCAGCGAACCCGTATCCCAGGCTGGCACCCGTGCAGGAAAGCATCGCCAGACCCCTGATCGTCGGGCCGCCGGCATCCTGGAGGCTGAACGCCGCGTTGAAGTTGTGGTTCGCCCAGGGCAGGTAGAAGAGGTAGCTCTGGCGCGAGTCCTTCGGCTTGTAGGCGAGCTGGTTGAAGAAGGCATTGAGGCCTCGCAGAGAGTTACCGAAGCCTTCGACCGTCGTCTTCAGCGGCGCCGCCCCCTTCTTCGTCGTGGTCAGGAACGGGCGGACTTCGCGGGTGAAGGGGCGGATCTGGTCGCGCAGCGGCGCCGTGGTCTGGCTGAAGAGCTGTTCGGTCGCCTGGAAGGCGCCGACCAGCGCCTGCGCCTGCGGGATCAGGTCGGTCAGCGCCGGGTAGGCGACGTCGGAGAAGCGCTTGGAGCTGGCCAGGCCGGCGTTGCCGGCCTGCAGCGCGGCCGGGAACTCGCGCAGGGTCTCCTGGATCGCGTCCTGCTGGTTGGCGAAGTCGCCGAGGGCGGCGTCGGAGGAGGTGACGAAGCGCCTCAGCTCGGTGTCGTGGCGGGCCAGTTCGGTGGTCAGCTCGCCGAAGTTGTGGATCACGTCGGCGATCGCCTCGTGGCGGGCGGCGACGGCCTTGTTGAGCTTGGCGGTGTAATGGACGAAGGGCTGCAGGCGGCGCAACGCTCCGGACAGTTGCCTGCCGCGACCGCCGATGCCCTGGGCGCCACCGGCGACCAGGAGCTGGATGTACTGGCGGGTGTCCCCGTCCAGGGTGGCGAGGAAGGCGTCGAGATTGGTGTTCGGTTCGGTCTGGGCCAGCGTGAAGTGGGCGCCGTCCTCGATCGACTCCTTGCCGCTGCCGGGTTCGATCTCGACGATCATGTCGTTGAGGCCGGTTTTCGGGCGCAGCAGGAAGCTCGCATTGGGGTGGATCAGCTCCATGTACTGGGGCTCGATGTCCATCCCGACCACCGCGTGACCGTCTTCGAGGTCGACCGAGGTGACCTTGCCGATCTGGATCCCGGCGATGTCGACCGACTGACCCTGACCCGGGGTGACCGCCTGCGCGGTCGAGAACTCGGCGCTGATGTGCTCGAATTCTTCGCCGACCACCGGCAGCCACGACGGCAGCGAGGCCTTCTGCTGGGTGAAGATGCCGAGCATCATCACGATCCCGGCCAGAGCGAGGACGATGATCGCGATCGTGTCTTTGCGGTGACCGCGGGACTGGCGACCGAGCCAGGCGCGGAAGTGTCGCCAGCGGCTGACGCCGGCTTCGCGCTCGCTCATGGGTTCACCCCCCCGGTCGAGGGCGACGCGGGGCCGACCTGGCCGAGCGGACCGTTGACGTCAGGCACCGGGTTGGTGTGGCAGCGCACTTCCGGTTTGAACGGCGGCTGCCCCGCCAGCTGCGGCTGGGTCCCGAGCGGCTCGGCGATCGTGTGGGCGTAGTTGATCTGGTCGGTGATCGTGTCCGGGTTGCCCTGCGGGTTCGGTTCGCCGACCAGGACCGGGCCGCCGCCGACCTGGGCGCGCAGGTAGGGGCCGTTGCCGTCGAAGTTCTGGGTGGAGCCGGCGAAGTTGGAGAGCATGTAGAGGAACTCGCGGTAGTTGGGGCCGCCGGTGCTGAAGCGGTCGTTGATCGTCTGGTTGGTGGTCGGGATCAGGACGCGGCTGCTGCAGAGGCTGGTCTGGTTGAGCTGCGGCAGCGCCAGCGCCTTGCCGGCCTGGGCGGCGCCGGCAAGCCCAGGCGTCGCTTCGGCCAGCAGCTTGGCGGTCCCGCCGCCCTCTTTGCCGGAGAGGAACGGGCGGGCCTGGGCCAGCCACGGTTTGGAGGCGCTGATCAGGTCGGGCAGCTCGGCCACCGCCGGGGTCAGCTCGATCGCGTAGGTGCGCAGCGGCGGCAGGGCGCGGTTGAGGCTGACCAGGGAGGACTCGGCGGTGCGCAGGGTCGGGGCCAGCAGCCGGATCGTGGTCGAGAGGTTGGCCGACTGCGCCGCGAGCGCGCCGGTGAAGACGTTGAAGTTGTCGATGAAGCCCTGCAGGGCTGCCTCGTCGGCGGCGAGGGCGCCGAAGGTGCGGCCGGTGCCAGCGACCAGGCGCTGGAGGTCGCGCTGCTCGGTGCCGAGGAAGGCGTCGGTCACCTGGGCGCTGTAGCGGCCGGCGTCGCCGCCGTACTTGAAGATGTTGTTGAGCGCTTCAGCGCCGGTGATGCCCTGCACCTCGGGCAGCTGGGTGGCGTCTTCCGCCGCGGTCGGCTCGTGCATCAGAGCCGTCCCGTAGCCCTCGAGGAAGCGGCTGAGGTCGGCCCGCACCGGCGTCTGCAGGGCGGTGAGGATTTCGTCCAACTGGACCGCGGTCGAGGTGCGGCTGACCGGGATCGTGTCGCCGCTGTCGAGGCTCGGCGCGCTCGGGCTGCCCGGGTCGAGGTCGACGAAGAAGTTGCCCTCGAGGAAGATCCGCGGCCGGATCGCAGCGAAGGCGTCGTCGTGGATCGGCCGGCCGGAGTCGCTGACGGTGAAGGTGACGGTGGTCGCGTCGCCGTCGCGCTCGCTGCTGATCACTTTGCCGACGTCGACGCCGGCGATTCGCACCGGCGAGTTTTTGGCGATGTTGGCGGAGTTGCCGAAGGTCGCCTTCAGTTCGTAGCCGTAGCTGGTGAAGGGCACGTGTTTGGTGAAGGCCAGGTATGGCCCGACCGTGAAGATGAGGATGAAGACGATCGCGATCAGGGTGTTGCTGGGCCGCCACTTGAAGCGGCTGTCGCTGGCGTGCTGCCTGGTGTCGCGCTCCGGGAGGCGGCTCATTCTGCTGCCGTCCCTTCTTCTGCTGCCCCGTTGACCTGCCCGCGAGTGGTTTCCTTCCAGACTTCCGGCGCGTTGCCGATCACCGTTTTGCCCCGCACGTACTTCTCATTGCCCGCTTCGCAGGCGCGCGGCTGACCGGGAGCGGCGGTGTTCGGGTAGGGGTTGTAGTGCAGGTGGTTTTTCGAGTCGGGTCCGTTCGCCGGTGCCGAGGCCTGGCCGCTCTCCGCGTTCGGGCCTTCCGGCGGGGCGAAGGTGATGAAGTTGAGCCAGCGGGCGTTGTCGTTGCCCTGGCTGCTCGCGTTGGCCAGGCGTTTGAAGGCGAGGGTGACGTAGTTGCAGGTGGTCTGCGAGGGCGCGATGAACCGCAGCGACGGTTCGAGCAGCTCGTTGGTGTCGATCAGCAGGTCGAGGCCGTTGAAGACCCCGGTCGAGTTCTGGAAGGCGACCAGCGCTTCCGCGGTCGGCTGCAGCTGGTTGTTCAGCACCGGCGAGGCGTTGAGGACCGGAACCCCGGCGTGCAGCGCATCGGCGATCACCGGCGAAGTTTCGCCGAGCGCCTTGGCGCCGGGCTTGAGCGCGGCGAAGAAGCGGGCGGAGTTGTCGAAGAACGGGCGCACCGCGGGCAGGTCGGCGTTGACCGAGTCGAGCGTCGGCGGACCCTGTTCGATCGTTTCCTGGATGTAGGGGCGGGAGACCCGGGCGAAGGCGGCGAAGGTGCGGTCGAGGGCGACGAAGAGGCTGGCCTGCGTCTCCGCCACCGGGGCGACCGTGGCCGCGAGGTTCTGCAGCGCCCGCCAGAAGCCGGCGAAGTTGGTGCTCGGCGCGACCAGGGTGCGCAGCGGCCGACCGCTGACTTCGGCGAAGCGGCGCAGGGCGCCGATCGCTTCGTTGATCTGCGGGCCGCGGCCGGCGAGGGCGTTGCCGAAGCCGGCCTGGGTCTGGCGGATCGCGTCGCGGGTCGGTTCGTCGAACATGCTGAAGAACTCGTCGATGTCGACCGGCTCGGGCGTGTACGCCTTCAGCGGGATCGTTTCGCCCGCCTCGAAGCCCTCGTCGGAGTCGCCCGGGGTGACCTGGAGGAACTTCAGGCCCAGCGCCGACTTCGGCCGGATCGTGATCGTCGAGTTGTCCGGCAGCGGTTCGGCGCTCTTGTCGAAGCTGAGCGAGAGTTCGGCCGCGACGTTGCCGTTCTCGAGCTGGACCGGGACCACCTTCTTGACCGTGCCGACGAGGGTGCCGCCGATGCGGATGTCGTTGCCCTTGACCAGCGCGTTGGCGTTGGGCACCTTCGCCTTCAGGTTGTAGGTGGAGACGAAGGGGAGCCCGTTGTTGGCGTTGTAGGCAAGGAAGACCGCGACGATCACGACCAGGATCGTCACCGCCCCGACCAGGATCGGGCTGCTCGCCACTCCTTGTATTCCGCCGCGATTCCTCATGGCCCCAGCAGGTAGTCGATCAGGGGGGCCGTGCCCCCGGTTTTCGAGGCTTCGCCAAGTCCGGCTTCGCCGCCGGCGGCATCGGCCTGCCCGAGCCCGGTGGTGTTGCCGCCACCGCTTTCAGGACCGGCGAAGGTGCCGCCGGTCCGGGATTCCAACTCGCTCTGCAGGAGGCGGTAGAGGGCATCGGCGCTCGTGGTCGCGGCTTCGCTGGCGTTCGGCCCGGTGAACCTGGCCACGCAGCCCGATGCGCCGCCCGTCGCCGGCTCGTAGTCGAGGCAGTTGGAGAGCGTCAGCAGGGTGCGGCCGAAGTGGCCGTACTGGTCGAAGCCGTTGAGCGTGCCGGCCGTGTTGTAGATCAGTTCGACCAGGCCGCTCCAGCCGCCGGTCTCGTCGATGTTGGTGAACAGATTCCCCAGTTCGGTGGTCGGGACCACGCCGCTCTTCGACAGTTCGGTGGTCTTGCGGCCGATCGGTTCGGCTTCGACGAAGATCGGGCCGGCGGCTTCGCCGGTCGCGCCCAGGCTCTTCAGCGCCACCGTGGTCGCTTCCGAGAACGGGGTCAGGGTCCGGGTCGCGTCGGTCAGCGACGGGGCGGCCTTGCCAAGGTCGGCGAAGACCGGCGTGGCGGCGTCGGAGAAGCCCTGCAGGCTGCGCATGGTCAGCTTGAACTCGCGCAGGAAGGTCGGCAGCTTCTGCAGCGACTCTTCCAGTTCGGCGCCCTTCTCCGAGCTCGCCTGGGCCGCCGCGCCCGCATTGGTGAAGAAGCCGGCGACCTGGGCTCGCTCGCGCGCGAAGGGGCGCATGATCTCGTCGGAGTCGGCGGCCAGCTGGGCGAGCTGGTCGCGCTGGTCGGAGAGGATGCCGAACAGCGTGTCGACGTCGCGCAGGACCGGGTTGGCCCGCTTGACCAGGACTTCGAGGTCCTCGCCGCGCCCGGCGAGGCCGGCGCCGAGTTCGTTGAAGATCAGCCGGAAGCGCTGCGCGTAGGGCAGCGACTGGATGTCGTTGATCAAGTCCGGGTCGACGCTGGTGCCGCTGCTGCCGAGTGGCAGCAGGTGCTGGCCTTCGCCCGCCTCCCCGTCGGGGACCTTCTTCAGCGGCGGCGGGGTGGGCGAGCCCGGTGCCCGGGGCAGGGTCGGGCGGCAGTCGACGAACTTCTCCCCGATCAGCGACTGCGGGCGGATCTGGCAGGTGGCGTCGCTGCGGAAGTCCTGGAAGCCCGGGTCGGTGATCTCCATCACGATGATCGCCTTGCCCGGTTTTTCGACCGGCTTGCCGTCGCGGAAGGCGACCGTCTCGCCCGGCATCGAGACGCCGACCGACTCGATCACGCCGACGTCGGCGCCGGCGACCCGGACCAGCTCGCCCTCGACCATGAAGCCGCCGTTGTCGAAGACGGCCCGGATTTTGTAGCCGTCGTCGTTTCCGCCGCCGCCGCCGAGGAGCAGGGCGACGACGACCACGGCCGCGACCAGCAGCGCTGCGGCGATCTTCGCGCCGCGGGTCATGGCGCGGCCCCCGGGTCGCATTCGGAGGTGCTGACGCTGCTGCCGCTGGCGGGCGGGTTGACGAAGGGGTTGGAGCCGTCAGGCGCGGACTGGGTCGCGCCGCCCGGGCAGCGGCGGCGCGGGCCGGCCGAGCCGCCGAAGGCTTCGTACTGCTGCGACTTGGCGATCGGTTCGAGCGTGCCGCCGTTGTAGCGGAAGAGGTTCTGGGCGGAGGTCGCGGCGCGCACGTAGTGGCCGTTGCCGTCGTAGTAGCCGGCGATCTGGCCGATCTTGCCGAGCCCGTTGAAGATGTCCGGCGTGTAGGAGCGGATGAAGTTGAGGTTCGGCTGGAAGTCGGCGATCGCCTGTTCGGAGTGGGGGAACGCCCGCGAGGCCCGCTCCTGCACGGTCGGCAGGATCGCCAGCAGTTCGCCGAGGTCGTTGTTCGGACCGGGGCGGGCGACGGCGAGGCGGAGGTTGCCGAGGAAGGGCTTGAATTTGGAGAGGACCGGGCGCAGTTCCGCCAGGAAGGGAGCCAGGTTCTTGGTCGCCGGCTTCGACGTTTCGATCAGTGGGTCGAGGTCGTCGAGGGCGGCGCGGAGGTTGACGAAGGTGGTGTTGGCCTGCCGCATCACCGGCGGCAGGCGGCGCAGGGTCTCACTCAGGGCGACGTTCTGGGAGGCGATCGCATCGAAGGCGGTGGTGGCGTTGCCGACCGCGCTGGTCAACTCCTCACCGCGCCCAGCGACCGCGGTCGAGAACTTGGCGGAGCTGACGACGAAGTTTTCCAGCAGCCGCTGGTCGGCGGTCAGTTCCTTGATGAAGGCGTCGGTCCGGTTGAGCGCCGGGCCGAAGTACTTGTAGGCCTCGTTGGCCTCCTCGGCATAACCGGTGAAGGTGGTCGAGTTGCCCTTGATGAAGTCGGCCAGGGCACGGCGCACGGGCGGCGGGAAGGTGTTGAAGAGCTGATCGATGTCGACCGGGGTCGTGGTCGAGGCGAGGCCCAACTCGGCCCCTTCGTCGAGAGCCGGGTTGCTGTTCGGGCCGGGACTGATCGAGACGTAGTGGTTGGCGACGCCGGAGAGCGAGGTGGCGCGAATGATCGCGGTGGTGCCCTCGTGCAGCTCCTGTTCGACCTCGACGTTGATCACCGCCAGGTTGTCGTCGCTGAGCTCGATGCTTTCCACCGAGCCGACCGGCGAGCCGCCGATCAGCACCTGGTTGTCGGGGACGAGCTGGCCGGCGTTGGTGAAGACCAGGGTGTACTTGTGGCCGCCATTGCCGCCGAGGAGGACGATCGCGAGCAGGATCACCGCCACCGCCAGGGCCGCGATCACCGCGATCCGGGCAGGGGTGACCCCCCGGCCGGTCGCCGAGCTTCTCTCCTCGCCTGAAGAATTGGCAGCCACGGGTCGTCGCAATAGTCGTTCCCCGGCCTCCGACCCGGTGGAACGGGCGGCCTGATCGTATCCGAGCCGCCCCCCGCCACACGTTCAGGAGCGGGGCGCTTAACTCCAAATCAACGCGCAGCTTTTGCGCTGCTCAGACCTCGAACTTGGGCAGGACACGGTCCATCCAGCGCGGCAGCCACCAGATCCGGTCGCCGGCGAGCAGCATCAGGGCCGGCAGTAGGACGATCCTGACCACCGTCGCGTCGAGGATCACGGCCACGGTGAGGCCGATGCCGAGCTGGCTCACGGTCGCCGCCGGGGCGCCGGCGAAGGCGATGAAGACGGCCATCATGATCGCCGCCGCGCCGGTGATCACCCGCGCCGTCTTGTCCAGCCCGAACTTGATCGCGGCAGCGTTGTCGCCGTGCTCGTCGTAGTGCTCGCGCATGCGGCTGAGCAGGAAGACCGCGTAGTCGATCGAGAGGCCGAAGACGAGGCCGAAGATCATCGTCGCCCCGATCGCTTCGACGTAGTTGCGCCCGCCCAGCGGCACGTCCTCGGGCAGCCAGGTGAGCATGGTCAGGACCCCGAACGCGACCCCAACCGTGATCAGGTTCAGGCCGACCGCCAGCGCCGCCAGCGGAATCGCCCGCAAGACCAGGATCAGGACCAGGAAGGTGGCCAGGGTGACCGCGACGACGACGATCGGGAAGCGGTTCTTGGTCACCCGGGTGAAGTCGTTGACCTGGGCGGCGCCGCCGGCAACGCCGGTGACGAACCCGGTCTGCGCGGCGAACTCGCGCGCGTCCTCGTTCAGGGTCTTGTTCAGCCGGATCGAGCCCGGGGTGTTGAAGGAGTAACGCGAGAAGACCCGGATCGTGGCCGCCTGGCCGCTCTGCAGGTCGATCGCCTGGCCCGCCGCGTCGCGGGTCGCCGGCGGCGCCCCGTCGATCGTCGAGAGCACGAAGTAGCCGGAGTTGAAGAGGTTGGGCGAGGCGTCGGCGACCTGGCTGATCTGGTCCTGGACCTGTTTCTTGCTGGTCAGGACCTGGACGCTGCCGCGGTTGAGGCCGACCGGCAGCGGCGCCGACTGATCGACCGCTTCGGTCAGTCCGGCTTCCAGCGCTTCGGCACCGCCGCTGAGGCGGTCGATACCGGCGACCAGAGCGACGGCGCCGGTGCTGAGCTGGGTGAGGCCGTTGCCGAGGTTTTTCGCCGCCCGGTCGAGCCTTTCGGCCCCGCTGGCAAGCTGCTTGCCGCCGCGTTGGATGTCGTAAAGACCGTCGGAGAGCCGCTCGGCCGCGTTGGCGAACTTCTCCAGGTTGACCAGGTTCGACTGCAGCCAGTCCACCGTGTGTTCGACGTTGTCGAGGTCCTCGAGCAGACGCGCCTGCAGCGCTTCCAGTTCAGCCGGCAGCCCGGTGTATTCGGGCGCGTAGGGGGCCCCGCCGATCGGGTCGGTGCCGCTGACCGCGGCGGCGGCGCGGCGGACCGCCTCCAGAGCGGCGGCGTAGTTCGGGTCTTCTTTGCCGACCGTCATCCCCTGCAGCTGCGAGAGCGCCGTCTTCAGCTGCTCGTCGGCGGCCTTGGCCGGAGCGATCAGCTTCGGCAGCGTCACGTTGGCGTCCTGCTTCAGCGACTTTTCGGCTTTCTGCGAGCGGTTGAGCGCGTTGACGCGGAGGTTGGGCCCGCCGAGGTCGCGCGCCGCCAGCTTCAGCTGCAGGCCCCCCAGCGCCGCCTGTTCCTGCGCTTCGGAGAGCCGTTTGGCGCCGGCGGAGAAGCGGTCGAGCGCGCTCACCGCGCGCTGGCTGCCGCTGGCGGCGCGGCTGATCCCGTTGGCGATCTGCTCCGCGCCCTCGCCCGCCCGGTCGGAGCCCTGGGCCAGGAGACCGGCGCCGTTGCTCGCTTCGGCGATGCCGCCGCGCAGCTGCTCGACCCCGCCCGCGGCCAGGCCGAGCTGGCGGCCCAGCCGACCGAGCTGTTTGATCTGGGGGATTTCCCCGTCGGAGGCAAAGATCGCGTTGCCCTGTTCACGCAGCGGTTCGGTGCGTGCGGCGACCTGGCCGGGGCCGATCACGACCTGGACGCCGGGCAGTTCCGCGATCTTGCGCTGGAAGTCGCTCAGCGCGGCCAGGTCCTCGGCGGTGGTGATCGGGCCTCCGGTATCGGCGGCGACGACCTGGAACGGGGCTTCGAAGCCGGGCGCGACCTGGTCGGCGATCAGTTCCGCGTCCTCACGCGCCTGGTTGTCCATCGAGAGCTGCTCGGGCGAGGGCGGGCCGGTCTTCAGCGCCAGCGCCGGGGCCGAGAGGATGAGGATCACGCCGCCGATCACGGCCGCGACCAAGGTCGGTCGCCGCAGCGCCGCGCCGACCATCGTCATCAGGCGCGAGTCGCCCTCGACCGGGGCCGAGCCGATCCGCCAGCGGTCGACGTTGTCGCCGACCAGCGAGAGCAGGGCCGGGCCGACCACGGTGGCGACGACGACGCTGAGGATCACCACCATCACCACCGTCCCCGCCAGCGACGCCAGCAGCGGGCCGGGGACGATGAACATCGCGACGATCATCGAGAGCAGCAGGGTGCTGCCGGCGAAGGCGGTGGTGCGGCCGGCGGTGCGGCGGGTGATCCGCGCCGCTTCGACCTTCTCTGTCCCCGCCGCCAGCTCCTCGCGGAAGCGGGAGACCATCAGCAGCGCGTAGTCGACCCCCAGCGCCAGACCCATCATCGTGCAGACGGTCAGCGCGAAGGCATCGATGTCGAACCAGTTGGTGAGGAAGTAGAGGATGCCGCGCGAGGCGACCACGGTCACCGCTCCGAAGGCGAGCGGGATCGCCGCCGCGATCGGCGAGCGGAAGACGAGCAGGAGCACGATCAGCAGGAAGGGCAGGGCGATCAGCTCGCCGCGCTCGCTGGCGTCGATCGAGACTTCCTGCAGGGCGCGGGAGATCGTCGCGTAGCTGGTCTGCGTTGCCTTGACCGGCGCGTGGACCTGCTGCTCGAGCGTCTCTTCTAGCTCCGGCACGACGTCGTTGACGGCTTCTTTCACGCCGACGTGGAAGTCGGCCAGGATCAGTGCCCGGCGCGGGCCAGGGCGTAACTGTTCGACGTCGCCTTCGTCCCAGGGCGAGAGCGTGGACACCTGGGGGTCCTCGCGCAGGGCGCGGATCAGCTTCGGCCCCTGGCGGTCGATCGCCTCGGGCGGACCCTGCAGGAGGATCGCGAACGGGGCCGAGTCGCCGAAATGCTCGCGCAGCATCGCGTTGCCCTCGTAGGAGCCGGTGCCGGGCACGTCGAGCGTGGTCGGGTCGAGCTTGTGCTCGACCCCGGTGCCGATCACCCCGAGCACGGCGAGCACCACCGCGGCCACGGCAAGAACTGCGCGCGGGTGGCGCAGCGTTAGCGGTGGGCGATTGGGCGAGTCCGTTCCCTCGGACCCGGGCCGATCCCTGCTCCTCCTCCTTCGCATCCAGTGGTAGTTTGACCGTCCGGGCCGAGGGAGGGAACGAACAGTTGCGGAAGAATGTGTTAAGAACGATTTTGGCCGCAACTGCGCTGGCCCTGATCGGCGTCGCTTCGGCCTCGGCGCTGAAGATCGAAATCGACAAGACGCTGGTCAGCGCCACCCTCAGCGTCGCCCCCCGCGAGCTGCCCGCCCGTGGCAATGCTCCAGTCGAGGTCGGCAGCGTCACCCGGATCAAGACCGGCGACGGCTCGGCGCCGCTGGTCCTCAGTGAGATCCTCTTCATGTTCGACAAGCACGGCTCCGTCGATACCAAGGGACTGCCCGTCTGCACGGCGGCGAAGCTGGCCGAAACCACGCCCCAGGTCGCGCGCAAACGCTGCGCCGGAGCGATCGTCGGCGAAGGCACCGGCCGGGCCGAGGTGCGGCTCCCCGGCCAGGCCCCGACTGAAATTAGCTCTCCCCTGACCCTCTTCAACGCCCCGCCGGCCAAAGGCATGCCGAGCCTGCTGATCCACGCCTACGAGACCGTGCCATCGCCGCGGGCAGTGCTGGTGCCGGTCCCGATCGAACGCATCAGCCACGGCCGTTACGGCTTCCAGGTCGACATCCCGGTGCCTGAGATCGCTGGCGGGTACGGTGCCCCGACCCTGGCTAAAGCCACGATCGGCAAAACCTGGAAACGCGGCGGCAGGACCGTCGGCTACGTCAACGCCCACTGCGCCGGCGGCCGGCTACAGGTCAGCGGCAAGATCCGGACCACGGACGGCAGCATGTTCCCCGGCACCCTCACCTCGCCATGTCGCGTCGGCGGCTGAGCGGAAAGCTGCTGCCGGCGCTCTGCGGGCTGATCGTGCTGCTCGCAGCCTCGAGCGCGAGCGGGGCGCTGGTCATCGTCAACAACATCGTCCTCCATGCCGACGGCGGCTTTCACCCACGGACGCTGCCGCGCAAGGGCTACGCCGCGATCGACTTCCGCGGCTACTTCGACATCGCCGCCAAAGTCGGGGCGCGGCCGCCGGCGCTGACGCAGGCAAAGATCGACTTCGACCGCGACGGCCGCCTCGATGTCAACGGGCTCCCGACCTGCGCACCCGATCGGGTTGCCGCGGCAAGCACGAGCGAGGCGCGGCAGGCCTGCGGCGCGGCGCTGGTCGGCGAAGGCAAGGTCGAAGCGGTGGTCGAGCTCGCCGACGGGCCGGTCCCAGTCAGCTCGCCGCTGATCCTCTTCAACGGGCCGCGGCAGGGCGGCAACCCGACCGTGATCCTGCACGCTCGCACCCCGGCCCCCGCCGCCCAGACCTTCGCGATCGTCGCCCCGATCGAACGGCGTCCGGGCCCGTTCCGCTACCGCGTCACCCTCGACTTCCCCCAGATCGCCAGCGGCCTTGCCTCGATCACCTACGTCGAGGCCGAGGTCGGCCGTCGCTACAAAGCGGGTGGGGTGAAGCGCAGCTACGTCTCCGCCCGCTGCCGCGACGGCGTTCTCGACACCCACGGCCGCTTCACCTTCGAGGAGGGCACGGTGATCGACGGCAGCGTCGAAAAAGCCTGCACCGTGGTCCGGTAGGGCACCCCTCGAGCCACGTCTTCCTATACTTGGCGACCCCGGGCCGCTAGCTCAACTGGTTAGAGCAGGAGCCTCTTAAGCTCAAGGTTGAAGGTTCGAGTCCTTCGCGGCCCATCTCACCCGCCCGGCGCCGCCAGCGGGTTGTTTTCTCCCAGCGGGTTGGCGACGCTCGGTTCGCCTTTTTCGCGGGCTTTCTTCGCTTCTTTTTCGATTTCTTCGAGCTGTTTCTCGAATTCTTCGGCGCTTTTTTTGGTCTGGTCGAATTCTTTGCCGAGGTTTTCGCGTTCGAATTTGGTGTTGGCGAACGGCTCCGCTTCTTTGCGCGCTTTCTCCGCCCCGTCGTAGTCGAACGCGAAGAGGCGGTAGATCGCCAGGGTGCTGAGGCTGCCCAGGCTCGGGCGCTGGTCGGCGACGATCGCCTGGGCCTGCGCTGCGGCGCGCACGTTCGCGGAGGCTTCGATGGCGGTGCGCGAGGTCTGGGCGAGGCTGAACAGGGACTGGGCAGCGAACTGGGCGCCGCCGGCGCTCGGTTCGTCGGTCGCCTTCAGGTATTTGGACCAGGCTTCGCTGGCCAGCGCCAGCTGCTGGCGCGCCTCTGGCGTGTAGGCGGCGGCGCCGGTTTCGGGGTTGATTTCCGCGCTTGCGTTGCCGGCGTTGATCCGCGCCCGGGTCAGGTTCAGCAGGAGGCCGGGATCTTCAGGGTTTTTCTTCAGTTCCCGTTCGATCCGCGCCGCCTGGTCTTCGAACTGGCCGGAGGCGTCGCCGCTGCCGCCGGTGTTGAAGATGTTGCCGATCGGCCCGGCGAGGATGAAGAGGCTGAGCCCCATCAGCACGGCCAGAACCGCGTAGACGACTTTGACGACATTGCGCCGCCGACCGCGAATGTCGAAAAGCATCCTGCGCTCACCACCGTCTGACGCCATTAGTTCTTCACCGTTCCTGAGTCGAAGGCTCCGCCATTCCCGCTGCGCCCGGCCGGGCAAAAGCCCGGGCAAGCAAGATACTCAACTCGTATAGAACAAGCAGCGGAACCATCTCAATGAGCATCGTCACCGGGTCGACCCCGGGCAGGGCGGCGGCGAGTACCGCCATCGCCAGATAGGCGTAGCGGCGGTTCGCGGTGAGCTGGTCGATGCGGACGATGCCGAGGCGGACGACGGCGATGATCGCCAGCGGCAGCTGGAAGAGCAGGCCGCAGGCGATCTCGGTCATCGAGAAGAAGCTGTAGTAGTCGCGCGCCCGCACCTGGATGTTGAACTGGCTGTCGTTGAAGTTGAGCAGGAAGTTGACCGCGGCCGGCATCACGACGAAGTAGGCGAAGGCGATCCCGGCCAGGAAGAGGACCGGGAAGAGCAGCAGGATCGGCAGCACCACCCGCCGCTCCTCCCGGCTGAAGGCGGGCAGGACGTAGGCGTAGAGCTGGTAGAGGAGGACCGGCAGCGAGAGCACGATGGCGCCGTAGACGGAGACCGTCAGGGTGGTCGTGAACGGCTCGGTGACGCCGAAGGTGATCAGCTGGTCGTGGTCCTCGGGCAGCGGGCCGCCGGCGATCTCGAGCAGCAGGTGGTTCTGCCAGAAGCAGAGGGCGAGGGCGACGCCGAAGGCTGCGAGGCAGACGATCAGCCGGTTGCGCAGCTCGTCGAGGTGCTCGACGAGGGTGAGGCGATCGTCGTGCGAGACCGCCTTGACGCGGCGGGCCATCGCCGTGCCTCAGCTGGTCTTGTTGCGGATTACGTCAGCCTCGGGCTCGGCCGAAAGGTCGCCGGCTTTGGGAGCGGGCGTGGGCGTCTCGAGTTTCGGCTTCTCGGGCTCGTCGTCGTGGTCGCCGCCGATCGAGCCTTTGAACTCGCGGATCCCGCGGCCGAGCGAGCGTCCGAGCTCGGGCAGCCGTTTGGGGCCGAAGACGAGCAGGGCGATGATGAGGACGATCGCGATCTCTGGAAGTCCGATGTTTCCTGGCATCCCGTCAATGGTAACGGCCACGGATGGCGGCGGGATCAGCTCGACTTGCGCAATTAGATACTCGGTAGTGGGGTTTTGTTGCGTTTCAAGCAAGCGACCGCAAATCGAGTGCGGCTTTCTGGGTTTCGATATGTACGGAGATGAGGGAGCCCAGTCACAACCACACCCAGGCGGGGAAGGCGATGCACATCTGCCCCGAGTGCGGCTCCTGCCTGGTCCAGCCGACCTGCTGGGAGCAGGCCGGCGATCGCACCCACTGGCGGGTCTGGCGTCGCTGCCCCGAGTGCGAGTGGTCCTGCCAGGGGGTGCACGGCGAGAGCGAGATCGACGCCTTCGACGAGCAGCTCGACCTCGGCGCCCACGAGCTCGCCGACGAGCTGAAGGCGCTCGAGCACGCCAACATGACCGACATGGCCGACGCCTTCGTCGTCGCCCTCAACGCCGACCTGATCGGCGCCGACGACTTCTCCTAATTTGGCGCGGCTAGCTGTAGCGCTGGACGACGCCGTCGGCGACCAGGCTCAGCAGCTGCCGCTGTTCGGGCTCGAAATGGGCGCTCTGCAGTTGCGCCTTCGCGCTCGCGACCATCGCCAGGGCGCGGTCGCGAACCCGGTCGAGGGCGCCGGTGGCGGCGATGCGGTCGCAAAGCGCTGCGGCAGCGGCGGCGTCGAGGGCCTGCAGGTCGGCCTCGCGGATGCCGGGGTCGACCTCGGCAGCCTCGATCAGCGGCAGCGTGATCGTGCCGTCGAGCAGGTCGGTGCCGCGCGCCTTGCCGGTCCGCTCCGGTGGCCCGGCAACGTCGAGGACGTCGTCGAGGAGCTGGAAGGCGAGACCGATCTCGGTCCCGAAGGCGCCGAGGTGATCGTCGTCGTGGCCGAGCCGGCAGGCACAGTCGAACAGCGCCGCAGTCTTTAGCCGGCAGCGCTCGAGGTAGCGCTGCTCGGAGATCGCCAGGTCGAAGGCGTCCTGGCGCTGAGCCAGCTCGCCGCGGGCGAGGGCAACCGCGGCGGCGGCGAGCAGCTGCACGGCGCGCTCGTCGCCGGCGTCCGCGAGCAGGCCGAAGGCGCGTGAGAAGAGCAGGTCGCCGGTGGCGACGGCCCGGGCGCGTCCCGAGCGGGCGGCCACGGTCGGGTGGCCGCGGCGCAGCGGCGCTTCGTCGAGGACATCGTCGTGGACCAGGGTCGCCATGTGAATCAGCTCGATCGCCGTCGCCGCCCGGACCGAGGCGCCGCCGCCCGACTCACCGGCGCAAAGCAGGACCAGCATCGGCCGCAGGCGCTTGCCGCCGGCGGCAAGAGTGGCGGCGGCGTCGAGGGCCTGCAGGTCGGCCTCGCGGATGCCGGGGTCGACCTCGGCA
>DASUNU010000191.1:0-3088 GCA_036276995.1 Solirubrobacterales bacterium
CTTCTTCGAGAGGTCGGTCTGGGCCGAGTGGCGCTCGACCGCCGTCCCCATCCCGTAGAGGTTGTTCTCGACCAGGAAGAGGACCGGCAGCTTCCACAGCGCCGCCAGGTTCATCGTCTCGCCGAAGTTGCCGGTGTTGGAAGCGCCGTCACCGAACATGCAGACGGTGACCGCGTCTTCGCCCTTGTACTGGGAGGCGAGGGCGAGCCCGGCGGCGATCGGCAGGTTGCCGCCGACGATCCCGTAGCCGCCCATGAAGCGGCGCTCGGCGTCGAAGATGTGCATCGACCCGCCGCGGCCGCCGCTGGTCCCGTCGACCCGGCCGAATAGCTCCGCCATCACCCGCTTCGGGTCGGTGCCGCGGGCGATCGCGTGGCCGTGGGTGCGGTAGCTGCCGATCAGGAAGTCTTCGTCGCGCATCACCGAGGTGGTGCCGACGATCGTCGCCTCCTCGCCGATCGCCAGGTGCAGGAAGCCGCCGGCTTTGGCGCGCTGGTACTGGCGCCCCGCCTCCTCCTCGAAGCGGCGGATCAGGGCCATGCGCGCGAGCAGCTCGTAACAGGTGGCGGCATCGGGCAGATCGGCCATCGACCTCACCTTAGCGATGCGCCCTCGCCGGAAATCCCTGCAGCCGCGCTCAGCCCGCCGCGGCCTCGACGCCTTCCTCGAGCCGGTCGTCCCCCCAGAACACCTCGTCGCCGACGACCAGGGCCGGCACGCCTTCGACACCGCGGTCGCCGGCCACCGCGGTCGCCTCCTTCAGCCCGCTCTTGACGATCTCGGTCTGCACCGCTTTCAGCAGCGCCCGCGGGTGCAGCTCGCAAGCGGCCCCGGCGATGATCACGTTGTCCGGGTCGCTGAGGTCGCGGCCGGCGGCGAAGGCCTGGCGGAAGGCAGCGAGGGCGAAGGAGACGGTGCGGCCGGTCTGCTTGGCGAAGGTCGCGACCCGCATCGCGGTCAGGTAGTTGCCGGGCCACGGATCGGGCCAGACGATCGGCGGCAGCCCGTAGGCGGAGGCGCGGCGTTCGACCTCCGCCATCCCCTCCCCGCGGCCCGGCGTCTGCGACCAGGAGCCGCGGTCGAAGCGCGCAAACAGCCCGCCGAGCAGGACCGGCACCCACTCCGGCTGCTCCAGCTCCGCTTCCGTGAACAGCCCACTGACCCGCTCCGCGGCCAGATACGCATACGGCGATCCGAGGTCGAAGTAGAAGGTGGCGCGGCTCATCCGCCCGCGCCGATCTGCGTCAGGCGTGAGTCGCCCAACCGTCCACTGCTCTTGCCGCTTCGAACACGGCCTCGGAGATCGTCGGGTGGGGGTGGACGATCCGTGCCAGCTCCTGGTAGCCGCCCTCCAGCGACATCGTCGCGACCAGCTCGGCGATCATGTCGCAGGCGCGGTTGCCGACGATGTGGACGCCGAGGATCTCGCCGTACTTGGCGTCGGCGACGATCTTGACCAGGCCTTCTTTGTCGTCGTAGACGGTCGCCCCGCCGACCGCGCCGAGCTTCAGCTTGCCGACCTTGACCTCGTTGCCTGCCTCCTTCGCCGCCGCCTCGGTGAGGCCGACGCTTGCCACCTGCGGGTGGCTGAAGGTGGCGCCCGCGATCAGGTTCTGGTCGACCGGGTGGGCCGGCTCGCCGGCCGCGTGCTCGACCGCGACGATCGCCTCCTCGCCGGCCTTGTGGGCGAGCGCTTTCTTGTTCACGAGGTCGCCGATCGCGTAGACCTTCGGGTTGCTGGTCCGCTGGAACTCGTCGACCTTGACCTTGCCGTTCTCCTCCAGCTCGACCCCGGCCTCCTGCAGGCCCAGCGGCCCGGTGTCGGCGCCGCGGCCGCCGGCGATGCAGAGGTAGTCGACCTCGGCCGACTCGTCGCCGTAGGTGAACTTGACGGAGCTGTCGCCGGCCTCGACGTTCTCGACGGGGCTGCCGGTGGCGACCGTGATGTTCTGCTTCTTGAAGGCGCGCTCGACCACCCGGACCACGTCCTTGTCCTCGGCCGGGAGGATCTGCGGCAGCATCTCGATCAGCAGCACCTCGGTCCCGAAGCGCCCGTAGGCGGAGGCGATCTCGCAGCCGGAGGCGCCGGCGCCGACGACGGCGATCCTCTTCGGCACCTCGGGCAGCGACCAGGCGCCCCAGGTGTCGACGACGCGGCCGCCGAACTCGACGCCCGGGATCGGCAGGGCGACCGAGCCGGTGGCGAGGACGACGGCGCCGGCCTCGTAGACCTCGTCGCCGACCTTGACGTTGCCCTCGGGCGTGAGCGAGCCCTCGCCCTCGATCACCGTCACCTTGTTTTTGTCCCAGAGCATCTTCACCCCGCCCGAGAGCGATTCCGAGACCGCGGCGCGGCGCTTGCCGACCGCGTCCCAGTCGAGCTCGACGTCCTTGGCGACGACCCCGAGCTCGGCGCTCTCGCGCGCCTCGGTGTAGATCTCGGCGGTGCGCAGGATCGTCTTCGCCGGGATGCAGGCGTAGTTGAGGCAGCGCCCACCGGCCTTGTCGCGCTCGACCACGGCGGTCTTGCGGCCGAGCTGGGCGGAGCGGATCGCGGCGACGTAGCCGCCCGGCCCGCCGCCGATCACGATCGTGTCGAAAGAGTCCGCCAAGACCAGTTGAGCCTATAGAACGCTTAGTCCCGGGGATTGCGCTGCGGCATCTGGATCCGCGCCATCGCCTTGACCATGAAGTAGAAGAAGGTTCCGGAGACCGCCAGCAGCCCCAGGGTGGCGGCGAACTGGGGCACGGTCGAGGCCTGCACGGCGAGGCCGAAGACGGCGCTGAAGATGAGGAAGACGAGGATCAGCTGGAAGCCGAGCACGGCCCAGTAGCGGGCGCGCCACATGCCCCAGGCCATCACGCCCATGATCAGGGCCGGGGCCGCGGCCTGGGCGAAGCGCGGTTTCTCGCCGTCGACCTCGGTGCCGGCGATGTAGGCGACGACGACGGAGAGCGCGACCAGGCCGGCGACGACGGCGCCGATCGTCACCACCAGCGGCCGCTCGCCCGCGGCCAGCGGCTCGAGGCTCTCGCGCACCTCCTGGTTGCGGTGCTCGGCGCGGGCGTAGCCGCGCTCCATTCGCTC
>DASUNU010000192.1:0-39420 GCA_036276995.1 Solirubrobacterales bacterium
GAAGTCGATGGCTACTGCGGACATGGCACCCTTCTGTCGGTGATGTCCGTCAGTTTACCGCCAAAGCGGACGGACCTCCGCCCTGGAACGAAGAAACCGCTCCACGGAGCGGTTTCGAAGACGGCGCGGTCGGATGGGCGCTACTGGGCTCGAACCAGTGACCTCCAGCTTGTCGAGCTGGCGCTCTCCCAACTGAGCTAAACGCCCGGGGTTCGTGAATCTAGCGGAAACGAGGCGGCGGCCGACGGCCTGCGGGCGGCTAAAGGTGGCCACTGCAGGAGTCGATGCAGGCAGTGAAACTTTCCAGCTCCTTGCGTGTTTATAGGTCAGTCGCGAGCGACAGCGGAACTTCAAAAGCTTGAGGACCGACGAGCCAGGCGATCTCTATCTCTGGTGGTACGTCCTTCGGAAACAAGGGGCCCCTATATGGGGCCCTTTTCCGTTCCCGCTCAGCCCGGTTGCCGCTCCTCGGCGACCGCCAGCAGCTCTCCTGCCGTCTCCCCGGCGACCTCGCCGAAGTCCTCGATCGCGATGCCCAGCCGGTTCACGAACGTGCGAATGTCGGCCTCCAGCCTGCGCCGCTGGCGCACACCGCCGCTCGCTTCGAACTCCGCCAAACGGGCTTCCAGATCCGTCGCCAGCGAGGAGGCCATCTCGGCCCGCTTGCCGGCCGGGGCGCCGAACGAGGAGTTCATCCCGACCGCCGCGTCGGCGATCGCCCGCATCGAGGCAGCGGCGCTCCGGCTCGCGGCAACGACGTCCTCGACTCGGCCGGCGAACGCCATATCGGCGGTCGCGCGGCGCATCGCGGCCGCCGCAACCCGGGCGTCCTCCTCGGCCTCCCAGACCCGGTCGGCGTGCTTGGTCGCCAGCACGGCGAAGCGAGCGGACTCGAAGTCGCAGCGCGCATCGCGCGCGTTCTCGCCGACGAAGAGCTCCTCTGCGCCGGAGGCCGGGAGGATCGCGAGGCGGCGCTCGCCCGGGCTGGTCTCGCCGATGTAGACGCTGTCGTTGGAGCGCCCAACCAGATATCCCCTCTCTTCGAAGCCGCTGGCGGTGCAGATCTTCGCCTGGTCCAAGGGGATCATCACGGCGGCGAGCGCCATCGCCGGCACCGCCCCCAGCGCGTACAGGCCCGCCATGATCGCCGCCGAGCGGGTGCTGTTCCACTGGCGCGCCCGCTTTGTCAGCCGGCGCGCGGCCACGGCGCGGCTCTCGCTCCAGGCGATCGCCACGATCGCCAGCACCGCCAGGACGGGGAGGGCGAGATCGAGATCGGGGTCCTCGGCACCGCCGAGGTGCCACACGACCAGCGCGGGGAGAAGCATCGCTACGAACGTGGCCAGGTACACGAACGCGACCTTCGCCCGGGTCGCGCGCCCGTGGCGCCAGCGGTGAATCGCGCGGGGCCGCGAGCGCTTGTCCCGAAGCAGGCGGAAGAGGGCGTAAAGCGCGCCGACGACCAGGGCGGGGATGATCACCTGCCCCGCTCCGGTCGAGAGCACGAAGTCTCGCGGCAGGCTGGCCACCACCGGGTCGCCGGGGATGTTCATCAGGGCGAGGCGGCCGGTGATCACGATCGCGCCCGCGGCGTAGACCAGGGTGGCCAACCCGGCAAAGAGGCCGACGACCTGGGTCACGACCTGCAGCCAGTCGGTCGGCGCGGGGGCCGCCTCCGCCGGGGTGGGTCGGGGACCTCGCCGGGCGCGCATGCGGGCAACCTATTGAAAGGAGGAGAACGCTCGGCTACACGTGAGTGGTCGGCAGGTGCCAGCGCCGCGGCGCGATCAGCCGCTCGCTCGCCTCGGGCCCCCAGGAGCCGGGCTCATAGGGCTGCGTCGGCGGCGGGTTCTCGAGCAGCGGCTCGGAGATCTCCCAGAGCCGCTCGATCGCCTCGGAGCTGGTGAAGAGCGTGCGGTCTCCGACCATCACGTCGTGGAGCAGGCGCTCGTAGGCGTCGAGCGCGCTCTCGGCGCCGCCGAAGGTGTCGGCGTAGCTGAAGTGCATGTGGGCCTCGCCGAGCTCGATCGTCGGCCCCGGCACCTTGGCCAGGAACGAGGCCGAGATGCTGCCGGGGTCGCCGAGCTCGAAGGTGAGGTGGTCGTGGCCGAAGGACTCGACGATCTGGTCGCAGTCGAGCGGGAACATGCGGCGCGGCGGCTGCGCGTAAGCGATCGTCAGCAGGTGGCGGCTCTGGGCCAGGCGCTTGCCGGAGCGCAGGTAGAACGGCACCCCCTCCCAGCGCCAGTTGTCGACGAAGGCCTTGACCGCGACGAAGGTCTCGGTCTCCGAGTCGGCGGCGACGCCCTCCGCGTCGCGGTAGCCGGCGTACTGGCCGCGGACCACGTTCTCGGGCCGCAGCGGCGGCATCGAGTCGAAGACCTTCTCGCGCTCGATCCCCAGCGCCTTCGCCTGCAGCGAGGTCGGCGGCTCCATCGCGACGAAGCCGAGCACCTGGAAGAGGTGGGTGACGATCATGTCGCGGAAGGCGCCGGTCTGCTCGTAGAAGCTGCCGCGCATTTCGATCGAGAGCGTCTCCGGGACGTCGATCTGGACGTGGTCGATGTGGTTGCGGTTCCAGACCGGCTCGAACATCCCGTTGGCGAAGCGCAGGGCGAGCAGGTTCTGCACCGCCTCGCGCCCGAGGTAATGGTCGATCCGGTAGATGCAGCGCTCCTCGAAGACCGAGTGCAGGAGGGCGTTGAGGCGGCGGGCGGACTCGAGGTCGGTGCCGAACGGCTTCTCGGTGATCACCCGGGCGCCCTCCCCCAGCCCCGCCGCGCCCAGCGCCTCGATCGTGCCGGCGGTCGCACCCGGCGGCAGCGAGAGGTAGTAGAGGACGCGGGGCTCGCCGCCGAGCTCCTCACGCGCCTCCGCGACCGCGTCGGCGAGCGCGCCGAAGCCGTCGCCGACGCCGACGAAGCGCAGCGACTCGGCGAAGGGATCCCAGGTTCCCGGCGACATGTCCTCGCGGCCGGAGGCCTCGATTGCCTGGCGGGCGACCTCGCGGAACTCCTCGACCTCGATCGCGTGCCGGGCGACGCCGAGGATGCGGAAGCGCTTCGGCATCAGCCCCACCTGCGCCAGGTGGAACATCCCCGGCAGCAGCTTGCGCTTGGCCAAGTCCCCGGTCGCCCCGAAGAGGACGATCACCTGGTTCTCGGGGATCTCACCCTTCGGCTCGGTCGCCGGCGCCGGCGCGCTGGTCACGGTCACGCCTCCAGGCTGACAGATACGCCCCCTGGCCCTGGACGCACAGCCGACCTATGCTGGGCGGAGCGATGGGGGCCGCGGAAACCGAGCGTGGGGTCAGGTACGAAACGAGCGCGCTCGACCAGGGCGAGCGCCTCTTCTGGCGCGACACCTGGGAGTCGGTCCCGGCCGCGATCGCGAGCGAGAAAGGCGTCGAGCTGCGCCGCTTCGGCCCGGTCCAGGCGACGCTGGCGACGGCGCTGCCCCAGGCCGGAATGATGAACATGGTGCTCGGGGCGACCGAGCCCGGCGCGGTCGAGGACGGGCACCTCGCTGCCGCGGTCGGGTGGGCCGGCTCGCTCGGCGTCAACTTCTACGTGCCGGTCACCCCGGGCGACCCCGGCAGCGAGGCGGCGGAGCGCTGGCTGGCCGGGCGCGGCCTCGTCCCCGGGCGCGCCTGGATGAAGTTCGTCCGCGACGTTCACCCGCCCCGCTTCGCCGCCCCGGACGTCGAGGTGGTGGAGATAAGCGATCCCGAGGCGGAGCCGTTCGGGATGATCGCCGCCACCGGCTTCGGCCTCCCTGCCTGGGCCGCCGCCTTCTTCGCGTACCTGCCCGGCGGGGAGGGCTGGCGCTGCTACGTGGCCCGAATCGACGGCGAGGCCCAGGCCTGCGGTGCGATGCGCATCCACGCCGGCGTCGCCGAGCTCGGCATCGCCGCCACCCTCGAGCCGGCCCGCGGTCGCGGCTGCCAGCTCGCCCTCCTGCACCGCCGCATCCTCGATGCCGCCGCGGCCGGCTGCCACACCCTCTTCATCGAGACCGGCGAGCGCGTCCCCGACCGCCCCTCCACCAGCTACCGCAACATCCTCCGCGCCGGTTTCGAGGAGGCCTATCTGCGGCCGAACTGGAAGCCGGCGCGGTGAACGCGGCGCTCGAAGTGATCGCCCACGGCGTCTTCTGGCTCTGGCTGCTGGCGCTGCTGCCGGTGGCGGTGATCTCGGTCCTCAAGGACCGGCTGCTGATGTTCGCCGGCGGCTGGCTGACCCTCGGCATCACCTGGTTCATCGCCGCACTCTGGCGCGCCGACGACGGGACCTCGCGGTGGGCACTTCATTGACGTTCATCAATGATGACTGCTAGCGTCGCTCCCGTGGACCTGCCCGTGATCAACTGCTGCACCCCACTCGCCGGCTCCTCGCTGGGCGAAGACCAGGCAGGGGATCTGGCGGGGGTACTGAAAGCGCTGGCCGACCCGCACCGGCTGCGGATCGTGAACATGCTGCTGCGCGCCGAGGGCGAGGCGGTCTGCGTCTGCGAGTTCGAGCCCTTCCTGGGGCTCTCGCAGGGGACGGTCAGCCACCACCTGAAGAAGCTGGTCGAGGCCGGCCTGGTCGAGCGCGAGGGGCGCGGTAACCGCAGCTACTTCAGCCTCGTGCCCGGCGCCCTCGACTCGGTGCGCGAGGTCTTCGCGCCCGCCGCCGCCTGCTGCTGAGCATGACCCGGCCCGACCTCCTGCGCCGCGCCGCCGCTGAGGGGATCGGCGTCTTCACCTTGGTCTTCGCCGGCTGCGGGGCGATCGTCACCGAGGCCGAGCATCCGGGCAGCCTCGGCGTGGTCGGGATCGCGCTCGTCTTCGGCCTTGTCGTGATGGCGATGATCTACGCCACCGGGCACCTCTCGGGCGCCCACCTGAACCCGGCCGTGACGCTCGCCTTCACCCTGACCCGGCACCTGCCGCGCCCCGAGGCCCTCGCTTACATCGCCGCGCAGTTGCTCGGCGCCCTGGCAGCGGCGCTGATGCTGGCGGCGATCTGGCCGACCCAACCGGCCAACCTCGGAACCACGCTGCCCACGGTCGGCCTCGGCAGCGCCTTCGCCTACGAGCTGGTGCTGAGCGCCTTCCTGATGTTCGTGATCATGGCCGTGGCGACCGACACGCGAGCGGTCGGCGCCGGGGCGGCGATCGCGATCGGGGGCACGGTGGGGCTCGATGCGCTTTTCGGCGGACCGGTGACCGGGGCCTCGATGAACCCGGCCCGTTCGCTCGGTCCCGCACTCGTCTCCGGCGAGCTGACCGACCTCTGGCTCTATCTGCTCGCCCCGGTGCTGGGCGCCGCGCTCGGCGCCCTCGCCTACCAGCTCGTACGCGGCGGGCATCCCGGCGAGGCGCGGACGGAAGGCACCTGATGGCCCGCGCCCTGTTCGTCTGCCTGCACAACGCCGGGCGCTCGCAGATGAGCGAGGCGCTTTTCACTCGCGCGGCGGCAGGGCGCCACGAAGCGCGCTCGGCCGGCACCACCCCCAGCGAGCGCGTGCACCCCGAGGTGGTCGAGGTGATGGCCGAGCTCGGGATCGACCTCACCGAGCGGCAGCCGCGCAAGCTCGCCCGCGAGGACGCCGAGTGGGCCGACGTCGTGGTGACGATGGGCTGCGGCGACGAGTGCCCCTACATCCCCGGCAAGCGCTACCTCGACTGGGACCTCGCCGACCCGAAGGGCCAGCCGGTCGAGCGGGTCCGCGCTACCCGCGAGGAGATCGCCGCGCGGGTGGCCTCCCTGGTCGAAGAACTCGACCGCGGCTGACGCCAGGCTCTCCTCCGTGACTCGGGAGCGCTGGACCACGCTGCTGGTCGTCTCGGCGGCGACCGCGATGCTGCTGCTGGACGTGACGGTGGTGAACGTGGCCCTGCCGGCGATCCGCGCCGACCTCGGCGCCAGCTTCGGGGAGATGCAGTGGGTGATCGACGCCTACGCGCTGACCCTGGCGGCGACGCTGCTCAGCGCCGGCGCCCTCGCCGACCGGATCGGCCGGCGCTTCGTCTTCGCCTGGGGACTCGCGGCCTTCACCGCCTGCTCGGCCCTATGCGCGGTGGCGCCCTCACCGCTCTTCCTCGACCTCGCCCGCGCCGCGCAGGGCATCGGCGCGGCGGCGATGTTCGCCTCCTCCCTGGCCCTGCTCGCCAACGAGTTCCAGGACGCCGAGCGCGGCTTCGCCCTCGGCGTCTGGGGCGGCGTCACCGGGGCCGCGCTCGCCGTCGGCCCCCTGGTTGGCGGCGTCCTCACCGACGCGCTGGACTGGCGCTGGATCTTCATCGTCAACCTGCCGCTCGGCGCCCTGCTGATCTGGCTCACCCTGCGCTCGCTGCCGGAGTCCCGCGAGGAGCGCCCACGCCCGCTCGACCTGGCGGGAATGATCAGCTTCGGGGCAGCCTGCTTCCTCGCGACCTACGGGCTGATCCGGGGCAACGAGGATGGCTGGGGAAGCCCGCTGATCGCCGGCTCCCTGATCGCGGCTGCGGCGATGCTGCTGGTCTTCGTCACGGTCGAGCGACGAGCCGCGGCGCCGATGCTGCCGCTCTCCCTCTTTCGCGTGCCCGCCTTCACCGGCACCGCCCTGGTCGCCTTCGCGCAGTCGCTGGCGCTCTACCCGCTGCTGCTGTTCCTGGCGATCTACCTCCAGGACGGACTCGGCTACTCCCCGACCGAGACCGGCCTGCGGCTGCTGCCGCTGACGCTCGTGCTGGTCGCGGTCGCCCCGATCTCCGGGCGCCTGACGAGCCGCTGGCCGCTGCGGATCCCGCTCGCGGCGGGCCTGGTCCTGATCGGCGCCGGCCTGCTGCTGATGCGCTCGGTGGACGCCGGCAGCGAGTGGACGGCGCTCCTCCCCGGCCTGCTCGTCGGCGGCCTCGCGATCGGCGTCATCAGCCCCTCGCTGGCGGCGGCGATGGTGAGCGTGCTACCGGTCGAGCGCAGCGGCCTCTCCTCGGGAATCAACAACACCTTCCGCCAGCTCGGGATCGCGATCGGGATCGCCGGCCTCGGCGCCGTCTTCGACCACCGCGTCGATCACGCCCTCGATCCGAGGGCCGGGATCGTCGACGGCCTGCAGGCGGTCCTGGCGATCGCGGCCGTCGTCGCCTTCGTGGCCGCCCTCGTTGCTTGGCCGCTGCTGGGTCGGCAGCGACCAAGCGCGGAGTAGGAAGTCGACCGCTAGGGCGCGGTCACCGCCCAGAGACCACGAGCGTTGTAGACGCCCGTCGCGGTAGCCGGCGTGAAATAGCTGGTGCCGAAACGACCCGGGTTGCGGAATTCGAGGTTGCCGGTGGTGTTGACCGCGGTCGTCAGGTAGAAGCACGCGTGCCCCGGCGCCGCCGTCGGGTTCTCGGGGCCTCCCGGACACTGGGCGGTCGGCGGAGCTCCCGGCGTGATCGAGTGGAACTCCGGGGCTTTCGCCAGCGGAATGGCGAAGGAGATGGCGTTCTCGTCGACGAAGCCCGACGGGTCGTTGGTGCCCGCGACGGCGAAATTCCCCCTCAGCGTTTTGCCGGAGGCCAGATTGCCATCGAGCGAGGTGGCGTTGAGCGCCGTCGTTGCGGTCGTTGCGGTCGTTGCCGTCGTCGCCGTGGCTGCGGTCGTTGCCGCTGGAACCGTGCCGAGTTTCGAGGTATCGATCTGCGCCCCCGTCAGCGTCCCCGGCTTGATCTTGGCGGCGGTAATCGCTTCGTTCTTGATTTTTGCCGCGGTGACCGCGTTTTTCTTCAACTGTTTAGGGCCAACCGTGTTTTTGCCAAGTTGGGTAGCCGCAATCGCCGCTCCCCCGCTGACCAGCAGGAAGAGGCAAAGCGTCGACACGACGTTTGCGTAGGTGAGCTGAGACCAAAGCTTTCGATGCATATATGCAACCTCCATTGGGCAGATTGGGGCGGGAGTCAGGTGACGGCGAGGGCCATTCTAAGTGGCGTCCTACGAGCGGGCGGATCCTCTCTCCTGAGCCAAATCCCCGCTCAGACGTAAAAGGCGCCCACCGGAATCGAACCGGTGTAAACGGCTTTGCAGGCCGCTGCGTAACCACTCCGCCAGGGCGCCGAGAACCGGATGAAGGGTAGCGGCGGCCGGGAGGTGGCGGCGGCGCGGTCGAGAACTATTGGGCTGGTCGCTGTTGGCCGTCCCATCCAGCTAAGGAAAGGTCTCGATGTCCGCCTACAACGAGTTGCAGCTCAGTTCCTTCGTCGACCAGATCTTCGAGCGGTTGCGGGCGCTGGAGGCGCAGATGGCGCGGGTGTCGGAGGCGGCCGGAGTGCCTTATGAGGCGCCGGGCGCGGGAGTTCCGCAGGAGGTGATCGACCTCGCCGAGGCCGGCGACCGGATGGGCGCGATCAAGAAGTACCGCGAGTTGACCGGCGCCGGGCTGGAGGAGGCGCAGGGTAAGGTGGCTGGACTCTGATGATCGAGCGGATCGAGTGAAGACCGGCCTCAAAGCCTGGGTGCGCGATCACTCGGCCTGGGAGCGGTTCGCTTTCGTCAGCGATGTCGAGTGGGTGACGAAGGCGATGCGGATGTTCGCCTGGGCGGCGCCCGGCGAGGTCGAGTCGTTCGGCCTCGCTCAGGAGGCCGAGGCGAGGGCCTGGGTCGCCGCCTCCGACTGAACCCGCGGCCGCGGGTTGTAGAAGCGCATCGAGCCGTCCTCGACGGGGCCGCGGCGCAGCATGCGCAGGTCGACCGGGTAGTTCTGCCGCAGTTTCCACGGCTCCTTCGAACCCTGTTTCGGCAGCTCGGCGAGTGAGCGCAGAACGTAGCCGGAGTTGAGGTCCATCAACGGCTCCTCACTCACCGCGGGGTCGCTGACGTGCGGTTCGCAGACCCGGTACCCGCCCGCCTCCATGTGGTTGAGCAGACGGCAGACGTATTCGCTGGTGAGGTCGGCCTTGAGAGTCCAGGAGGCGTTGGTATAGCCGAGCGTGTAGGCGAAGTTGGGGATGTCGCTGAGCATCATCCCCTTGTAGGTGAGGGCCCTGCGCAGGTCCGGCTCCGCGCCGTCGAGGGTGAGCCTGGCGCCGCCGAGGAAGAGCAGATTGAGGCCGGTGGCGGTGATGACTACATCGGCCTCCAGCTTCGCGCCCGACTCGAGCTCGATCCCGTCCCCGCTGAAGGTCTTGATTCCGTCGGTGACGATCTCGGCCCGGTCGCTGCCGAGCGCCCGGAAGAGGTCGGCGTCGGGGACCAGGCAGAGGCGCTGGTCCCAGGGGTTGTACTTGGGCTTGAAGTGGGTGTCGACGTCGTAGCCGGGCGGCAGCGCTTTCATCACCCCGCGCCGCAGCAGCTTCTTCATCAGCTCCGGCCGGCGCCGCGAGATCACATAGCTGATCCGCTGCAGGATCACGTTCTTCCAGCGCACGATCGGGTATGCGGCGCGGTCCGGCAGGTGCCGCCGCAGCCAGTTGGCGATCGCGTCTTCGCCCGGCATCGAGACCACGTAGGTGGGCGAGCGCTGCAGCATCGTCACCTTCGCCGCCCGCTCAGCCATCGCCGGCACCAGCGTCACCGCGGTCGCGCCGCTGCCGATCACCACCACCCGTTTGCCGGCGTAGTCGAGGTCCTCGGGCCAGTGCTGGGGATGGACGACCTCGCCCTGGAAGCGCTCGATTCCGGGGAAGTCCGGGGTGTAGCCCTGGTCGTAGCGGTAGTAGCCGCTGTTGACGAAGAGGAAGTCGCAGCTCAGGGTCGCGGTCTCTCCGGTGTCGGCCCGCTCCGCGGTGACCGTCCAGCGCGCCTCCTCGCTTGACCAATCTGCGGCGACGACGCGGTGCTGGAAGCGAATGTGGCGGTCGATGCCGCCGTCGCGGGCGGCGTCGCGCACGTAGCGGAGGATCGAGGGGCCGTCGGCGATCGATTTCGCCTCGGTCCAGGGCCGGAAGCGGTAGCCGAGCGTGTGCATGTCGGAGTCCGAGCGGATACCGGGATAGCGGAAGAGGTCCCAGGTGCCGCCGATCTCCTCGCGCGCCTCGAGGATCGCGTAGCTCTTGCCGGGGCAGCGCTGCTGCAAATGGTGGGCGGCGCCGATCCCGGAAAGGCCGGCGCCCACGATCAGCACGTCGAAATGCTCTTCTGCCATCGGTTCCTCTCAGCTCGTGGCGCGAGCGCCCAAGGCGCGTCTGCAGTGTTGCGCGCCAGCGTATCAACACAGTGTCGAGAAAGCCAACTTCTTGTCGAAATCCTCAACTCTGTGTATCGTCGGCGGAGTGAATGCCTCTGTCTCCACCGCCGAGGCGCCCGCGCGCGGGCGCCGCACCCCCCGCGCCAGCGGCGACGAGCGCGAACGGGCGATCCTCGCCACCGCCGAGCGCCTGCTCGGCCAGGGCTCGCTGAGCGAGATCTCGGTCGAGGACCTGGCCAAGGGCGCCGGCATCTCCCGCCCCACCTTCTACTTCTACTTCCCCTCCAAGGACGCGGTGGTGCTGACCCTGGTCGACCGCATGGTCGAGGAGGCGGCGGTCAACCGGGCCAGCGGGATCGCCAAGCTGGCCGAGGAACCGCGGGCCGGGCTGCGCCTCGCCCTGCAGGCCTCCTTCGAGGTCTTCGGCTCACGCCGTGCCGTCACCCTGGCCGCCGCCGAACTGCGCGCCACCAACGCCGAGGCGCGGGCGCTCTGGTCGGGGGTGATGGAGGGCTGGATCGCCGACGCCAGCGCCGTGATCGAGGCCGAGCGCGCCCGCGGCGCCGCCCCTCCCGGTCTTCCCGCCCGCGACCTCGCCACCGCCCTGATCCAGATGAACGAGCGCGCCCACTACGCGACCTTCGCCGGCGAGCAGCCGGCCCTGGCCGAGGATCGGCTGCTCGACGTGCTCGTCGACATCTGGATGCGGGCGATCTACGGCGCCGACGCGCCGGCCTGAGAAACGCCGCTCAGGCGCCCGGGTCGAGGACCTCGAAGCTCATCCCCGCCCGCTGCAGCCGGGCCAGCAGCGCGTCGCCCATCGCCTCGGCCGTGGTCGCCTGGCCGGCCGTCTCCGGCAGCTGGTCGAAGGCGAGGCAGAGCGCCGACTCAGCCAGCATCTTCGAGGTCTCGCTGTAGCCGGGGTCGCCGCCAGAGACCTCGGTGACGACGCGCTTGCCGCCGCCCTCGCCGACGAACTTGACCTTGAACCAGCTCTTCTCCCGGGTCGCCTCGCTCGGCCCCTCCCCCGGCGCTTTCGCCTTCAGCAGCAGCTTGCGGGTCGGCGGCAGCGGCGCCAGCAGCGCCATCGCCCCCACCCCGCCGGCCAGGCCGGCGACGGTCGCGAGGTGCTTGGCGAGCAGGTGGTGGCCGTAAGTGAAGTCGGGGCCGTAGCGCTCGAGCGCGGCGGCGGAGCGGCGCACGATCGCGCCGTCGATCGTCGGCAGCGGCACCGCCCAGCCGCCGAGCTCGGGGGCGCGGCGGACCCGGTTCGGAGCCGAGTGGATCGAGCGCCCCGGCGGCCGCGGCTCGCCGCGGCGCCGTTCGCGGGCAGCGCCCAGCGTCTGCCGGCCACGGGCGAAGGCGTTGATCGCCGAGTGGTAGGTGCCGCCGGAGAACTGGGCGTTGCTGCGGACGTAGCCGTCGACCTTCAGCGGCACGCCCTCGGGCAGCTGCTGGACGGTGAAGTAGGCGCCGAGGTCGTGCGGGATCGAGTCGAAGCCGCAGCAGTGGACCAGCCGCGCCCCGCTCTCCTGCGCCCGCGCGTGGTGCTCGATCCACATCCGGTCGACGAACTCGGGCTCGCCGGTGAGGTCGGCGTAGTCGGTGCCGGCGGCGGCGCAGGCGGCGACCAGGGGCGCTCCGTAGAGGGCGTAGGGACCGACCGTGGTGGCGACCACCCGGCTTGCCTCCGCGACCTTCGCCAGCGCCCCCGCATCGGCGGCATCGGCCTCGATCAGGTCGGGCTCGGGAGCCTGCGGCGAGGCGGCCGCCAGCCGCTCCTTCACCGCCTCGAGCTTGCCCCGGTTGCGCCCGACCAGCGCCCAGCGCAGCTCCGCCGGCGCGTTCGCCGCCAGGTAGTCGGCGGTCAACCCGCCGGTGAACCCGGTGCCGCCGAACAAGGCCAAGTCGTATTGACGCTCCGTCATCGGGGCCATTCTGTCAGCGCCGGCTCAACCGAGCGAGCGCAGCTGGTCGACGGGGGCGAAATCGTCGCGCAGAACCTCGGCCCCAGCGGCGAACGGCCGCACCACGGAGTCGTCGAAGGTCACGACCCCTTCCGACTGGGCGCGTTTCGAATGCACCAGCCAGGGCAGCGGTCGGCCGGCGGCGAACATCACCAGGTTGCCGCCCGCCGGCTCTTCGTCGGCACCCAGGTAGGCGGCGAACTCGACGTCCTCGAAGCTGCCGAACAGGGTCTTCGCCTCGGCCTTGACGAAGTCGAACGGTGGGTAGTCGATCAAGTTGACGGCGTAGAAACCGCGCGGCTTCAGCACCCGCTCGACTTCCTCGGCCCACTCCTCGGTGGTCAGGTGCCAGGGCACGGTGTAGCCGCTGTAGGCGTCGCCGACGACGACGTCGGCGCTGCCGGTGGGCAGGTCGAGCATCGTCACCCGGGCGTCGCCGATCGATACCTGCACAGCCGGCTCGGGCGGCAGATCGAGACGGGTCTCGACCAGGTCGACGATCTCCTCGTCGACCTCGAGCACCTGCGAGCGCGAGCCCGGGTGGGTGGCGTCGAGCCAGCGCGGCAGGGTCAGCGCGCCGCCGCCGACGAAAACGGCGTCGAGCGGGCGCCGACCCGGGTAGCGCCGGTCGATCGCCTCGGCGATCCAGCGGGTGTAGGCGTAGTCGAGGTGGGTCGGGTCGGAGGCGTCGGCGTAGGAGTTGTAGGCGTCGTCGAGCAGCAGCTCGAAGCTGTCCGGCCGCTCGCGATCGGCGACGAGGCTGAGGCAGTGGTACTTGCTCTGCCGCTCGCAGGGCGAGTCGGCGCTGACCGTGAGCGCCCCGAAGGCGACCGCCACGAGGGCGATGCCGGCGACCGCGGCGATCGAGACCAGCGGCGAGGCCGCGGCCAGCCCGAGGCCGATCGCCACCAGCACGGCGCCGATCAGCAGGACGGCGGTGTCGACCGGCAGCAGCGGCACCAGCACGAAGCCGGTCCCGAAGGTGCCGATCAGCGCCCCGGCCGTGGCCCAAGCCGAGAGCCGGCCGACGATCGTGCCGCTGGCACGGAGGTCGTGCAGTTGCAGGTGGGCGACCGCGGGCGAGACGGCGCTGAGCACGGCCGCGGCCGGGACCAGCGCCACCACCGTGATCCCCAGCGCCGCCGCGTCGCCGTCGCCGCGAGCGCCGGGGCCGAGCCAGTGCACGACCGGCACCGTCAGCAGAGTCAGCAAACCGCCACCGATCAAGAGGCCGACGATCAGCAGGTAGGTGTTGGTGCGGTCGGCGAAGTAGCCGCCGACCGCGGCGCCGAGCGCGATCCCCCCGAGCGCGGCGCCGATGATCGAGGTCGTCGTCTCCAGGGTCAGTCCGACGTAAGGGGCAAGCAACCGCACCGCGAGGATCTCCAGCATCAGCACCGCGCCGGCGGCGACAAAGACGAGCGCCGCGGCGGCCGGCATCGGCAGCGCCCTGGGCAGCCCCGGCTCGGCCGAAGACTCTCCCCCTCCCCCCGCTACGACCTCCTCCGTTCCCATTCCCGCCGAATACTAAGCCGAGATTACGCGCGGCGGGTGGAGCGGCGAAACCTGTGCGGTGCCACCGGGGTACTTGAGCGGATGACGCAGAACGCACAGACGACCCGACTCGTCCTGGTCGCGATCTACCTGGCCGGCATGATCGCCGAGATCCTCCTGCTCAACACCAGCAACGGGATCGGGTGGTGGCCGGTCGTGATCATGGGAGCCACCTCGACCCTGCTGGGACTGGGAACGGGACAGCCCGCCTGGGCGCTGCTGGCCTTCCTCGCGATCCCTCTCGCCGTTCCCTTCGGCGCCCCGGAGGAGGTCCTCCACGAGGCGTTTCCGGTCTGGTTCTCGATGGCGTTCTACGCCTTTTACTCCTCGGTGCTGATCCTCATCACCGCCTTCGCGCGAAAGATCGTCGACAGCCGCCGGGCGCTGCGAAACACCGCATAGACGGGGTTTGACGTTCGGCAGACGGGTAAGAAAAGCCAACGGGTAACGAGCTAGCCCGAGAGGAGACCAGATGTCAACCGTGCTGATCGTCGTAATAGTCGTCGTCGTGCTGGTGGCGATCCTCGCCGCAGTGGCGATCGGGCGGCGCCGGCAGGAGCAGCGCCGGATCGAGCGCGAGCGCTTGGCCGAGCAGGCCGAGTCCCACCGCGACGAGGCGCAGACGCGGGCCGCCCGGGCGACGCAGCTGTCCGAGCAGGAGCAGGCGAAGCGGGCCGAGGCCGCGGAGGCGGCCGAGGTGGCCGAGCGCCACGCCCGCTTGGCCGCCGAGCACCAAGACCACGCCGACCGCCTTGCCACCGAGTCGGAGGGAGCCGCCGAGCGCGTCGAGCGCGAGCGCGAGCGGGCCCGCCGCCACAGCCAACAAGCCAACGAGATCGAGGAGAAGCTCTAAATGCTGATCGCCGCCGTCATCGCCCTCTGCATCCTGCTCGCGGTGCTGGGCTTCCTGCTGCCGCGACTCTCCAACCACGCCCGCCGCGGCGCCGACAAGGGCCTCTCGACCGGCGCCCGCGCCGGCTCCAAGGCCCCCGGCCCGATCGGCCGCCTGCTCGCCAAATCCTTCGGCACCTCCCAGCGCGCCGCCGACAAGAGCCACTCGGCCGGGAAGAAAGCGCGCTCGAAGACGCCGCTCTAACCGACGTCGTGGGGACGTAGCTGGGCGAGGATCTGCCCCGGATCGATGAACTCGCTGAGCGCGGCTATGCGTCCGCTCTCGTCGAGCGCCATGAACAGTCCCCCGCGCAGCTCCACCGTCCTTCCGGTCGGCGCCAGCCTCTCACCACCCACCGTCAGCTCGCCGCGATGGGTCCCCCGCTCGAGGTTTTCGGCGGCCAGGGTCTGCGTCTCCTCGTCGACCAAGAGCCGCTGGCACTCGATCGTGAGATCGGGAAGCGCGGCCAGCTCGGATTCGTAGCGCTCCCGCAGAGCATCGACGCCATGCAGAACTTCAACCCCGTCCCGAAAGACCAGATCCTCGCTGTAGAGCGAGTAGTAGCGCCCCATGTCGCGGCGGTTCCAGGCGGAAACATAGTCCGCATAGAACTGGCGCAGTAGATCGGCGCTGAGGATTCCCACGGCGCGATCCTAGGCCGGATCTAGCCGCGCGGGGCGCGCCCGCCCTCCGCCGCGGGCGACCCTATTGTTGCCCGCCCTTGTACGACGCCTCGCAGCATCTGATCGACGGCGGGGCGCGTGCCCGCTCGCTGCCGAGCTGGCCCGATGCCCGGCCCCTGCGCTCGTGGCAAGAGGAGGCGACGGAAGCCGTGCGGGCGCACACGGCCACCAGCTTCCTGGCCTCGGCCACGCCGGCGGCCGGCAAGACCACCTTCGGCCTCCACATCGCCCACCGGATGCTCAGCGCTGGATTCGTCTCGCGCGTCGTCGTGGCCGGCCCGACCACCCACATCTGCCGCCAGTGGGCCGCCGACGCGGGCCGCTACGGGATCGACCTCGAGCCGAACCGGCCGAACTCGGACGGGCCGGAGTCGGGCGACTTCCACGGCGTCGCCGTCACCTACCAGACGATCGCGGCCGGACCGGAGACGCACCGGCTGGCCGCCGGCCGCCGGCCGACCCTGCTGATCGCCGACGAGCCGCACCACATGGGCGATCAGGCCGCCTGGGGCCTGCAGACCCGCAAGGCCTTCGACGGCGCCCGCTTCCGGCTGCTGCTCTCGGGCACGCCCTTCCGCTCCGACAACTCGGCCATCCCCTGGGTCACCTACGACGACGACGGCATCAGCCAGGCCGACTACGCCTACGGCTATCCGCAGGCGCTGCGCGACCGGGTCTGCCGCCCGATCACCTTCCTGCCCTACGACGGCGAGATGGAGTGGATCTCGGACGGCCGGCTGCGCAGCGCCGACTTCGACCTCGTCCTGCCGGCGGCGGAGACGGCCCGGCGTCTGCGCACCGCGCTCAGCCCAGACGGTGAGTGGATGGGTGAGGTCCTGCGCGACGGCGACGCCAGACTGAGCGAGGTGCGCGCCAGCGGGCACCCCGACGCGGGCGGCCTGGTCATCGCCTCCGACCAGGATCACGCGCGAGCGATCGCGGCCCGGCTCGGGTCGATCTCAGGGCAGCAGCCCGAGCTGGTGATGAGCGACGAGCCCGGCGCCAGCCGGCGCATCGCCGAGTTCGCCTCCTCCGACCGGCGCTGGCTGGTCTCGGTCCTGATGGTCTCCGAGGGCGTCGACATCCCCCGCCTGCGGGTCGGCGTCTACGCGACCGCGGCCCGGACCGAGCTCTTCTTCCGCCAGGTGGTCGGCCGCTTCATCCGCACCACGCCGGGGGGACCGCGCCGCCAGATGAGCTACCTGCTGATGCCGGCCGACTCGCGACTGAAGGCGCTCGCCCACGAGATCGAGGTGGAGCGCCGCCACGCGCTCGACCTCTCGCCGGCCGCGGAGGAGGAAGAGGAGATCGAGTTCGACGAGCCCGATCCGGAGCGGGGCGAGGGCGGCGGCTTCGCCGCCCTCAGCTCAGGCGACGCCGAGCTCGACGAGGCGATCATGAGCGAGACCACGCTGCAGCTCTTCGCGACCGACGACCCCAGGCCGGCGGTAAAGAAGGCGCCCGCCCCCGTCAAGCCCATAGCCGCGGCAGAGGACCGGGAGCCCGAGCGGGAGTCGGCCTACGCCACCCGCGAGCGCCTGCGCGGAGAGCGCAGCCGCCTGGTCGGTGACGTCGCCCGCCGCACCAAGAAGTCGCACCGGGAGATCCAGGGTCGCATCAACCGCGCCACCCGGGCGCGCTCGGTCGCCAGCGCCACGATCGAGCAGCTCGAGCGCGGCAACGAGATGCTGCGCCGCGAGCTCTGGCGGTAACCGCCGCCCGACGCATGGAGCGGGCGGCGCTTGGGTACCACGCTCCTATGATTCGAGTCGCCCTGGTCGTGGTCTACTTGATCGGCCTCGTCACCGCCGTCATCTCGGTGGACACCGGCGACGATGGCTGGCTGTCCGCGCTCTGGGTGGTCGCGTCGGTGCTGCTCGGCGCCGGGACCAATGACTTCCGTTTCGCGCTTCTCTCACTCCTGGCGATCCCGATCGCGATCCCGTTCGGCCTTCCCGCCGACACCTACAGCGATCCGGTCCTGCCGGTCTGGACCATGGCGCCAGCTATCGCGATGTTCTCCGCCGGCCTGGTCGTGATCGCGGTCCTGGTCAGGCGGTTCGTCGAATCGCGCTGGCGGCGCCGGCGTTCGCTTCCTGCCGGACAGGCGCCGTCTAGTTGACCCGGGGCTCGTACCGCAGCGCCACCGCGCCGGAGCCGAACTCCTGCCGGCCGACGAGCTTCAGGTCGACCCACTTCGACAGCCCCGCGAACAGCGTCGGCCCACGGCCGACCAGCCTGGGGTGCACCACGAACTCGTACTCGTCGATCAGCCCCAGCTCCGCCAGCGCCAGCGGCAGCTTCACGCCCCCGACGAACAGCCCCTCGCCCGGCTCCTGCTTCAGCTTCCGAATCGCCTCCCCGACATCGCCGCGCACGAGCTCTGCATTCCAGTCGACCTCCTCGAGGGTGCTCGAGACGACGTACTTCTTTGCCGCGTCGATCGTCCGGCCGAAGGGCGCCATCCAGTCGGGCCTCGCCTCCAGCTGCCCCGGCGGCCGCCAAGCCGACTCCATCATCTCGTAGGTCACCCGGCCGAAGATCAGCGCGTCGGCCTGCCCGATGATCTCCGTCGCGTGCCGATGGGTCTCCTCATCCGGGGTGCCCACCCGGTGATCGCAGCACCCATCCAAAGTGATGTTGATCGAGTACTGCAGCGGCCGCACACAGGCGAGCCTAATGGCAGCAGTGCCCAGACACGCGAAAGCCCCGCCGGAGCGGGGCTTTCGGGGAAGCGGCTGAAGGGATTCGAACCCTCGACCTTCTGCATGGCAAGCAGACGCTCTAGCCAGCTGAGCTACAGCCGCATCTGGCGGGATTCTACAATCGACGGCGGCTCATGCTCTTCCGCCAGATCATTCACGAGGACCTCGGTTGCGCTTCGTACCTGGTCGCCGACCGGGAAAGCGGGGTCGCGGTGGTGGTCGACCCGCAGTGGGACGTCGAGCCGTACCGGCGGCTGGCGCGGATGCACGGGGTTCGGATCGGGCATGTGCTGGAGACGCACAACCACGCCGATCACGTCTCCGGGCACGGGCGGCTGGCGCGCAGCACCGGGGCGACGATCCACATCAACCGGCTGGCGGAGGCCGGGTACGCGCACGAGCCGTTTGACGACGGCTGGGTGTTGGAGCTGGGCGATCTGCGGATCGAGGCGATCCACACGCCCGGCCACCGGCCCGAGCACACCTGCTTCCTGCTCAGCGACGCGAGCCGCGAGGGCGCCCCCTGGGCGCTGCTCGGCGGCGACTCGCTGTTCATCGGCGACGTCGCGCGGCCCGACCTCGCGGTCGAGCCGCGCGAAGGGGCGGCCGAGATGTTCCGCTCCCTGCGCCAGCGCTTGCTCACCCTGCCCGACGAGGTCGAGGTCTGGCCCGGCCACCTCGGCGGCTCGCTCTGCGGCGGCTCCGGGCTCGACCTCAAGACCTCTTCGACGATCGGCTTCGAGCGCCGCCACAACCGGGCGCTGGCGATCGCCGACGAGGACGAGTTCGTCGAGGACGCGGTCGCCTCGCTGGGCGACAAGCCGCCCAACATCGAGCAGATCGTCGCGCTCAACCGCGGCCCGCTGGTCGAGAGCTTCGGCACCGCGCAGGCGCTGACCCCGCACGAGGTGGCGGAGGCGGTCGCGGCCGGCGCCGTCGTGATCGACGGCCGCACCAACGAGCAGTTCGACGAGGCCCACATCGCCGGCGCCCTCAGCACCTCCTCCTACGACACCGGCTTCGCGACCAAGGTCTCGCGGGTCGCCCCCGCCGGGGCCGAGATCATCGTCGTCGCCGCCGCCGACAGCGACGAGCGCCACGCGGCCGAGCTGCTGGCCGCGGTCGGGCTGCCGGTGCGCGGTTTCCTCGCCGGCGGGATGACCGCCTGGCGCACGGAGGAACGCCCGGTCGAGCGAATCGAGCTGATCGACCCGGACGAGCTGGCGCGGCGGGCCGAGGGCGCCGAGCCGCCGCTGATCCTCGACGTCCGCAACGCCGCCGAGTACGCCGGCGAGCACATCCCCGGCTCGCTGCACATCCCCTACGGCGACCTCGCCGGCCGCTTCGGCGAGCTGCCGCGCGAGCGCACGATCGCGACGATCTGCCGCGGCGGCAAACGCAGCGGCCTCGCTGCCTCGATCCTGCAGCGCGAGGGCTTCCCGGTCGTCCACGTCGGCAAGGGCGTCGGCGTCTGGCGACAGGGCGGCCACCCCGTCGCCAGCGGCACGCCGACGCCCAGCCCTACCGCCTAGCGCTCCATCAGGGATAGAAGACCGGCGGCGGGGTGCCCGCCGAGCCGTCGCGCACGTTGGTCTCCTGGCCGCTGATCGCGACGACCTTGGTGCAGATCGCGGTCACCGTCATCGACATCCCGTCGCTGCCCGTGTAGGCGGTCGCTTCCCAGCCGCCCCGGGAGACCTGCGGCCCGCTGTCGTTGATCCCGGCGTCGAGGTCTTTGTTGACGACCGCGCCGCCGCCAATCACCTTCTGCCCGGCCGGACACTCGGCCGTGGCCGTGGTGCCGCCCGGCTTGTAGCGGACCAGGTTCACGGTGGTCACCGCGTAGTTAACTTCGTTGAGGCTGGCGGCCTTGACCCCGGTCAGGCTCTTGCCGACGACCTGCTTCCCGGTCAGCGAGCCGGGCTTGATCTTCGCCCCGGTCAGGGTCTTGGCCTTGACCTGCGCCCCGGTCAGGCTCTTCGGCTTGATCCGGTTACCTGGCAGCGACTTCGCTTTGATCTTGGTCCCGTCGATCTTGTTCGACGAGGCCGCGTAGACGCTGCCGCCCAGCGCCAAGAACAGGGCCATGACGGCCACGACATTGGAGAACGAGAACACCTTCTGGATGCGCTTCACCGAGCCTCCGATCGGGAGTCACTGATGGACAAAGAAGGCCGAGTACTTATCAGCTCTCGCGCCGGCGGGGGTCAGCCCAGCTCGGCCATCAGGCCCTGGAGGTCGAGCGGCCGCGTGAACATCTCCAGCTTCTCGCCGGGCTGGGGCTGCGGCCACTCGTCCCTGGGGCGGTCCCAGTAGAGCTCGACCCCGTTGCCGTCGGGGTCGTCGAGGTAGATCGCCTCGCTGACCCCGTGATCGGAGGCGCCGGTGAGCGGGATGTCGGCGTCGACCACCCGCTGCACCGCGTCGGCGAGGCTGCGGCGGCTCGGGTAGCGGATCGCCGTGTGGAAGAGGCCGGTGGTCCCGGGCGGCGGCGGCGAGCCGCCTTTCGACTCCCAAGAGTTGAGCCCGATGTGATGGTGGTAGCCGCCAGCGGAGACGAAGGCCGCGTCAGGGCCGTAGCGCATCATCAGCTCGAACCCGAGCACCCCGCAGTAGAACCCGAGGGCGCGGTCGACGTCGGCCACCTTGAGGTGGACGTGGCCGATATCGACGCCGGGATCGATCGGCTCGCTCGGACGCACGGACATGGGAGCAGCCTACGCCCCGTCGAGCGCGGTGTTGACGAGGCGGTCGGCGTCGGCGTTCTGCTCGCGGCGAACGTGGCGAATCGACCAGCTCGCGAAGGGACTGAGCGCCGCCTTGACCTCGGCGTGCAGCTCTTTCATCCCCGCGTTTTTGACCTTGTAGCGACCTTCTACCTGGCGCACGATCAGCTCTGAGTCGCCGACCAGCTCCAGCTCGGTGGCGCCGTGGGCGGCGGCCAGCCCGATCCCGAGCAGCAGCGCTTTGTACTCGGCGACGTTATTGGTGGCGCGGCCGATCCGCTCGCCGCGTTCCTCCAGCACCGCCCCGTCGGCGTCGCGCACGACAGCGCCGATCGCGGCCGGCCCCGGGTTGCCGCGGGCACCGCCGTCGACGTTGACCGTCAGCTTCGCCACTTGGCGTTCCACTGTCGCGCCGCGACATCGAGCTGGTCGAGCTCGGTGCCGTGGGCGAGCTCGGCAACCGGCTGCTCGCGCTCGCCACTGGCGACCGACCACTGGTACCAGGTGAGGTCCCAGGCGACCGTGATCCGGGCCGCCTCGGCGCTACCGGCGGCGGCGCCGATCGAGACCCGCGGCTCGCCCAGGGTGCGAACCAGGCCGGCAACGGTGCGGGCCGCGTCGCTGGCGTTGAAGCGGTCCACGGCCAGCCCGAAGCTGTTGGGGCCGGGCGCGATCACCCCTGCTGCAGGTGGGACTTGAGCCGCATCACGGCCTTGGTGTGCAGCTGTGAGACGCGTGACTCGGTCACCCCGAGGACCTCGCCGATCTCGCGCAGGGTCAGGTTCTCGTAGTAGTAGAGCGCGACGACCAGCTGCTCGCGCTCGGGCAGCGAGCCGATCGCCTCAGTCAGGCGGTCTTTGACCTCGCTGCTGTCGAGCGCCTCCTGCGGGTCGGCAGCGGCGTCGTCGGCGATCGTGTCGAGCAGCGAGACCTGGTCGCCGGAGGAGTCGGAGACGGTCCAGAGCTCGTCGAGCGCGTAGACGGAGGAGTTGGCGATCTCCAGCAGCGCCGCCTGCAGTTCCTCCTCCGACATGTTCAGCTTCGCCGCCAGCTCTGCCTCGGTCGGGGCCCGCTGCAGCTCGTGCTCGAGTTTGGCCTGGGCCGCTTCGATCTCGCGGGCGCGCGAGCGCACCGAGCGCGGCACCCAGTCGAGCGAGCGCAGTTCGTCGATGATCGCGCCGCGGATGCGGGTCATCGCGAAGGTCTCGAACTTGATCCCGCGCTCGGGCTCGAAGCGCTCGATCGCCCCGATCAGCCCGACCAGGCCGTAGGAGATCAGGTCGGCGTCCTCGACATGCGAGGGCAACCCGGCGCCGAGCCGGCCGGCGACGAACTTGACCATCGGCGAGTAGGCGACGACGAGGCGCTCGCGCGCGGTCCCGTCCCCCTCGTCCTTGTAGCGGCGCCAAAGATCGCGCAGCTCAACCTCTTTTACGCCCGTCTCCATGCCTCTAGGCGATTCTACGTTTATGGGTGGTCATTGGGTCACGCTCGCGGGTGGCTGGCGGCATAGGTGTCGCGCAGGCGAGCCGCGTCGACCCTCGTGTAAACCTGGGTGGTCGAGATCGATGCGTGGCCTAGCAACTCCTGGATGGTACGCAGATCCGCGCCTCCCTCGAGCAAATGCGTGGCGAATGAATGACGAAGTGAGTGCGGCGAGACGCCGGCGGCCATCGCCGCCTCCCGCGTCCAGAGGCCGAGGCGGCGGGTGACGTCGGAGTTGGAGAGGCGGCGGCCGCTCTTGGAGAGGAACAGCGCCGGCTCGCGCGGATCGGTCGCCAGCGCGTGGCGGCCGCGCTCCAGATAGCGCTCAAGCGCCTTCTGGGCGGGCTCTCCGACCGGCAGGATCCGCTCCTTCGAGCCCTTGCCCAGGACCCGCAGTTGCTCGCTCTCGAAGTCCATCGCGCCCTGGTCGAGGTTGACGATCTCCTCGCAGCGCAGGCCGCAGGAGTAGGCCAGCTCCAGCATTGCCCGGTCGCGCAGCTCCAGCGGCGTGCGGGCCGGGATCCGCTCCAGCAGCGAGCGCATCTGCTCGACCGAGAGCACGTCCGGCAGCTTCTCGGCCCGCTTCGGGCTGGAGACGAGCTCGGCCGGGTTCTGGCCGACCCGCTCGGTGCGGACGAGGAAGCCGTAGAGACCGCGGACCGCGGCCAGCTTGCGCGCCACCGTCGCCGGCGCCGCCCCGGCCGAGGAGAGCCCGGCGGCGAAACGCCGCACGTCCCGGTGCCGCACCTCCCCCGGCCCCCGCCCCTGCGGCTCGATCCACTCGACGAACCCATGCAGATCGACCGCATACGCGCGCCTAGTGCGCTCGGCAGCCCCACGGGCGCGCAGATCGCGGTCGTAGTCAGCGAGAGCCGTCTCCCAGTTCACGAAAACTGGATTCGCCCCGGCGGCGGTTCGTCCTGCGCGGGCTAGCCGATGTAAATCGGCGTACCGACGTCGACGCGGTCGTAGAGTTCTTCCACGTCCGGAATCGCCATGCGGATGCAGCCGTGGGAGGCGGCGGAGCCGAGCGAGCTGGTTTCTTCGGTGCCGTGGATGCCGGCCCCTTCGTAGATCGCCATCCAGCGCGCCTTGATCGGGTTCGACGGGCCCGGCGGGATCACCTGGCCGGCCAGCGAGCCGGCCCAGTCGGAGTCGGGCACGTGCCAGGTCGGGTTTTCTTCCTTGGCCTGGATCGCGTAGAGCCCTTCCGGCGTTTCCAGCCCTTCCATGCCAACCGCGACGGTGTAGGTCTTGGCCAGCTTCAGGTTTTCGTAGAGGCGCAGCGTGTAGGAGCCGCGGTCGAGGGTGAGGTAGGACGGGTACTCGGCCGCCACCTCGCTCTTCGTCACTTCCGGCTTGGTCGAGCGAACCTCGGCGACGATCGCGTGCGGCTTACCGGCGCTCAGCACCGCCGCCTTCAGTTCCTTCTCCAGCAGGTTGTCGCGCAGCTTGCGCCCGTTTTCGCCGGCCACGACTTCGAGTGAGCTGCCGTTGGCTTCGACGTCGGCGTTGCGCGGTTCGCGGTCGATCGCTTCAGCGACGTCGCGCACGAACTGGTTGACGGCGGGCTCGGAGTAATGGACCTGGGCGGAGATGCGCTCGTCGACGTCGCCGCCGGTGACATAGCGGACGAGCCGACCGGGGAAGCCGCCGTCCTGACTTTCGGCGAGCGCTTTCTGGACCGCCGCGTCGACGTCCGCCCGCAGCTTCAGCTTCTCGCCCTGCAGCTCCCAGTTCTCACCGTCGTAGCTGACCCGCAGCGACTGCTGCAGCGGCGCCAGCAGGCGCTTGCGGACCAGCGCCGCGGCTTCCTCTTCGGTCAGGCCGCCGACGTCGACGCCGGCGATCGTCACGCCCTCGGCGATCTTGTCCTTCTGCGAGCTGTCGTAGGCGTAGGCGCCAGCGACGCCGAGAACGACCAGCACCGCGGCGGCGATCACCGCTATTGAAGTCTTACGTCCCACTGGTTCTCGACTTTGCCTTCTCGACTTAGCTTCAGCTGACCCGGTAACCCGTTGCGAAAATTCTAGGCATTCGGATCATTCGCGTTGGCGGGGTGTCTTCCCTGCAATTTGGCATGTGTACCGGTCTTATCGGCAGCGAGCCGGATATCTTTCGCCGGTGCGCACCAAGGATGAGGTTCGCGGGGAGGTCTGGAAGGCGATGGAACGCGAGGGCGTCTCGCGCTTCCCTGGCGCCGAGGGCCGCATCCCCAACTTCGCCGGCGCCAAGCAGGCGGCCGAGCGTCTGGCCGGACACCGGGCCTGGAAGCGGGCGCGGGTGATCAAGGCCAACCCCGACTCGCCCCAGACCCACGCCCGGCGGATCGCGCTGGAAGAGGGCAAGACAGTGATCATGGCGGTGCCGCGGCTGCGCGACCCCCACCCCTTCCGCGTGCTCAACCCGAAAAAGCTCTCGAAAGGGGCGGTGAAGGAGGCGGCGACGATCAAGGGCGCGCTCAAGCACGGCCGCGTGGTCGCGCTCGACGACCTGCCGGAGATCGACTTCGTCCTCTGCGGCTCGGTCGCGGTCAACCTCAGCGGGGCGCGGATCGGCAAAGGCGGCGGCTACCACGACCTCGAGTACGGGATCCTCGCCGACGCCGGCAAGATCGACGACCACACCACCGTCGCCACCACCGTGCACCCGATCCAGATCCTGCGCTCGCACCTAATGGTGACCGCCCACGACCTGCCGGTCGACCTGGTCGCGACGCCGCGGGCGGTGATCGAAGTCGAGCCCCAGTACGAGCGCCCGCGCGGCATCCTCTGGGACCACCTGCAGCCACCGCAGATCCGCGAGATCCCGGTGCTGGAACGCATGGGGTATGCCTGAGGCGGCCGCACGCGACCCGCGCATCGCCGCCGGCTCGGATTACGGCAATCCCGAACCGGAGTGGCAGCGGGTCGAGTGGCGCCGGCACCTGCGCCGGGTCGAGCTGCCGGGCGCCACGGTCAACTACGTCGAGCTCGGCGCGGGCGAGCCGATCCTCTTCGTTCACGGGATCTCCGGTAGCTGGCAGAACTGGCTCGAAAACCTCCCCCACCTCAGCCGCAGCCACCGGGTGATCGCGCTCGATCTGCCCGGGTTCGGGGCCAGCCCGATGCCTTCATGGGAGATCGATATGCCCGCCTACGGGCAGTTACTGCACGACTTCTGCGAGAAGCTCGGAGTCGAGGGCGCGACCGTGGTCGGCAACTCGATGGGCGGCTTCATCGCGGTCGAGGCGGTCACCACCAACCCCAGCCGCTTCAGCCGCCTGGTCCTGGTCTCGGCGGCCGGGATCATCAACACCTGGAACCCGGAAGAGCGGGCGGTGGCGACGGCCTGGGCCTGGAAGGTGTTCGGGCCGCACTACCACGGCCGCAGCCGCTGGATCGTCACCCACCCGCGAGCGCGCGAGCTCGTCTTCCGGCCCTTCGTCCGCTACCCGGGCCGACTACGTGCCGACCTCCTGTTCGAGCAGATCAACAGCGGACTGGAGCGAGCTGAGGCCTTCGAGGCGGCGCTGCACGCGGTGATCCGCCACGACATCCGCGAGCGCCTGGGGACGATCGAGCTGCCGACGATGCTGGTCTGGGGCCAGTCGGACCGAGTGGTCCCGATGTCGGCGGCGCTCAGCTACCACCGTCGCATCCCTCACTCGCGCCTGGAGATCTTCGAGCGCACCGGCCACGTGCCGCAGCTCGAGCGGCCGCTGCGGTTCAACCGCCTGCTCGACGAGTTCCTAGCCGAAAACGTTGACCGGGCCGGGTCCGCGCCCGAGCTCCCGTAGGCCGGCGCCGACCGCGGCCGAGGCTACGGCGCGGGCCTGGTGCGCCGCCTCCAGCGGCTCGGCGCCGCGGGCGAGGTGGGCGGCGAGGGCCGAGGAGTGGGTGCAGCCGGATCCGTGGGCGGCGCCGTCGGGATGGCGCTCGCCGGGGATCTCGACCAGCCGCTCGCCATCGTAGAAGAGGTCGACCAGCCCCTCGCTGTGGCCGCCGGTGACGACGACATAGCTCGGCCCCAGGGCGTGGACGAGGCGTGCCAGCTCCTCCTGGCTGGCGTCCTCCCCACCCCCCGCCAGGACCCGGGCCTCGGGGATGTTCGGGGTCGCCACCGTGGTCAACGGCAGCAGCCGCTCGACCAGCGCCTGCCGGGCCTCGCTGTCGAGCAGGATCGCGCCGCTCTCGGCGACCATCACCGGGTCGATCACGACCGGAGCGTCGCCGACCAGGCCGAGCGCCTCGACCACGCCGTCGACCGTCGCCGCCGTTCCCAGCATCCCGATCTTGACCGCGTCGACGCCGATGTCCTCGGCCACGGCCTTCACCTGCGCCATCACCATCTCCGGCGTAATCGGCTCCACACCCTCGACCCCGACCGTGTTCTGGGCCGTGATCGCGGTAATCGCGGTCATCCCGTGCACGCCACAGCGGGCGAAGGCCTTGAGGTCGGCCTGGATCCCGGCCCCGCCGCCGGAGTCCGAACCGGCAATCGAGAGCACCGCCGGAATGGGTTGGTTTTCCATTCCAACAGCCTAGATGTCGCTGTTGCGAGGCGATGGCAGCAACGTGCGCGAGTAGACGCCCATTTGAGAGCAGACGAGGTAGCCGAGCAGCTCCAGGCGTGAGAGCGCGGCGGCAACCTCGGGGCCAGAGATACCGAGGGCGGTGGCGACGGCGTCGCAGCTCGACTCGCCGGCCTCGACCGCGGCGAGGACGACGACAAGGCTGTCGTCGAGGGCGGGGCCGCTGCGGTCGAGCCGGCGGACACCGACGCCGAGCATCGCGTCGAGCACGTCCTGGGCATCGCGGATAAGACAGGCGCCACCGGCAAGCAGGCCGTTCGGCCCGACCGAGGCACGCGAGGTAACCGGGCCGGGAACGGCGCCGAGGTCGCGACCGAGGTCGGCCGCCAGGTCGGCAGTGATCAGCGAGCCGGAGCGGGCCGCGGCCTCGACCACCACGGTCATCCCGGCCATCGCCGCCATGATCCGGTTGCGGGCGGGGAAGGTCCAGCGCCAGGGCGCCGCCCCGGGTGGCAGCTCCGAGAGGATCAGGCCTTGCTCGCCGACCTGTCGCCAGAGCGAGCGATGCGCCGCCGGGTAGGCGACGTCGGCACCGCAGCCGAGGACGGCGATCGTGCGCCCGCCGTCGATCGCACCGCGGTGCGCACAGGCGTCGATCCCGAAGGCGAGGCCGCTGACCACGACCATCCCCGCCGCCGCCAGCTCTCGGCCCAGCTCGCGGGCGACCTCGCGCCCGTAGGAGGTGGCCCGGCGCGAGCCGACCACGGTCACCGCGCCGAACGGCTCCAGCCCCACCAGCAGGCCCGGATCGCCGCGGCCGACAAGCGCCCAGGGTGCGTCGGCGGCGTCGCGCAGCCCGACCGGGTAGAGGTCGCCGTGGCGACAGCAGGCCCAGCAGCGGGCCTCCGCCAGCTCCGCGGCGAGCTGACTCTCCGGGATCGCCGCGACCCGGCCCAGCAGCTGCGCCCCGACCTTCGGCGCCGCCGCCTCGACCAGGTCCTCGTTGCTCAGCCGCAGCAGTTCCGGCGAGCGCGACCCGATCGAGCCGGTAGCGATCCTTTCGATGTAGGGACCGAGCAGCCCGAGCAGCCAGGCGCGCCGCAGGCAGTCCGGGCAGGCGGTCGGCTCAACCACGGTCCCGCCTCCGCAGTTGCAGCGCCTGCGCCATCTGCTCCTCGCCGATCCGCTCGACCCCATCGAGGTCGGCGATCGTCTGCGCCAGCCTCAGCGCCCGGTCGTGGGCGCGGCCGCTGAGCCGCTGCCGCGCGTAAAAGCTCGCCAGCAGCGCCCCTGCCTCAGCGCTAAGGGCGCACTCGCGCGCCTCGGCCGGGCTCATCTCGGCGTTGCAGCGACCCAGGCCCAGGCGTCGCTCCTGGCGCTCGCGCGCCGCCTCGACCCGTGCCCTCACATCCGCGGAGGGCTCTCCGGGAGCGCCGCCGATCTCCGCCGCGCTCGGCTGTCGCACCGCGGCGAGGATGTCGATGCGATCGGCGAGGGCGCCGCTGAGCTTGCCCTGGTAGCGCTGCACCGCGGCCGGCGGGCAGCTGCAGTCGGGGTCGGCCTCGCCGCGACCGCAGGGACAGGGGTTGGCGGCGGCGATCAGCATGAACCGGCAGGGCAGGCTGCGACGGCCGCTGGCGCGGGCGATCGAGACCTCGCCGGTCTCCAGCGGCGCCCGCAGGGCCTCCAGGACGTCGCGGCGGAACTCGCAGAGCTCGTCGAGGAAGAGAACGCCGCGATGGGCCCTCGTCACCTCGCCCGGTCGCGGCGGAGTACCGCCGCCGACCAGGCCGGCCGGGCTGATCGTGTGGTGGGGCGAGCGAAACGGCCTCCCACCCGGCAGGCTGGCGCCGAGCCGGCCACAGGCGCTGGCGATCCGCGCCACCTCCAGCGCCTCCGTGGTCGCCAGCGGCGGCAGGATCGAGGGCAGCCGGCTGGCGGCGAGCGACTTGCCAGCCCCGGGCGGACCGACCATCAGCAGGCTGTGACCACCGGCGGCGGCGACCTCGAGCGCGTGCCGCAGATGGGGTTGGCCGCGCAGGTCGGCGAGGTCGGGGGCGGAGGCCGGCGTCTCCCCCAGCTCCAGCGCTCGTGGCCGTAGCGGCTCCCACTCGCCGGCGGCCAGCCCCGTTAGACGACCGAGCCCGTCGAGCGGGATCACGTCGATCCCCGCCGCCAGCGCCGCCTCCGGCCCGTTCTCGGCCGGAACCACGACCGCCTCCGCCCCGCCTTCGCGCGCCGCCTCGGCGATCGCGAGGGCGCCGTTGACCGCGCGGGTCGAGCCGTCCAGCGCCAGCTCCCCCGCCAGCGCCACCCGCGACAGCGCCTCCCACCCGAGCTGACCGGAGGCGCTCAGCAGCGCCGCCGCGATCGCCAGGTCCATACCCGGCCCGGCCTTGCGCAGGCTTGCCGGGGCGAGGTTGACGACGATCCGCTGCAGGGGGAACTCGAAGCCGCAGTTGACCAGCGCCGCCCGCACCCGCTCCCGCGCCTCGCGCACCGCGGTATCCGCCAGGCCGACGATCGCGAACCCGGGCAGCCCGCGGTGGACGTCGACCTCGACCCGGACCGGGCGGGCGGAGATGCCGTCGAGGGTGAAGGTTCTGGCCGTGGCGAGCACGTCCAGCACGCTAGGTCGCGCCGGCGCACGCGTGGCGCGCACAAAGTGCCAACTCTCCCCATTGCCTGTGACAACTGCCGTGACACCCGGAGAACTCGTCTCCGCCGCCCCCTTATGTCCCTGATGACCGCCGCCCGACAAGCGCTGGGCCGCCAGGCCGAGGAGCTCGTCGCGGGCCGCCTCGCCGCCGCCGGTTGGGAGATCCTCGCCCGCAACGCCCGCACCCGCCACGGCGAGCTCGACCTCGTCGCCCGCGACGGCCGCACCCTCGTCTTCGTCGAGGTCAAAGCCGGCCGCGCCGGCGCCCGCTTCGGCCCCGAGCGCCCCGTCCTCGCCGTCGATGCCCGCAAGCAGCGGCGCCTGCGCCGCCTCGCGACCGCCTGGATGGCGGCCAATCGCGGTCGCGTCGCCTACGCCCTGATCCGCTTCGACGTCGTCGGCGTCACCATCGACCGCGCCGGCCGCGTGACCGACGTCGAGCACATCGAAGCGGCCTTCTAGTCGGCGAGCTTCAGCTGCGAGTAGGCGACGCTTTGAAAGGAGCGGCGGTGCAGGGGCGAGATCCCGATTTGCTGGATCGCCGCCCGGTGCTCCGGGGTCGAGTAGCCGACGTGCTCGTCGAAACCCCAGCCTGGGTGTTCAGCCGCCGCCTCGTGCATGTAGCGGTCGCGGGTGACCTTGGCGATCACAGAAGCGGCAGCGATCGCGGCGCTGGTCCCGTCACCTTCGATCACGGCCCGGTGCGGGACCGGGCAGCGCGGCAGCGAGAAGCCGTCGGAGAGGCAGATCGCCTCGCTCGGCGGGGCCAGCCGCTGCAGCGCGACCGAGAGCGCTTCGATGTTGGTGTTGTGCAGGCCGCGGCGGTCGATGCCGGCGGCGGAGCGGACCACGACGCTGACCCGGCAGGCGGCCCGCAGCACGCTCGGGTACATCTCCAGCCGCCGCTCCTCGGTCATCTGCTTGGAGTCGTGCAGGCCGCTGAGCGCTCGCCGGTCGGTATGGGAGAGCGTCTCGTAGTCGAGCAGCACCGCGGCGGCGACCAGCGGCCCCGCCAGGCAGCCGCGCCCGGCCTCGTCGGCGCCGGCGACATAACGACTCTGGAGGCCGCGGTCGAAAGCGAACAGGCGGCGGCTGCGGGCGAGCCGGCGGCGGCCGGTTCGGGTCTTAGAGGGTGCCGATGCGGTCGGGTGGCCAGTAGGTGGCAAAGGCTTCACCGATGATCCAGTCGCGGGGGACTGGTCCCCAGAAGCGGCTGTCGTCGCTGGCTCCACGGTTGTCGCCCATCATGAAGTACGAGTCGGGCGGGATCGTGATCGTCTTCGGCATGTTGCAGGCGGCGGCGTTGCCGCAGGGGACGATGTAGGACTCTTCGGCCTTCTCGACCCCGTTGACCACCGGGTGCCCGTTTTTGACCGAGAGCTTGTCGCCCGGCCCGGCGACGATCCGCTTGATGAAGTTCTGGTCCGACTGGGTCGGCGTCGGTTTCGGGCACGGTTCGCCTGGCTGCGGGGTGACCCCGCATTCGGTGCCGTTGTCCGCCCCGGCAGGCGGGTGGAAGACGACGATGTCGCCTGGCTCGGGATCGTTGAGGTGGTAGACGAAACGGTTGACCAGGACCCGCTGGCCGACGTCGAGCGTCGGCTCCATCGATTCCGAGGGGATCTGGTACGGCTTGATCAGCCAGGCCTGGATCGCCAGGGCCAGAGCCAACGCCAGGGCAACGATGACGACCAACTCGAGAAGCCCGCCGCCTTTGCTCTTCGGCTTCGGGAGCGAAGGGGTCAGGCTGCCGAATCCTCGTCGGAGTCGCCGGCCTCAGCCGGCTTCTCGTCCTCGGCATCCTCTGCTGCTGGGCTCTCCTCGGTCTCCCCGGCCGCGGGCGCCTCAGCGTCCGCCTCCGCCGCTGCCTCAGTCTCTGCCTCCGCCGCGGGCGCCTCCGCCGGGGCCTCGGCCTCCGGCTCAGTCGCCTCGCTCGCCTCGGGCGCCGCCTCGGCCTCAGCCGCGGGCGCCTCCTCAGTCTTCTCCTCGGTCGCGGGCGCCTCGGCCTCCGGCGTCTCCTCGGCGACCGGGACGACCTCCTCCTGGCTCACGCCCTCGGCATCGGTCGCTGCCGCTGCGGCCGGTGCGGCGACGACGTCGTCGTCGATGCCCCAGCGCCGCTCGGCGACGCGGGCGGCCTTGCCGACCCGGCCGCGCAGGTAGTAGAGCTTGGCCCGGCGCACGTCCCCGCGCGCCGCAACCTCGAGTTTCTCGATCTTCGGCGAGTGCAGCGGGAAGGTCCGCTCGACCCCGACCCCGAACGACTGCTTGCGCACGGTGAAGGTCTCGCGCACGCCGGAGCCCTGACGACGCAGCACCACGCCCTCGAAGACCTGGGTCCGTTTGCGACTGCCCTCGATCACCTGGAAGTGCACGCGCACGCGGTCCCCCGGCGCGAAGGACGGTAGGCCCTGCTTTAGCTGGGCGCGCTCGATGCTGTCGATTACGGAGCTCATTTGGCGAGAAAAAACCGCCGGTCCCGTCTGCGGGAACCGCGCGGCTGGCGGAATGGTAGCTACTCCGGGCCCGACTCGAACTGCTCGGCCCGCAGACGGCTCTGTTCGAGCCTCCACTGGCGCACCTTCTCGTGGTCCCCGGAGAGCAGGATCTCGGGCACCTCCCAGCCCTTGTACTGCGGCGGGCGGGTGAAGTGCGGGTACTCGGGCATGCCCTCCAGGGTCGGGCTGAACGACTCCTCGACGGCGCTCTCGGCGTGGCCCAGCGCCCCCGGCAGCTTGCGCATCAGCACGTCGGCGACGACCATCGCCGGCAGCTCTCCCCCGGCCAGCACGTAGCGGCCGATCGAGAGCTCGTCGTCGGCCAGGTGCTGATGCACGCGGTCGTCGAAGCCCTCATAGCGCCCGCAGAGCAGGGCCACGTGCGGCTCCGCGATCAGCTCGTCGGCGATCGCGTCGTCGAGCAGCGGCCCGGTCGGCGAGAGCAGCACGACCCGCGGCCGCTGACCTTCGCCGTAGGCCGCCTGCAGGGCGGCGTCGACGACGTCGACCCGGAGCACCATGCCGGCGCCGCCGCCGTAGGGCGAGTCGTCGACCTGGCCGGCGGTCAGCGGGGTCGTGTCGCGGTAGTTGAGGAAGCGCAGCTCGTTGCCTTCGCGCAGCGCGTTCTGGACCGATCTCTGTCCGCGAAACCAATCGAACGCCTCTGGGAACAGGGTGAAAATGTCGAGCTTCATCGGCTCGAGCGCGCCGCGCGGGCGGGCGGGGCGTCAGTCAAGGATGTCAACGATGACGCGGCGATCGATGCGTACAGCGGCCGCCTTGGCGATCGTGCGGATCGCGTTCGCGACCCGGCCGCCTTTGCCGATCACCCGGCCGAGATCGCCCTCGGCGACCGTCACCTCGTAGACCAGGTCGCCGTCCTCTTCGAGCTCCTCGACGACGACCGCGTTCGGGTCCTCGACGAGCGCCTTGACCAGGAACTCGATCAGCTCGGTCATCGCGGCGGCCCGGCCTAGCTGCCGGAGGCGGCGATGCCCTTGGTGCGCAGCAGCCCGGCGACCGTCTCCGAGGGCTGGGCGCCGTGCTCGAGCCAGTGGCGGGCGCGCTCCTCGTCGATCTGGATCAGCGAGGGCTCGGTCTGCGGGTTGTACTGGCCGATCGTCTCGATCGTGCGACCGTCGCGCGGCGAGCGCTTGTCGGCGACGACGATCCGCCAGATCGGGTTCTTCTTCGAACCCACTCGTCTAAGTCTGATTCTCACTGCCATGGACGCGGCAGGTTACAGAATCCAGGGCATTCGGCGCTAGCGGCGCCGAATCTTGGGCCGCACGGGCGCCCCGCCGGCCATCTGGGCGAGCTGCTGCTGGCTCGGCATCTTGCCGGTCGCCATCGAGCGCATCAGCTTGCGCATCTGGTCGAACTGGGTGATCAGCTGCTTCACGTTCTGGATTTTCGTCCCGGAGCCGTTGGCGATCCGTTTGCGGCGCGAGCCGTTGATGATCGTCGGGTCGGCCCGCTCGGCCGGGGTCATCGAGAGGATGATCGCCTCGACCCGGTCGAGCTGGCCCTCGTCGACGTCGGCGTTCTTCAGCTGTTTCATCGCCCCCATCCCCGGCAGCATCCCGATCAGGCCGCTGAGCGGGCCCATCTTGCGCACCTGGCGCATCTGGGTGAGGAAGTCCTCGAGCGTGAACTGGTCCTTTTCGAGTTTGCGCTGGAGGTCTTCGGCCTCCTTCTCGTCGACCTGCTGCTCGGCTTTCTCGATCAGGCTGAGCACGTCGCCCATGCCGAGGATCCGCTGCGCCATCCGGTCCGGGTGGAACTTGTCGAAGTTCTCCAGCTTCTCGCCGGTCGAGGCGAAGAGGATCGGCTTGCCGGTGACGGCGTTGACCGAGAGCGCGGCGCCGCCGCGGGCGTCGCCGTCGAGCTTGGTCATCACCACCCCGTCGAACTCGGCCACCTCGGCGAACGACTCGGCGACGCCGACCGCGTCCTGACCGGTCATCGCGTCGACCACGAGCAGGACGTCGTGCGGCTGCACCTTCTTGCGGATCTTGGCCAGCTCGGCCATCAGGTCCTGGTCGATGTGGAGGCGGCCGGCGGTGTCGACGATCAGGACGTCGCGGCGCTCGGTGCGGGCCTGCTGCAGCGCCCACTCGGCGATGTCGACCGGGTCGCGCTCGGTCCCCTGCTCGTAGACCTTGGCCCCGGCGCGCTGGCCGACCGTGACCAGCTGGTCGACCGCGGCGGGCCGGTAGACGTCGCAGGCGGCAATCGCCACGTCCTTGCCCTCTTTCTTCAGGTGCATGGCGAGCTTGGCGCAGGCAGTGGTCTTGCCGGAGCCCTGCAGGCCGGCCATCAGGACCACGGTCGGTCCGCTGTTGGCCATCGCCAGCTCGCTGCCGCTGCCGCCCATCAGCGTCGCCAGCTCCTCGTTGACGATCTTGACAACGTGCTGGCCCGGGTCGAGGCTCTTCATCACCTCGTCGCCAAGACAGCGCTCCTTGACCGTCTTGGTGAAGCCTTTGACGACCTTGAAGTTGACGTCCGCCTCGAGCAGCGCGAGGCGGATCTCGCGCATCGCCGCGTCGACATCGGACTCGCTCAGCTTGCCGCGCGAGCGGACGTCGGAGAGGGTCGACTGCAGACGATCTGAGAGCTGGTCGAACACGGTCGCCCAGCTTAGCCCCATGCGCTTGCCGTGAACTACCCGGCAGGCGCATGGGTTCCTACGGCATTACCGAGGCGGGCCGCTTGGGGTCAGCATTTTTTGAGAGTGGCTTTGAACATGGCGTAGTGGGCAGAGGCCCCGAGGATCAAATTGCCATCGGTGCCGGTCGCTTTGCATTCGATTTCTTCCAGGCATTTGGCTTTCGGCTGACCGACCACATCAAGCTGTTTATTGCCACATATTCTTTTTGCCACGAACGGGCCTACTTCCCCGAAGACGTCTATTTTCGGTTTCTCATCTTTGTCTTTGTTTTCGATAGTGACCTGAAGGCTCCCCAACCCCCCGCCTTTGAAGTCCAGCGGATTGGGGTCGGTGACGAACAGCGGTTTCGGCGCAAGCAGGGCCACGGCGGTTTCCGCTTCCGCTTCGGTTTTACCTTTGATCGCAATCGTCTCGGCGTAGGTTCCGTTGGTGGCGAAGCCGGCGGTACAGGCGCCGAGCCCAGTGCCTTTTGTGTGGAAGTAGTCGATGCCCGAGAGGCTCAGTTCGGCGCTGATCTCGACCGCCGAGCCTTCGACGTTGGTGTATGCGACCGAGCCCGTGACGTCGCTCTGAGCCGGGATGTGCAGCGTGCACTTCGTGACGCCGCTCAGCTTGCCCACCACTGTGATTTCGTTGCCCCCCGGGCAGACGATGTCGACGTCGCCCACGCCTTTGCCTCCCGAATATTCCCCGGCGTTGAGGCGGTAGGCGCAGCCGTTCGGGTTGACTTCGCCGGTCATCCCGAATGCGACGCAGCCAGAGGAGGTCGGGGTGAGATCGACCGCGGCCGCTCCCATTTCGCCGAGCGTGCCCGCATAGCTGGTGGTGCTGCATTTCAGGGAGCCGACTGTCGTGGTCAGGACGTCTTCGCTCGAGGTGGCGCTGAGCGTGGCCGGGATCGATTCGGCGTAGAACTGCAGCGCTTCGGCGCGGGCCACGGCGGTCGCCGTGGAGGCGATCGCGAGAGCCAGCACCAGCGCCAGCCCCAGTTTCCTGAGCTTGTGAGTCATCGCCCCAACGTTCTAGCCACTCGCCGCGAGCCTCGCTGAAGAATCGACGTCCGGAGGCGTCTGGCGGCGCTCCCGGCCGGTCCGCGTGCCTGGCCTTCGCGAAACGACACGCGCGTGATTCCGCGCGGAAGAGCGCCTACTCGGCGAGCAGGGCCTGGGCGTACTCGGCGGGGTCGAAGGGGCGCAGGTCCTCGAGCGTCTCGCCGACGCCGATCAGCTTCACCGGGATCCCGAGGTCGGAGGCGATCGCCAGGGCGATGCCGCCCTTGGCGGTGCCGTCGAGCTTGGTCAGGACGTCGCCGTCAACCGCGACCGCTTCCGAGAAGACCTTGGCCTGGCGCAGCCCGTTCTGGCCGGTGGTGGCGTCGATCGAGATCAGGGTCTCGTGCGGGGCCTCGGGGATCTGCTTGGCGATCACCCTCCGCACCTTGGTCAGCTCCTCCATCAGGTTGTCCTGGGTGTGGAGGCGGCCGGCGGTGTCGACGATGACGACGTCGGCGCCGCGCGCCTGGGCGGCGGCGATCGCGTCGAAGGCGACCGAGCCGGGGTCGGCCCCTTCCTGGCCGCGGATCAGCTCCACCCCGGCCCGCTGCGCCCACTCGGCCAGCTGCTCGGCGGCGGCGGCGCGGTAGGTGTCGCCGGCGGCGAGGATCACCTTCAGGCCCATCTCCTTGCTCAGATGCCAGGCGATCTTGCCGATCGTGGTCGTCTTGCCGGTGCCGTTGACGCCGACCATCATCAGCACCGCCGGCTGGGCGCTGAGGTCGATCGGGGCGCGTCCGGTCGAGGCGACCTCGCCGAGGATCTCGACCAGGCGGTCGCGCACCGCGGCGCCGTCGGCCGGGACGGTGCCAGCGTCGACCTCGTGCTCGAGCCGCTCGACCACGGCGGCGGTGGTCGGGGCGCCGGCGTCGGCGAGGATCAGCGCCTCCTCCAGCCGCTCCCAGGTTTCCTCGTCGATCCGCTCGAAGAGACTGGCCGAGATCTCCTCGGTCAGCGCCTGGCGGCTTTTCGAGAGGCTCTCGCGCAGGCGCTTGAAGACTCCGCGCCGCTGCGGATCGGGCTCAGGCGCCGCCGAGCCGTTCGCGCTCTCGCGCGAACCGAGGTCGATCATCTCCTGCCAGCTCGTTGCCATCGCTGGCCGGAGAGGCTACTTGCGCGGCCGCCGCCTTGAGCTCCGCGACCGCGGCATCGATGTGATCGGTGATTCGCTCGGCGTCCGGAAGCGCCTGCGGATCGGCCAGCAGACCGAAGCCGACGTGGCCGTTGTAGCTGAGGATCGCGATCGCGAGGCCGTGGTTGTGGGCGAGGAAGCCGATCGGGTAGACGTTGGTCAGCTCGCGCCCGAGCACGAAGAAGGGCATCTGCGGGCCGGGGAAGTTGGTGACCAACAGGTTGAAGAGCCGGGTCGAGAAGTTGATCGCCGCGGTCGGGCGCAGCAGGACCGGCGGGGCGAAGTCGCGGAACCAGTCGTTGAGTCCCCAGATCGCCTCCGCCCCCAGCGGCTGCTTGGAAACCTTGAGCGCGTCCATCGCGACGGTCACGGCGCGCAGGCGCTCGACCGGGTCGGCGACCCCGACCGGCAGCGGCCCCCGCATCGCGGTCAGTTTGTTGCCGAGCTCGCCGTGCTCGTTCATGGTCCGGATCGAGACCGGGACCAGCGCCTTCAGCTCGATCCCGTCGACCGCCACCTCGCGCTCCTGCAGGAAGCGGCGCAGGGCGCCGGCGACGACCGCCAGGGTGACGTCGTTGACGGTGCCCCCGAGGGCGTTCTTGATGTGTTTGAAGTCGGGCAGCTCGGAGCTGGCCCAGCAGAAGCTGCGGGTGTCGCTGATCTCGGTGTTGAGCGGGACCTTGGGCGCTGGCCGGGCCAGGTTCCAGGTCACCTCCCAGAGGCCGGAGAGACCGTCGGCGGCGCGCTTGCGGGCGCTCGCCGGTTCATCGGCGGCGCGGCGCAACCAGCGGAACATCCGCCGCAGGGTGGCCGCAACGCCGGTGCAGGCGTGCCCGAGCAGGGCGAGCCGCGAAGGCGACTTGGCCGGCGACCAGGGCGCCTCGACCCGCGAGGGCTCGGTTTTCGGCTCGACATCGAACAGCAGCATCCCGATGTCGACCGCGGAGATGCCGTCGGCCATCGCGTGGTGGGTCTTGTAGACAATCGCGAAGCGGTCGTCCTCGAACCCCTCGACCACGATCAGCTCCCAGAGCGGTTTGGCCCGGTCCAGCGGCGGCGCCAGCAGCTTCCCGACCAGCTCTTTGAACTGGGCCTCGGTGCCGGGGGCCGGCAACACCACCCGGCTTACGTGTCGATGTATGTCGAACTCGGGGTAGTCGACCCAGAACGGGGTGCCGAGCCCGAGCGGCGGGTAGAGCAGGCGCTGGCGCAGGCGCGGCAGCTGGTGCACGCGGCTGCGGATGTGGGTGAGGAAGTCGTCGGGGTCGGGGGCGCTGCCCTCGCACATCAACAGGGCGCCGATCGCCATGTGCCCGTTTGCTTTCTCGTTGGCCAGGAACGACGTATCGAACGACGTCAGCCTGTCCATATGGCGTTGTGCCATATCCCTACTCCCTTCCCTGGAAAAGAGAGTATTCCCTACGCGCCGGTTCGCAATGCGAGGAACGTTGAGATTGGACTAACGGTGCACTAGGCGACCGCGGAGAGGGTCTCGCCTTCCCCGTCCTCTCCTTCGCCCGCCTCGATTTCGCGCGGCAGGCGCCGGGAGACGACCTTGGTCACGCCGTCGCCGCCCATCGTCACCCCGTAAAGCACATCGGCGGCGTCCATCGTCCGTTTCTGGTGGGTGACGATGACGAACTGGGCGCGATCGGAGAAGCGCCGGATCAGCTGCAGGAAGCGATCGATGTTGGCGTCGTCGAGGGCGGCCTCGACCTCGTCGAGGATGTAGAAGGGGCAGGGCCGGGCGAGGAAGACGGCGAAGACGAAGGCCAGCGCGACCAGCGACTTCTCGCCACCAGAGAGCAGCGAGAGCTTGCGCATCGACTTGCCGGCCGGGGTGACCTCGATCTCGACCCCGAGCTCCTCGCGCTCTTCTTCTTCCTCCTCCTCGGGCTCCGGCTCGGCGTCGGTCGGGGCCTCCTGCTCACCGGCCGGGCGCTCCTCGTCGCGCACGGGCCGCAGGCTGACCCGGCGCAGGACGCCGCGGCCGCCCGGGAAGAGGTGGGCGACCATCTCTTCGAAGTTGGTCGCGGTGGCGTCGAAGGTCTGCTCGAAGGCCCGCTCGATCTCGTTGTCGATGTCGCGGATCAGGGTCTCCAGCTCGCGCATCGCCCGCTCGGTGTCCTCGCGCTGGGCCTGCAGCGACTCGACGTGCTCGCGCGCCTCGTCGTACTCGCGCTCGGCCAGCGGGTTGACCGGCCCGATCTGGGCGCGGCGGCGCTCCAGCCGCTCCAGCCGGCGGTCGATCTCGGCCCGCTCCTCCTCGCTCATCGCCTGCTCGGCCGCAGGCACCTGCTCGCCCAGCTTCTCGGCGATCGCGGCCAGCTCGCGCTCGGCCTCGGCCCGGCGGTCGCCGAGGTGGGCGGCCTCGACCTCGGCCTTGGTCAGCTCGTCGGCAACCGCTTTCATCTCCGCCTGCAGCTCGAACTCCTGCTGCGAGCAGGCCCGCAGCTCGTCGGCGATCTCGTCGCCGTCGTCCTCGCCACCGACCACCTTGCCCTCGGTGCGCTCGACCCGGGCCCGGATCGCGGCGCCGACCCCTTCGACCGCGGCGAGCGCGGCGCGGGTGTCGTCGAGCAGCGCCTCGCCGTCGGCGAGCCGCTTGCGCATCGCCTCGCGGTGGCGCTCGCCGAGCAGGCCCTCGGCGCGGCGGGCGTGGCGGACGGCCCGCTCGGCACCGACCTGGACGTCGCCCAGGGCCGCCTCGCGCTCGGGCTCGGCGGCGTCCTCGGAGCGGGCCCGCGCGAGC
>DASUNU010000193.1:0-17636 GCA_036276995.1 Solirubrobacterales bacterium
GATCAGCTCGGCCAGGTCCTCGATCGAGTAGAGGTCGTGGTTGTTGGAGGGTGAGATCAGGTCGGTGCCGGGAGCCGCGTTACGGGCCGCCGCCACCTTCTCCGAGACCTTCTTGCCGGGCAGGTGGCCGCCCTCCCCGGGCTTGGCGCCCTGGCCGATCTTGATCTCGGCGACGTAGGAGGAGTTGAGCATCTCCGCCGAGACGCCGAAGCGCCCGGAGGCGACCTGCTGGCCGCGCCAGTTGCGGTACTGGCCGTACATGTCGCGGATCTCCCCACCCTCGCCGTTCATGCAGAGGATGTTGGTCGCCTTCGCCGCGTCCGCGTAGGCGCGGAAGGCCGGCTCGGACTGCGAGCCGAAGCTCATCGAGGAGATCACGATCGGGTAGTCGTGATGGCCGACGCCGGCATCGACCGTGGAGGGATCGGCGATCGGCTCGCGATCCCCCTTCAGGCCCATGATGTGGCGCATCGAGATCGGGTTCTGCTTCTCCAGGTCGCGGACTTTCTCCGAGTACTCCTGGTAAGTGCCGGAACCGTTGGCGGTCGCGATCGCGGCCTTGTAGACCTTGGGGTAGAAGCGGAACGTCTTCGCCGGTTTGGCGGCGGTGTCGTCGTCGCTGAGGTCGTGGGCGCGGGCGTTGGTGTCCTCGTCGAGGTCGGCGAAGCCGGTCCCGCCCGCGGCCGAGGAGGCGAAGGCCTCGGTCTGGAAGATCTCGGCCAGCTCCGGCTTGATCCCGATCGAGGAGAACTGGCGGGCGTAGCCGCGCACCTCGTGGATGCCGATCGTCGAGATCACTTTCTCGATCCCCTTGGTCAGGGCGGCGCAGAGGTTGCTGACGTCCTTCTCGTAGTCCTCGACGCAGATCACCTCGACCATCGTGTACGGGCAGACCCCGTTGGCGCCGAGCCCGAGGGCCAGCATCACGTCGTGAACGTTGCGGACGGCGGCGGAGCGGAGGACGATGCCGCAGCGGCGGCGCAGGTTCTCCTCGCCCTTCTCGACCTTGAACTGCTTCAGCGCCTGGTCGATCGCGGAGGTCGCCAGGTGGGGGTCGAGGTAGCGGCGCTCGCCGTCGTAGACGGTGCGGTCGGTGAGGACCAGGAGCTCGGCCCCGTTACGGACTTTCTTCACCGCTTCCTGGCGCAGCCGCTCGATCGCGCCCTGGGTCGTCTCCGACTCGAGCAGCGAGATGTCGACCGCGGCGCCGCGGCCGCGGAACTCCTCCCAGAGGTCCTCCAGGAGGTAGGTGCGGTGGTCGCGGGCGATCCTGCGGTAGGTCGAGTCCGAGAGCGGCGCCAGGCCGTGGTGGCCGCCGAGGATTACCGGGAAGGCGGTTTCGACCGTGCCGGTGTCGAGGCTGGCATCGTCGATCGAGGGCCGCCGGCCGAAGACCGAGCGGGTCGAGAAGTGCTCCATCTCGCGCTCGCGATCGATCGCCGGGTTGGTGACCACCGCGACCGTCTCCTTGAAGTAGTCGGCGAGGTTCTGGCGCTCGGGCGAGAGCGCCGCCAGCGGCCCGTCGTAACCGAGCGAGCCGACCGGCTCGGCTCCGTTAGAGGCCATCTGCTGGACCAGTTTGACGTCGTCGCGCTGCCAGCCGAAGCCGGCGAGGACGCGGTCGGAGACCTTGACCGGCTCCTCCGGCCCGGCTTCCGAGTAGCCCGGGACGTCGGCGCCCTCGAGCGGGCCGCCGGCTTCGATCGCGCGCTCGTACGGGGCCACACCGTCGATGCCGTTGCGCTGCAGCCAGCTATCGCGGACGATCCGCAGCATCGCGTCGTGCGCGTGCAGAGTCGAGCGGCGCTTGCCGCGGTCGATCAGGACCAGGGCCTTCTCGCCGGGTGCCAGCGGCTTCGGCTCGCTGACCATGGCGTGGACCGAGACCACGCCGGGCTCGGAGCTGAAGACGAAGTCTTCCTCGGTCTCGACCTGCCAGAGCGGGCGCAGGCCGAGCGCGTCGGAGGAGAACACGCACTCGTCGCCGTGGCGGGCGATCAGCGCCACCGGGCCCTGCGCGAACGGGCCCATCGACTGGCGCAGATACATGTAGAAGCCCCGCAGCTCCTCGGGCAGGCCGCGGATCTCCTCGACGATCGGCGGCACCACCATCTCCATCGCTTCCGCCAGGCTGAGGCCCTCGCGGCTGACCAGGGTGTCGATCGTCAGGTTCAGGTCCTGCGAGTCGGAGGCGCCGGGACGAACCGGCACGGCCAACATCTTCGCCTCCTGGCGCAGCTGTTCGATCGTGTTGATCTCACCGTTGTGGCCGAGCGCCGAGAACGGCTGCACCCGCTTGAACGAGGGCCAGGTGTTGGTCGAGTAGCGGTTGTGGCCGAAGCTGCCGATCGTCTCGAAGCGCTCGTCGCGCAGGTCCGGGTAGTACTCGCCGAGCACCTTCGGCGCGCCCATCACCTTGTAGACGCAGGTGGTGGCGGAGAAGGAGGGGACGTGGACACCGAGCTCGCGCTCGAGCTCGATCATCAGCTCGAACAGCACCGCGTCGCGCTTGGCGGCCTCGGGGACGAGGCCGGCGATCTGCCAGAAGTGGGGCTCCTCCTCGCGCGCGGTCGGGCCGAGCGCGGTCGAGTCGACGACGCCGATCCGCTCGGCGAGCACGCGGAAGCCGCCCTGGGCGAGCAGCTCGCGGGCATCGTGCTGGATCCTGTCGCGGTCCTGCGAGCGCTCGATGAAGATGTGGGCGACGGCGAAGGCGTCGTCGAGGGTGAGCGAGGGGTCGTGGCCGCCGGCGCGCACTTCCTCGGCCCAGATCTTGCGCGGAAGGTCGAGCATCAGGCCACAGCCGTCGCCCTCGCCGTCGACGTTGCCGGCGCGGTGGAGCATCTTCTGCAGGGCCGGGATCGCCAGCTCGATCGGCCGGTGGCTCGGCGTCGCGTCCTTACGGACGGAGGCGTAGATCGCGCAAGCGTCCTTGTCCTCGACGCTCGGCGGCGAGACCAGAGGCTTATAGGGCAGCTCGGGCGAGTAGCGCTTCACGCTCGCGCCAGCAGACTGGTGCATGGACATTCGATTCCTCCCGGGTTCCACACCTTCTTCGAGCGGGTGCGCGACGGGTTGACGGGCCGCAGAATTATAGGGGCCGGATTGGCGCCCGGCCAGCGGCGAAGGCTGAAAGTTGACCTACTTCGGACGCAAATAGCTTGTTTTTGCAGGCCCTTCAGCCCCAGGACATCGGTTCGTAGCCACCGCCGGGGTCGACGCCGATCAGCATCGCGGTGACCGGAGCGTCGGAGCGGTTGAGGATGGTGCGGCTGGCCGGCGGCTCGATCGAGGCAAAGGTGCCGGCCGGGGCCGGGTGATCCTCGCCCTCGATTCGCAGCACCGCCTCGCCCTCGAGGACGACGTAGAGCTCGACCTGGCCGCTCTCGTTCTCGGTGTGCTCGGGGATCCCGCCGCCGGGCGCGATCTCGACCAGGTTGAAGCCGAAGGCCGAGGTGCCGAGCGCCTTGCGGGCGAGCTTCCAGGTCGCGTCGCCCGAACCCTCCATCGACTCGAACTCGTCGCGGTGCTTGATCGTGTAGTCGCCGGCCACTAAGTTCGACCCTACCCGCCGATGACCGCACAAGGCAAGGACTCAGAGCAGGCACTGACCGAGGCGATCGGCCGCTACAACGAGGCCTGGAACGCCCACGACCTCGACGCGATCGTCGCCATGCACGCGCCCGACATGGTCTTCGAGAACCACACCGCGGGCGAGTCGGCGAGCGGCGAGGAGGTCCGCGGGCACATCGCCTCGATCTTCGAGAACTCGCCCGATCTCCGTTTCACCACCCGCCGCCTCTACGTGCGCCAGGGCCTCGTCGTCCAGGAGTGGACGGCCGAGGCGACCCGCTCCGGCCGCCCGGTCAGCTGGCGGGGCATTGACGCGATCCCCTTCGAGGACGGCCTGATCAAACGCAAGGACGTCTACTCGAACAGCGGCAGCGCCGCCTGACTCAGCGGCTCCAGTCGGGTTCGTAGCCGCCCTTGACCAGGGTCCTCGCTTTGCCGCCGCCGTAGGGCACGGTCGCGACCGCGTGGTTGGGGCCGGGTTCGAAACCGCCCGTGAAGCCGAGCACGGTGCTGCCGTCCTTGGAGAGGGCGGTGGCGATGAAGCCCTGCTCGCCGGGCGGGCCGATCCGCTTCTGCGCCCCGGTCTGGGGGTTGACGGTGACCGCGTAGCTGGTGTCCTGGCCGCCGAACTCGGCCAGCAGGCGGTTGCCGTTTTGCGACCAGGCGAGCGGCGTCAGGCCGAAAAGCAGCGGCCCGACCTTGGTGTTGGTCAGCCGCTTCTGGCCAGTGCCGTTCTCGTTCATCAGGAAGATCTCGCTCTTCGGCCCGTACTTGCGCTGCTCGGCGCCGAGCAGCTTGACGAAGGCGATCTTCCCGTCCGGCCCCCAGACCGGGTTCTGGGAGCGGTTGTCCCTGGTCAGCTGGACCGGTTTGCCGCCCCCGACCGGGACCGAGAAGACGTTGATCTTGGTCGGGAAGCCGCCTTCCTTCTGGGTCAGCGCGTAGGCGAGTTCGGTGCTGTCGGGCGAGAAGCTGAGGCCGCTGAAGTAGCCGGAGGCGATCGTCCGCTGCACGGTGCCGCTGGTCACGTCGAGCAGGACCAGGGTGCGCTTGCCGAGCTCGGGCCCGCGCAGGGCCGCGATCAGCCTCGAATCCGGCGAGAAGGCGAAGTTGTAGGTGTCCTGCAGATTGTTCATCACCGTCGCCGAGCCGCCACCCTCAGCCGCGGCGATTTTGAGCTGCCGCTTGCCGTTGGAGCTTTCGAACGCGTAGGCGATCGCGTCGCCGTCGGGTGAGACCCGCGGGCTCGTTCCCGGTCCGATCCGGAAGGCGCCGCCACCGTTGTCGTTGGCGGCGAAGACGGACGGTTTGAACGGGTTCTTGGTGTAGACCAGCGTCGCCCCGGCGGCGGCGGGCAGCGCGAGCAGCGCGATGGCGGCGACGAGCGCCCCGAGCAGTGAGAACTTCCGCAGGCTTGGCATGGCGGCGATCCTAGCCGTGGACGCGGCGGTGGCGGACGGGTGTTCAGGCAGGGCCGACGATCGCCGCGGCGACCAGGCCGCCGCTGACCCCGATGAAGGAGACGACGGCGAGGACGCGATACCAGGTGCGTTTCTCGGCGTCGGGATCGAAGGCCAGGGGAACGAAGAGAAAGGGGTTGACCAGGGTGCCGAAGACGAGGGCGGCGGCGATCGCGGTCGGCAGGTCGGGGACGGCGAGGCCGACGCCGATCAGGATCAGGCCCATCATCACGTAGTCGAGATGGATCTGGCGGATCCGCTGCGGGGCGACGATCCCGATCCGCCGCAGCCACTCGGGCCTGTCCTGGCGGATGACCATGGCCCAGCCGAGCAGGCCGCCGAGGGCGAGCTCGATCAAGCCGATGCGGACGACCCAGTCCACGCTCAGAGCTCCGGCACGTCCGCGCCCTGGGGCGTGAAGGGCAGGCGCCGGACCTCGGCCCAGCCGGCGCAGCGCGGTTCGAGGGCGGCGGCGACGTTGCCCGCCTCCTGCCAGGTGGTCCAGACCAGCACGGTCGGGCCGGCGCCGGAGATCGTCGCCCCGAGCGCCCCGAGCTCCCCGGCCGCGTCGACGATCTCCATCGAGCGCGGGTAGAGCGAGCGGCGTCGCTCCTGGTGAATCGAGTCGCGCAGGCCGCGGGAGACGAGGTCGAGGTCGGCGCTGCGCAGGCCCAGCACCAGCAGCGCCGCGGCGGAGGCGTTGGCGACAGCGTCGGCGAGCGGTACTTCAGCCGGGATCGCCTCACGCGCCAGCCTGGTCGAGACCTCCTCCGGCGGGATCGCGACGATCCCCTCCAGCCCCTCCGGCGGGTCGAAGCGGGCAGCGAACGGCACCCCGTCCGCACCCTCCCCGCAGACGACGAAGCCGCCGTAGATCGCCGCAGCGACGTTGTCGGGGTGGCCCTCCAGCTCCGTCGCCCGCGCCAGCATCTCCTCCTTCGAGAGCGCCAGCTCGAAGAGGTGGTCGGCGGCGTAGAGCCCGGAGACGATCGCCGCGGCGCTGGAGCCGAGCCCCCGCGCCAGCGGGATCTCGCTGCGCAGCCGGAAGGCGATCCCGTCGGCCGGGTGCAGCGTCTCGAAGGCCCGCACGATCAGGTTGTCGCGCCCGGTCGAGACATCGAGCCCGCCCGGGTCGAAGGAGAACTCCCCCGCCTCCTCCACCTCGAGGTCGAGATGGAGCGCCACCGCCGCCGCCATCGCGTCGTAGCCCGGCCCGAGATTGGCCGAGGAGGCGGGAACCCGGACGAGTCGGTGGCGTGCGGTCACCCCCGGTTTCTACACCGTTATGAGGCGTTGCAACGGCTTAGGCCGCTTTCGCAAGCCCGCGACTCTCCACCTCGACGGTGATCAAGCAATCGGGAGCGGCCAGTCCGGCCTGCGCCGCAGCGACAAGCGCGACGCCGTCGAGCTCGTAGGACCGGGCCGCCAGCGACAGTAGGTCTAGGTGCCGGGCAGGCGAGAGCAGCTCGACGTCAACCACCTGACCGTCAACGATGCCGACGTTGCAGAAGTCATCGTCCACCTGCTCTTGGTCGTCGTAGCGGCGATGAGGCCGCAGCTCAATCGAGAGAGCATCGGCCTCACTGTCGTAGTCAACTCGCATCAACGCCTCCTTTTGTGAATCGTGACGATGAGGTCCGGCTCGTCCAGCGCGACGATCACTCGAACTCGGGTACCCCTGATACAGCCAATGTAGCGAAACTTTCCGTCTGCATCGCAGTCGACGCGGGCTGCCTTGGCCACCACTGCTTCGGCCTCCTCGATGCCTGCTTGCAACTCCCTCGCCTGGTTCTTTGCATGCCGCGAAAAACGCACGCGGCCATAAGCGGCTCGGGCCGAGAGTTCTCCCCCCGCCGGAGAGGATTCAGTCGAAAACTGCGCGCTCGACCGCCGAGAGGTCGTTGGCGCAGTTGATCACGGAGGGGGCTTTGCCGAGGGCGGTGTCGGGGTCCTTGAGGCCGTGGCCGGTGAGGACGCAGACGACGGACTCGGGCGGGGTCGCGCCCTCGACCACGGGGAGGCCGTGGGCGAGCAGGCCGGCGACCGAGGAGGCGGAGGCGGGCTCGCAGAAAACGCCTTCGGTGTCGGCCAGCCAGCGGTAGGCGTTGAGGATCTGCTCGTCGGAGACGGCGGCGACGCGGCCGCGGGAGGTGGTGAAGGCGGTCATCGCCTCCTCCCAGCGGGCCGGGTTGCCGATCCGGATCGCCGAGGCGATGGTCTCGGGGTTGGCGACCGGCTCGCCGGAGACCAGCGGCGCCGCACCCTCGGCCTGAAAGCCGTAGAGCACCGGCTTCGCGCCCTCGAGCCGGCCCAGCTCCGCGTCGCCGGAGCTGGCGAGCTCGCGAAAGCCGCGCCAGTAGGCGGTGACGTTGCCGGCGTTGCCGACCGGGATCGCCAGCGCCCCCGGCATCCCGCCCAGCTCCTCGACGATCTCGAACGCCCCGGTCTTCTGGCCTTCGATCCGGTGCGGGTTGACCGAGTTGACGAGCTCGATCGGGTGCTTCTGGGAGAGCTCGCGGACGATCCGCAGGGCGTCGTCGAAGTTGCCCTGCAGGGCAACGACACGGGCGCCGTGCATCAGCGCCTGGGCCAGCTTGCCGATCGCGATCTTGCCCTCGGGGACGATCACGGCGCCGCGCATTCCGGCCCGGGCCGCGTAGGCGGCGGCGCTGGCGGCAGTGTTGCCGGTCGAGGCGCAGATCACCGCCTCGGCCCCGCGCCCCTTCGCCCGCGAGACCGCCACCGTCATCCCCCGGTCCTTGAACGAGCCGGTCGGGTTGGTGCCCTCGAACTTGAAGTAGGCGCGGGCGCCGATCCGCTCCGAGAGCCGCGGCGCCTCGATCAGCGGCGTCGAGCCCTCATTCAAGGTCACCACCGGGTCGCCCGGCTCCAGCGAGAGCCGCTCGCGGTAACGATCGATCAACCCCGCCGCCACTAGAACTCCTTCTCGATCACGCGGATAGAACGGGGAGGGGAGCGGAGCTCCTCCAGCGCGCCGAGCGCCTCGACCGCGGCCGCGAAGCGCGTCTCCAGGCACTCGTGGATGACCATCACCAGGCGGGCGTCGTCGCCGGCGCCGCGCTGAACCACGCTCTTGACCGAGATGTCGTGGTCGCCCAGCACCGTCGCCACCCGGGCCAGCACACCCGGCTGGTCGGCGACCTCGAGATGCAGGTAGAAGGAGGACGTAACGTCGGCGACGATCGGCAGCTCCGCCCGCGGCTCGTGGACGGGGGCCTCGCCGGCGAGGATCGAGACGACATCGCCGAGCACCGCCGAGGCGGTCTGGACTCCGCCCGCGCCCGGTCCCGACATCGTCACCTCGGTGATCGCCGGGGCCTCGACCATGACCGCGTTGAACGGGCCCCCGATCGGCGCCAGTGGGTGCCCCGGATAGAGGAAGCAGGGGAAGACGCGGACGCTGATCCCGCCGTCGCGGCGTTCGGCCACCCCGAGCAGCTTCAGCGAGAGGTCGAGCTCCTTGGCGTAGGCGAGGTCGTCGGGCTGGATCGCCTCGATCCCCTCGTAGGAGACCTCCGCAAGCGTCACCGGGGTGTGGAAGGCGAGGCGGGCGAGAATTGCCATCTTCGCTGCCGCGTCGGCGCCGCTGACGTCGTCGCTGGGGTCGGCCTCGGCGTAGCCGAGCTCCTGCGCCCGGGCCAGCACCTCGTCGTAGCCCGCCCCGGTCGCCGCCATCTCGCTGAGGATGAAGTTGGTGGTGCCGTTGACGATCCCGAAGACCTTGGCGATCTCGGTCGTCCCGAAGCTCTCCTGAATCGTGCGCACGATCGGGATCACGCCGGCGACCGCGGCCTCGAAGCGAAGCTGCACGCCGGCCTCACGGGCGACCTCGAAGAGCTCGTCCCCGTGCTGGGCCAGCAACTGCTTGTTGGCGGTGACGACCGGCCGCCCGGCCCGCAGCGCGTCGAGCACGAACTGGCGGGCGGGGTCGGTCCCCCCCATCAACTCGACGACGAGGTCGGAGCGCTCGAGGATCGCGCCGAAGTCGCCCTCCGAGCGGGTCAGGACGCCGGCAATCTCCGGTCGCCGCCCGGTCGCCGCCTCAACCGCCTCGGCCCGCTCGGCCAACAGCTCGGCGAAGGCGCCGCCGACGGTGCCGCGGCCAAGCAGCCCGATGCGGACGGGTTTGGACCCCTCGCTCATGCCGCCATCTCAGACATCGCGGGCGGTGAGGTCGTCGTAGGTCTCGCGCCGCACCACGACCCGGGCCTCGCCGTCGCGGCAGAAGATCACGGGAGGCCGCAACACGCCGTTGTAGTTGCTCGCCATCGCGAAGCCGTAGGCGCCGGTCGCCGGGGTCACCAGGACGTCGCCGACGGCGGGGTCGGCGAGCAGCGCGTCGCGAACGACGATGTCGCCGGACTCGCAGTGCATGCCGGCGACCGTCGCCAGCGCCTCCGGCGCCGCCGCGGCGCGGTCGGCGACGAGCGCTTCGTAGCGGGAGCCGTAGAGCATCGGCCGCAGGTTGTCGGACATGCCGCCGTCAATGGCGACGTAGGTGCGCACGCCCGGAATCTCCTTCACGGTCCCGACCCGGTAGGCGGTAACGCCGGCGTTGGCGACCAGCGAGCGTCCCGGCTCGATCAGGATCCGCACCCCCTCGCCGAAGACCTCGCGCACGCCGCGGACCTTGACCTCGACGTACGCGTCAATCGAGGGTGGCTCGTCCTCAGCGGTGTAGGCGACCCCGAGGCCGCCGCCGACGTTGACCACCTGACACCAGTCCCCGGCCAGCTCGCCGAGGGCCCGGATCGCCAGTTTGTAGGGCTCGAGCTCGAAGATCTGCGAGCCGATGTGGGCGTGCAGCCCGACCAGCTCCAGCTTCTCGGAGGCGAGCACGCGCTCGATCGCCCGCGCCGCCAGCCCGTCCTCGAGCCCGAAGCCGAACTTGGAGTCGAGCTGGCCGGTGGTGATGTAGTCGTGGGTCGAGGGCTTGATCCCGGGGGTAACCCGGATCAGCACCCGCTGCGGCGAGTCGAGCAGACGCTCACAGCGCTCGATCTCGTCGAAGGAGTCGAGGATCAGGTGGCGGATGCCGGCGCGGGCGGCGAAGAGGATCTCCTCGTCGGTCTTGTTGTTGCCGTGCATGTGGATGCGCTCAGGGTCGAAGCCGGCCCGCAGCGCCGTGTGCAGCTCGCCGCCGGAGGCGACGTCGGCCGAGAGCCCCTCCTCGGCGAGCAGCCGGTAGGCGGCGGTACAGGGGAAGGCCTTGCTGGCGAAAAGCACCTCGAAGTCCTCGGTGCGGCGCTCGAAGGCCTCGCGGTAGGAGCGGGCGCGGGCGCGAATCTCGTCCTCGGCGTAGATGTAGGCCGGGGTGCCGAACTCTTCCGCCAGCTCGACCACGTCGCAGCCGGCGATCTCCAGATGCCCGCGCTCGTTTACGCGGCTGCCGGACGGATAGACCGCCGACCCCGCGATCGGGTCGCTCGCAAGCGCCCCTGCCTGTTCTCGCTCCGCCATCGGCTGAGCATTCTGACGGTTAGAGCCGGATCGCCGACGTGAGCCGGTTCAGCGTTTGCCGCCGAGCAGGCCGCCGACGGTGTTCGTGACTTCGTCGACGACTTTGCCGACCACCGATTCGGGACCGGCGACGCCGTTGACGACGCCTTCGGTGACGCCGGTGACGCCGGTCGCTTCGAGCGCCCCGCCCGTTACCGCCTGATCGACCTGGTTGACGGTGTTGTTGACGGTTTCGGTCACCTGTCCCGAGGTGGACGGAGCCGAGGTTTCGCCGCCCCCGCCACCGGAGGTTTTGGGGCTACCGCCACCCGTGCTGCCGCCTGAGCCGGTCGAACCGCTGGCGGTGCCGGTGCTGGCAGGACTAGAGGCCTGCGGGGAGCTGGCCGGAGCTGAGCCGCCCTGGTCGCCGCCGCCCGAGCCACCGGAATCGCCCGAGCCGCTGGGCTGGGTAGTACCCGGGACGCCGGCGGCCGCCGTCTCCCCCTCGCCGCTGACCGCGACGGAGCGGCTCTCGACCTCTGAGCCAGGAGCGGCGCCACCCTCTTTCGCCGCGCCGTCGCCAGTCGGGCGCCGCGACGCCGCGCTGCCGCCGGCGGCACCGGCGACCGTGCTCGCCGCCTCGCTCGCCGCACCACCCGGGGCAACCCGGCTCTCGGAGACCGCGGCACCGTCGTCGCCGCCGAGCGCGGCCAGCGGCCAGTCACGAAAGACCTGGGCCGAGACGAGCACCACGAAGACGGCGATGGCGATGGCGATCAGCGTCGCCCCTCCCATCGCTCCCGCTAGATAGGTGTGCGCCTGACGGATCAAGGTGGGGAGCCCTTCTGATTGCTAAAGGTAACCCATGGGGTCGGTAGGGGAGCCGTTTATACGAACCTCGAAATGCAGGTGAGGCCCGAGACAGTGCCCCGTGCAGCCGGTGTACCCGATGATGTCGCCCTGCGAAACGGACTGTCCCGCGCCCACCGCGAAGGAGGTCTGGTGGGCGTAGCAGGTGGAGAGCCCGCCGCCGTGGTCGAGGCAGGTGAAGTTGCCGTAGCCGCCGCTTTCGGCGTCGGACTGGAGGATCACGACCGAGCCCGAGGCGGCAGCGCGGATCGGCGTCATTTCCGGCACGGCGATGTCGACGCCCTCGTGCATCGAGCCCCAGCGCGGGCCGAAGCCGGAGACGACGGCGCCGTTGACCGGCCAGATCAGGCCGCCGCCGCCACTGATGATCGGCCCCGCCGGCAGCGGCGCCGAGCCGGTGGCCGCCAGCGTCGCGGCGATCTCGCCCTGGATCTCGGCGACCTCGTCGTGCAGGTGCTCTTCGTGGACTCCGATGCTGTCCAGCGCCGCTTCACGCTGCCGGCGGGTGTCGACCAATTGCGACTGGTGGCTCTGCAGTGAAGCCCGGGTGCTGGCCAAGGCCTGCTCTTCGGCGGCGATCGCGTCGCGCGCGGCTTCGATCGTGTTCTTGGCGTTGCGCAAGCGCGTAACCAGGCTCTGCACCTGGTCGCGCAGGTCGCGCACGCGGCCGACCACGGCCTCGTCCATGCCGTGCAGGCGATCGATGTATTCAGCCCGGGCGGCGAGGTCGTCGACCCCGTCAGCGCCGACGATGACGCTGAGCATGTCCGGGCTGCCGGTCTCGTACATCGCGATCAAACGCTCGCGCAGGGCGATCAGGGCGCGTTTCAGCCGCGCCCGCAGTTGCTCCAGCCGCTCCTTCGCGGTGTCGAGCTCGGCCACCGCCCGGTCGAGCTCGGCCTGTTTGGCGGCGAGGCGGGCCTCGACCGCGGCCTCGCGGGTGCGGATCGCGGCGACTTCGTCGGTGAGGCGTTCGATCTGGTCGCGGAAGCGGGAGATCGTCGAGGTGAGGACGCCCTTCTTCTCTTCGACCTCGGTCAGCTTCGACTGCTTCGCTTCGAGCTCGGCCTGCAGGTCCTCGGACGCGGCCGAGCCGGCGATCAGCAGTGAGCAGAGCGCCGCGGCGGTGAGCGAAAGCCCCACCGCGACGAATCGGTTACGTCGCATCGGACCGAGGCTAGCCAAGCCCCAAATCCGGCCCGAGACCTTCGTCACACCTGCAATCGGGCTTGCGATCAGCCTGGGCCAGACGCGTTCTCGACTCGCAGCAGGCCCTGGTCGGCCTCCTCCTCCATCTGCAGGGTCGTGTGCTCGATTCCGAAGCGTTCGCGCAGGGTCAGCTCGAGCCGGCGGCGGACCAGGTCGCGATCGCAGTCGCGGCTGACGACCACATGGGCGGCGACAGCGCCGAAGCCGGAGGTGACCGTCCAGGCGTGCAGGTCGTGGACCGAGCGCACCTCCCGCTCGCTGCAGAGGGCAGCGCCCAGCTCATCGACGTCGAGGTCGGCCGGGGCCGCCTCCATCAGCACGTCGAACGGCTCCTTGATCAGGCGCCAGGAGGAAGCGAGCACGAGCAGGGCGATCAGCAGGCCGACGATCGGGTCGACCACGGGTGAGCCGCCGAGCAGGACGATCCCGCCCGCCACCACCACCCCGAGCGAGCCGAGTGCGTCGGCGAGGCTGTGCCGCAGCGCCCCCTCGAGATTGATGTCGTCGCGCTGGCCGCGGGCCAGCACCCAGGTGGCGGCGAGGTTGCCGGCGAGGCCGAAGAAGCCGAGTGCGAGCACGCCGGCGCCGTCGATCGCGGGCGGGTCGGAGAAGCGGCCGAAGGCGGCGATCGCGATCGCGACGCTGACCGCGACCAGGAGCAGGCCGTTGACCAGCGCCGCCAGCACCTCCGAGCGTTGGTAGCCGAAGGTGCGCCGCCCCGCCGCCGGCAGCGTCGCCAGGCGGGCCGCGATCAGGGCGAGGACGAGCGAGCCGACGTCGGAGAGGACGTGGCCGGCGTCGGCCAGCAGCGCCAGCGAGCCGGTGAGGATGCCGCCGACCACCCCGGCCACGAGCATGGCCGCGTTGATCGCCAGCGCGATCCCCATCCGCCGCCGGCTGTCGGCGCGGCGGGCGTCGAGTGAGTGGGAGTGACCGTGCGGGCCGTGCACGGCCCCGACTCTACGCCGGGACCGCCTCTTTTTTCTCGGCCATCGCCTTCGCCGCGACTTCGGCGCCGTAGCCGAGCCGCTCGGCGTATTCACGCGCCTGCATGCGCGAGATGACCATGCGCTGGATCTCGGCCGTGCCCTCGAACAGCTGGTAGATCTTCGCGTCGCGGAAGAACTTCTCCAGCGGGTACTCCGTGTTCCAGGCGTCGGGGCCGACCAGGTCCATCAGCGTCGTCGTCGCCCACATCGTCACGTCTCCAGCCTTGAGCTTCGACATCGAGCCCTGGCCACCGCGCATCGGCACCCCGTTGCGACCCATCCAGGCGGCGCGCTGGACCAGCAGCCGGGCCGCTTCGATCTCGGTCGCGACGTCGGCCAGGGTCTGCTGGATGCGCTGGGTCTGCAGCAGCGGCGTCCCACCCTCGACCCGGCCGTCGAGGTATTCCAGGGTCCACTCGTAGGCCGCCTGGCCGATCCCCAGTGCCGAGGCACCGACGATCGGCCGGGTCACCTCGAAGGTGGCGAGCGCGTCGGCACCGCTCGATTTCTTGCCTTCGCGGCCGCGCTGCAGCTTCTTCTCCAGCTTCTCCTCGCCGCCGAGCAGGTTCTCGATCGGGATCCGGCAGTCCTCGAGCACGATCTCGGCCGTGTGCGAGGCGCGGATCCCGAGCTTGGTCTCCTTCTTGCCCTGGCTCAGCCCCGGCGTGTCCTTACCGACCACGAAGGTGGCCTGGCCGCGGGTGCCGAGCTCCGGGTCGACGGTGGCGACGACGACGTGGACGTCGGCGATGCCGCCGTTGGTGATGAAGACCTTGGTCCCGTTCAGGACCCACTCGTCGCCGTCGCGCTTGGCGGTGGTTTTGAGGCTCTTGACGTCGGAGCCGGCCTGCGGCTCGGTCACCGCGTAGGCGCCGAGTTTGATCTCGTCCTCGCTGCCGAAGCACTCGGGAACCCAGCGGGCGATCTGCTCGGGGGTGCCGGAGGAGGCGATGCCGGCGGCGGCAAGTCCGGAACCGGAGACAGCGAGCGCGGTGCCGGCGCAGCCCCAGTGGAACTCTTCGGCGGAGATCACCTGCATCTGGCCCTGCTCATCGGCGGCGGAGCGCTGGATCCCCTCGAGGCCGCCAAAGCCCTGCCGGCGCGCCTCCTTGATCACCTCCCAGGGGGTGCTCTCCTCTTCGTCGTGCTTGCGGGCCGCCGGGCGGATCACCTCGCGGGCGAACTTGCGGCATTTCTCTCTGTACTCGAGCTGCTCGTCGGTGTACGCGAAATCCATGGGTTCCTTCCTCGCCGGGGACCGATTGACTGGTCAGTCAGCCAGTCGCAGGGAACTTTAGCCGACCGGCCAGCCAGGGCCCCCATGTAGCGTTCCGGCCCCGTGAGCCCCGACCGCCCGATCAACGCCGACGTTCCGGCCTCCGACGAGCCGAAAGCGGCGCCTCCCGCCGCGGAGAAGGCGGTCGAGAAGGCCGATCCCAAGCCGGGCACGGCGAAGGCGAAGGCGCCCGCACCACCGAAGGCGCCGAAGCCGAAGCGGGAACGGCGGCCGATCCCGGGAGCGCTGAAGGGAATCGCGGCCCTGGTCCTGGTCGCGATCGTCTTCATCGTCGCCGCCGTGCTCGGCGGCAGCGGCGGCGGCAAGGACGACAGCGAGCCCGCCGCGCCGGCGCCAACCCCCGCCGTGACGAGCGACGAGGAGCCGCCCGAGGGCGGCTCCAGCGCCAGCGCGGAAGAGCTCGGCTACCCCGCCTTCGCCACCGGGAACACGACCCGGGTCGGCGGCCCCGACCCGGTCAGCAACGCCGCCGGGGTTGCGCTCGCGGTCTTCCCCTCCACCACTCCGGCGCAGCGTCCGGCCGCGGTGACCCTGGTCGACGAAGACGACCCGGCCGGCGCGATCGCCGCCGCGGTGCTGATGGCGGAGCCGCTGCGGGCGCCGCTGCTGATCTCCGGCCAAGACTTGCCGGAGCCGAGCGCGGAAGCCTTCGCGGCCCTCGACCCACAGGGCAGTAAGAAGACGGGCGGCGCCAACGCCTTTGCGATCGGCCCCGTCGCCACCCCCGACGGCGCCACCGTGGCGGCGGTCAAAGTCGGCACCACCCCGGCCGCCACCGCGGCCGCGATCGCGGCCCAGCGCGACCGCCTCTTCGGCTCGCCCCCCGCCCACATCGTCGTCGCCCCCGGCGACGACCTGGCGCTGGCGCTGCCGGCGGCGGCCTGGGCCGCCCGCTCCGGCGACCCGGTCCTCTTCACCGAAGGCGCGAAGCTGCCTGCAGCCACCGTCGCCGCGCTGAAGCGGCACCCGAAGGTCCCGGTCTACGTGCTCGGCCCCTCCTCCGCGATCTCCTCGGAGACGCTGCGCGCGATCGCCAAGGTCGGCGGCGAGGTCCGCCGCGTCTCCGGCGAGGACCCGGTCGCCAACGCGATTGCCTTCGCCCGCTACGCCGACGGCAACTTCGGCTGGAACGTCAACGACCCCGGCCACGGCTTCGTCCTTGCCCGCAGCGACGCGCCGCTGAACGCGGCCGCGGCGGCGCCGCTCTCGGCTTCGGGGACCTGGGGTCCGCTGCTGCTCAGCGACAGCGCCACTTCCCTCCCGGCGTCTCTGCGTGAATACTTCCTCGACGTGAAGCCCGGCTACACCACCAACCCGACCCGCGCCTTCTACAACCACGTGTGGGTGATCGGCGACCAGGAGGCGATCGACGTGAACCAGCAGGCAGAGGTCAACGAACTGGCCGAGCTGGCCAAGATCGGCGGCGCGGAGTGAGCGAGTCCGAGAACCCGCAGCTGCTGACCCAGGCGGAGATCACGCCGGAGGACATCCGCGCCCTCGCCGGCCCCTCGACCCCGCACTTCTCGCTGCAGATCCGCAACCGCATCCGCCGCCTGATCGAGCCGCTGCCGGCCGAGCACCCGGCCCGGCGCGAAGGCGAGCGCCAGATCGCCCGGCTCGAAGAGCTCTCCAAGCACAGCGGCGACCCGCGCGGGACGCTGGGGATCGGGCACTGAGATGAAGTACCTGGCGCCGGGGGTCTGGCGACTGAAGGAGTTCCCCGCCCCCAGCGTCAACTGCTATCTGGCCGAGGACGTCCTGATCGACGCCGGCCGCACCTGGGACCGCAAGCGGATCTTCGCCGAGCTCGAGGGCCGCGAGATCTCGCTCGTGGCCCTGACCCACGCCCACCCCGACCACCAGGGCGTCGCCAAGGACGTCTGCGAAGCGCGCAGCGTCCCGCTCGCCTGCCACGCCGACGACGTCGAAGCGATGGAGGGGACGCGGCCGATGCAGGAGGCCGGTGCCAGCCACCCGGTCAACCGGGTGATCCGCAAGATCTGGCAGGGCCCCCCGTACAAAGTCGACCGCGTCCTCAGCGAGGGCGACGAGGTCGCCGGCTTCCGCATCATCCACGCCCCCGGCCACGCCCGCGGCGAGGTGATCTTCTTCCGCGACTCCGACCGGGTCGCGATCTGCGGCGACGTGATCCGCAACATGAGCTACGCCACCGCCCTGCCCGGGATCAAGGAGCCGCCGGAGATCTTCACCTACGACCCGGCCGAGAACCGCCGCTCGATCCGCAAGCTGGCCGAGCTCAACCCGACGCTGATCCTCCCCGGCCACGGTCCCGCCGTGACCGACATCGCCGCCTTCGAGCGCTTCGTCGCCGCGCTCTCCTCCGGCGAATGATCTGAGGGCGCCCTTACGCCGTATCGGTGAAGACAACACGGGCCGCCCCACGAGGGGGTGACCCTGAAGTCAAACGGAAGGCGTGAGATGCGGAAGGCACTGAAGCGACCGAGCCCAGCGATGATCGTCGGGGTCCTGGCCCTGGTGATGGCGACCGCCGGCACCTCGGTAGCGGCGCTGAACGGACCGATCAACGGCGGCTCGATCAAGAAGCAGACGATCGGCGGCGGCAAGCTGAAGAAAAAGACGCTTACCGGCTTCCAGATCAACACCAGCAAGCTGGGCACCGTGCCCAGCGCCCAGTCCTCCCATACCGCTCAAACCGCGCAGACGGCCCAGACCGCCACCCGGGCCGAAAGCCTCAGCGCCGGCGGCGCCGCGCCGCTGCAGACCCGCTGGCTGCTGCTGAACGAGCAGGGCCAGATC
>DASUNU010000194.1:0-22927 GCA_036276995.1 Solirubrobacterales bacterium
GCCTCCTCCGCCTCCGACCGCAACGGCCAGCCCTACAACGTCAACGCCGACGAGGCCGCTGGCAAGGTCGCCGCCGCGCTCGGTGCTCACAAGGCGATCTTCCTCACCGACGTCGAGGGCTACCTGGCTGACCCCGGGGACGAGTCGTCGCTGATTTCGCGCGCGACCGTGGACGAGGTCGAGGCCAGCCTCGGCGAGATCGACGGCGGGATGCGGCCGAAGCTGCAGGCCTGCGTCGACGCGATCCGCGGCGGCGCCCAGTCGGCCCACATCATCGACGGCCGCATCCCCCACAGCCTGCTGCTGGAGCTGTTCACCGATGCCGGGATCGGCACCATGGTGACCCCGTGAGCGCGGTCGGCAGCGGCGCGCTGGGCCTGGAGGACGTGCGGGCGCTGGAGCAGCGCTACCTGATGCGGACCTACAGGCGCGGCGAGGTTGACTTCGTCCGCGGCGAGGGGGCGCTGCTCTGGGACGCCGAGGGCAAGGAGTACCTCGACTTCCTGACCGGGATCTCGGTCTGCTCGCTCGGCCACTGCCACCCGGCCGTGGTCGCGGCGGTGCAGGAGCAGGTGGGGCGGCTGATGCACGTCTCCAACCTCTTCTACACCGAGCCGATGGCCCGCCTGGCCGAGCGGCTCTCCGGCTCGAGCCTCGGCGGCCGCGTCTTCTTCGCCAACTCCGGCACCGAGGCGAACGAGTGCGCGATCAAGATCGCCCGCAAGCACGCCCACGCCCGCGGCGTCCGCGAAGCGGAGATCGTCAGCTTCGAAAGCGACTTTCACGGCCGCACCTACGGGGCCCTCTCGGCGACCCCGAAACTGGCCGCGAACGAGGCGCTGGGACCGATGCTGCCCGGCTTCCGGGCGGTGCCGCGCAACGATGCCGCCGCCCTGCGCGCGGCGGTCGACGAGCGCACCGCCGCGGTCCTGATCGAGCCGATCCAGGGCGAGGCCGGGATCGTGCCGATCACCGACGAGGCGCTGCTGGCCGCGCGCCAGGCCTGCGACGAGGCCGGGGCGCTGCTGATCTTCGACGAGATCCAGACCGGGGTGGGGCGGACCGGCTCGCTCTGGGCCTACGAGCAGACCCCGGTCCGGCCCGACGTCCTGACCAGCGCCAAGGCGCTCGGCAACGGGATGCCGATCGGCGCCTGCGTGACCGCGCCGGTTGCCGCCGAGGTGCTCGAGCCCGGCGACCACGGCTCGACCTTCGCCGGCGGCCCGGTCGCGACCGCGGCGGCGCTGGCGGTGCTGGAGACGGTCGACGACCCGGCGCTGCTGCGGCGGGTGCGCGAGCTGGGGGCGGAGCTGCGCGCCGGCCTCGAGGCGCTCGACGGGGTCGAGGGCACCCGCGGCCGCGGCCTGATGATCGGCGTCGCCCTGGCGCCGCAGCTCGACGCCGCGGCGGTCGGGGCCGACCTGCTGCGCCGCGGCCTCGTCGTCAACGTGCCGGCGCCCTCGACCCTGCGGCTGCTGCCGCCGCTCGTGGTCGACTCCTCCCAGGTCGAGCGGGCGGTTGGACTGATCGGGGATTCGCTTCTAGGCTTGTCCGCTTGAGCCGCAAGGACCGCCAAGCTCCTCCGAAGCCGCCGCTTGCCAGCAGCACCGCTGAGCGCCTCGCCGCGATCGTCGAGGCCGCCGAGCGGGCCGCGGTCACGGTCATCGACGACGCCGAAAAACAGGCGCAGCGCCAGCTCGAGCAGGCCCGCAGCGAGGCCGACCGGCTGGTCGCCGAGCGGCTCGACTCGCTCGCCGAGCTGACCGATTCGCTGATCGCCCAGGCCGAGGCGATCGAGGCCCAGTCCCAGCAACTGCTCGCCTCGCTGGCCGAGGCCAAGCGCCGGGTTGCCGCCGCGGGCGGGGAGGAGGTCGCCGAGGCCGGGCCGACACCGATCCGCGGCTCCCACCTGAGCGCGGTCGAGCCGGTCACGGAGCCGGCGACGATCGCCGTCCCTTTTGCCGGTGGACAGGGTGAGGCCGGCACCGCGCCGGCGCAGGAGCGTCGCGGTGCCGCCCCAAACGAGGACTCCGGCACGCCCGCGGGCGCCCGTCTGCTGGCGACCCAGATGGCCGTCTCCGGCAACAGCCGAGAGGAAATCGAGGAGCGCCTGCGAAACGAGTTCGAGATCGAGGACACCGTTTCGATCCTCGACGCGATACTCGGACCCGAGGAATGAGTTAGAGAAGGCATGCACGAGGACCCGACCCGCCTGATGGGCCAGCCCGATGACCCGCGCCGCCCTGAGGGCGGCCGCCCGCACGGCAACATGCGCCTGCTCGTCGCCTGCCTGGTCGCGGTGATCGTCGGCCTGTTGATCGCCGTGGTCGTGATCGCCAACAGCGACGGCGATGGCGACGGGACCACCGTCACCACCTCGGAATCGACCCCGACCACGACGGAAACGACCGAGACCACGGAAACGACCGAGCCGACCACCACCGAGTCGACCGAAACGACGACGACCGAAGAGACCACCACCGAGGAAACGACGCCGGAAGAAGAACCGGAAGTCGAAGAAGAAGACGGTGGTTCGGGTGGCCTCGAAGCTCCTTGAGCCAGGTCTTTAGGTCAGACAACCTCGGCGCCACGCGCGTGCGAGACTTGCGCTCCCCGTGAGCGCCGACCCGACGCAGATCGCCCCCACTGCCAGCTACGAGGCCGACCCGAGCCAGGTCGACCGCGTCCTCCTGCTCTACTCGGGCGGGCTCGACACGAGCGTGATGCTGAAGTGGATCCAGGACTCCTACGACGCCGAGGTCGTCTGCCTCACGGTCAACCTCGGCCAGCCCGGCGAGGACTACCAGGTGATCGAGGACAAGGCGATGAAGCTGGGCGCGGTCGAGTGCCACACGGTCGACGCCCGCGAGCGCTTCGCCGCCGACTTCCTGGCCCCGGCGATCAAGGCCAACGCCGTCTACGGCAACGGCTACCCGCTTTTCACCGCGCTCGGCCGGCCGCTGATCGCCCAGCTCGCGGTCGAGTACGCGCGCAAGACCAACTGCGACACGATCGCCCACGGCTGCACCGGCAAGGGCAACGACCAGGTCCGGATCGAGGCCACGGTCGCGACCCTGGCGCCGGAGCTGAAGACGATCGCGCCGGTCCGCTCCTGGCAGATGGGGCGCGAGGAGGAGATCGCCTACGCGCGCGAGCACGGGATCCCGGTCAAGGGTGGGACCGAGGTCGCGCCCTACTCGATCGACGACAACCTCTGGGGTCGCTCCTCCGAGGGCCGCTGGATCGAGGAGCTTGACCACGCGCCCGAGGACGACGTCTTCCAGCTCGTCACCCGGCCCGAGGAGGCCCCGGACGAGGCCGAGGTGGTCACGGTCGGGTTCGAGGCTGGCGTCCCGGTCAGCCTCAACGGCGAGCAGCTCGGCCTGGTCGAGCTGCTCGAACGGGCGGCCGAGATCGGCTGCCGCCACGGGGTCGGGATCGTCGACCACATCGAGGACCGGATCGTCGGCCTCAAGGTGCGCGACATCTACGAGGTGCCGGCGGCGGCGATCGTGCTGACCGCGCACGAGGAGCTGGAGCGCCTGGTCGGGACGATCCACCAGAACCAGTTCAAGCCGGCGCTCGACCAGAAGTGGGGCTACCTCGTCTACGCGGGCCTGTGGTGGGAGCCGCTGCGGACTGACCTCGATGCCTACATGGACGCGGTCAACGCCCAGGTGACCGGCGAGATCGGCCTGCGCCTCTACAAAGGCGGCGTCCGCGTCGTCACCCGCTCCTCGCCCAACGCCGTCTACGACTCCGAGCTGGCCAGCTTCGCCCAGTCCGGCGGCCTCTTCTCGCAGAGCGCCTCGCCCGGCTTCATCGAGCTTTGGTCGCTGCAGTCGCGCCTGGCCCACCAGATCCGCGAGCGCAACGGGGGGAAGAGCTGATGTACAACGCGCTCGGCAAGGCCGCGCTGCGCTTCTCCTACCGCTACGTGCGACGCCGCTACCGGCGTGAGATCCGGATCGGGCTCGGCGTCACCGCCGCCTTCCTCGCGATCGGCGCCTACCTGGCGTCGCGCAACGTCCCCGAGGGGTAAGTCGCAACATTCCTTGCCGTTGGCCGCTAAGCGGCAGGAGCGGCTGAGGGCCGTCGCTAGCCTCGAACGTCCCGTGGTGCGCCCCTGCGCCAGAAAGGACCTCGTTGCCGTCGGCTGCGCCGCGGCGCTGCTCTGTGCGCTGATCGCGGCCGCGGCGCTGGTCCCGCGGGCCGGGGCGGCCGACGCCGGCACCCTCGAATCGAAGCTCGCCGGCGCTCGCGACGAGGCCGGCTCGATCGCCGCCGGGCTGCAGGCGAGCCGGGCCGAGCTCGCGACCGCGGAAGGCGAAGCGGCCGAGGCTCGGGCCAAGGAGGAACGGCTCTCTGGGCTGCTCGCCGAAGGCGAGGAGCGGGCGGCCGAGCTGAGCCGCAAGCTGGCGCTGACCCGGGCGCAGCTGGCGGCGGCAAAGCAGCGCCTGCAGCGCGCCCGCAACGCTCTCGCCGAGCGGCTGGTCGCGATCTACGAAAGCGGCGTGCCCAGCACCGCCGAGCTGATCTTCGCCTCGGGCGACTACCAAGAGCTGGCGACCCGGGCCGACTACCTGCGGGCAATAGAGGAATCGGACAGCGCTCTCGCCGGCCGGATCGAGGGGGTCCGCGACGAAGTCAAGCGCGAGGCGCAGCGGGTCGCCGAGCTGGAGGCGCGGGCGATCGCCTACAACGAACGCCTCGCCGCCGCCCGCGACGAAATCGCCTCGGTGCGCGCCGCCGCCGAGGCCGCCGCCGCCCACCAGCAGGCGATCGCGGCCGAACGCGAAGCCGCCCTGGGCGAACTCAAAACCAAGATCGCCACCTGGGTCAAGGAGGTCCAGCGCGTCCGCGCCGCCGAAGCCCGAGCCGCCAGCGAAGCCGAAGCCGAAGAAGAGGTCGGCCGCTGGCTCGGCGGTCCCTACTCGATCCCGACCTACATCGTGATGTGCGAGTCCGGCGGCGACTACGGCGCCCTCAACCCCTCCAGCGGGGCCGGCGGCGCCTACCAGATCATTCCCTCGACCTGGGAAGCCTACGGTGGCCAGGGCGAGCCCCAGAACGCGCCGAAGGCCGAACAGGACCGGATCGCCGCCGAAATCTGGGCGGATAGCGGGGGAGGGGCTTGGGTTTGTGCTTAGGCCGGGGTGTCCCGATAGGGGTTCCGCTTAACTTTTTCGACTGGAGGCGGCGGCAGTCCTAGATCTCGCTCCTCCGAAAAAGTGCAAGACGCTCCACCCCTACCGGGACACCCCGGCTGAGTACGAGGCGCAGCCGCTTCACGAATCCGCCCAGATTTCGGCGCCAGCTAGAGAGGGATGGGGCTCGCTTCTCTGGAATTCGCCGCGCGCTCGAGGCTTCGCATCTGGACCACCTCGAAATACCCACGGAAGTAGCGCGGAAGACGCGCGAATCGGGCCCCTTGCCATCTGACCCAGTTGGCATGATCGATCGCCCCTGATGAGCACCGCTTCAGCCGTACATCTGCATGCCCACAGCGAGTACTCGCTGCTCGACGGGCACTGCAAGATCGACGCGATGGCGAAGCGGGCGGCGGACCTCGGTCAGCCGGCGCTGGGGCTGACCGACCACGGCGTGATGAACGGGGCGGTGGACCTCTACAAGGCCTGCAACAAGCAGGGGATCAAGCCGATCGTCGGGCTCGAGGCCTATCTGGTCGACGACCGGGCCGGGGTCAAGGAGCAGACCCGCTACGAGCGCAACCACCTCACCCTGCTGGCCGAAAACGACACCGGCTTCGCCAATCTCGTCCAGCTCACCTCGGCCGCCTTCCTCGAGGGCTTCTCGCGCGGCAAGGCCAACGTCGACATGGAGCTGCTGGAGCGCCACTCCGAGGGCGTGATCGTGCTCACCGGCTGCCTGCAGTCGCGCTTCTGCCGGCGCCTGATCGAAGAGCGCGCCGACGACGCCCGCGCCCACCTCGACGACCTGATCCAGGCCTTCGGGCCCGACCAGGTCTACTTCGAGGTACAGAAGAACGGGATCCCCGAGCAGGACAAGGCGAACGAGGGGATCGTCCGCTTCGCCCGCGAGCTGAACCGGCCGCTGGTCGGCACCGCCGACGTCCACTACCTGACCCGCGACGACTTCGACAACCACGCGGCGCTGCTCTGCGTGCAGACCAAGTCGACCCTGGAGCTGCCGAAGCTCAGCTTCGACACCAACGAGTTCTACATCAAGAGCTCCGAGGAAATGATCGATTCCTTCGCCGAGTGGCCGGAGGCGGTCCCGACCTCGCTCGAGATCGCCGAGCGCTGCTCGCTCGAGATCGAGCTGGGCAAGCTGCTGCTGCCGAAGTACCCGACCGAGAACGGCGAGGAGCCGGAGGCGATGCTGCGGCGGATCGCCGACGAGGGGCTGCGCGCCCGCTACGGCGACCCGGTCCCGGCCGAGGCGCGCGAGCGGATCGAGTTCGAGCTCGGGGTGATCGAGGAGATGGGCTTCTCCTCCTACTTCCTGATCGTCTGGGACTTCGTCCGCTACGCCAAGGAGAACGGCGTCGCGGTCGGTCCGGGCCGCGGCTCGGCGGCCGGCTCGATCGTCTCCTACGCGCTCAAGATCACCGACCTCGACCCGCTCGCCGAGGGCCTGATCTTCGAGCGCTTCCTCAACCCCGGCCGCAAATCGATGCCGGACATCGACATCGATTTCTCGGTCCGCGGGCGCGAGCGGATGATCCGCTACGTGGCCGACAAATACGGCCGCGAATCGGTCGCCCAGATCATCACCTTCGGCAAGATGGCGCCGCGCGCCGCGACTCGCGACGCCGCCCGCGTGCTCGGCTACGACTACGCCACCGGCGACCGCCTGGCGAAGCAGATCCCGGAGCCGATCATGGGCCGCAGCCCCTCCTTCGCGGAATGCCTGAAGAAGGGCCAGGAACTGAAACAGACCTACGACGCCGAGCCCGACGCGAAAAAGATCATCGACGTCGCCCAGGGCCTCGAGGGGATCATCCGCAACAACTCGATCCACGCCGCCGCAGTGGTGATCGCGGACCGGCCACTGCAGGAGGTGGTGCCGCTGCAGCTGGCCGAGGACAAGACCGCGCCGGCGCCGGCCGGGGCGGCCAAAGGCGAGCGCCAGTACAAGATCGTGACCCAGTACTCGATGGGGCCGATCGAGGAGATCGGGCTGCTGAAGATGGACTTCCTCGGCCTCCGCAACCTCGACGTGATCGAGGACGCGATCGACATCATCGAGCGCTCGCGCGGCGAGCGGGTCGACATGGAAGAGATCCCGATCGACGACGCCAAGACCTACGCGATGCTGGCCAAGGGCGACTCGACCGGCGTCTTTCAGTTCGAGTCGGACGGGATGCGCGACGCCCTGCGCAAAGTCGGCCCGACCGAGTTCGCCGACATCGTCGCCCTCGGCGCCCTTTACCGCCCCGGCGCGATGGCCTACATCCCCACCTACGCGAAGGGCAAGAAGGACCCCACGACCGTGCGCTACCCGGACCCGCGCCTGCGCGCGATCACCGAGGAGACCCACGGCTGCGTCATCTACCAGGAGCAGCTGATGCAGATCGCCCGCGAGATGGCCGGCTTCTCCGGCGCCGAGGCGGACGACCTGCGCAAGGCGGTGGGCAAGAAGAAGCGCGACCTGATGGCGACGATGAAGGACAAATTCATCGAAGGGATGGCCGCCTCGAACACGGCTCCCAACGTCGCCCAGGACCTCTGGAAGCTGAACGAAGCGGCGGCCGACTACTCCTTCAACAAGTCCCACGCCGCCTGCTACGGGCTGATCTCCTACCGCACCGCCTACCTCAAGGCCAATTACCCGGCCGAGTACATGGCGGCGGTGATCTCCTCGGTGATGAACACCAAAGACAAGGTGCCGTTCTTCGTCAACCGCTGCGAGGAGATGGGGATCGAGGTGCTGCCGCCCGACGTCAACTCCTCCGACCACAGCTTCGTCGTCTCCGAGAACGCGATCCGCTTCGGGCTCGACGCGGTCAAGAACGTCGGCCACTCGGCAGTTGAGGCGATCCTGCGCGCCCGCGAGGACAAACCGATCGCCTCGATCTGGGACTTCTGCGAGCGGGTCGACTCGCGCGCGGTCAACAAACGCGCGATCGAATGCCTGATCAAGTGCGGCGCCCTCGACTCGACCGGGGCGACCCGCAAAGGGATGCTGGAAACGCTGCCCCAGGCGCAGTCGGCCGGCCAGAAGGCGCAGGAGGACGCGCAGATGGGCCAGGGCTCGATCTTCGATTTCGGCAGCGACGACCCCGGCTCCAGCGCCGGCGCGGCCTCGCAGGCGCAGCACCGGCCGCCGATCCCGGCCACCGAGTTCGACCGCGCCGAGCTGCTCGCCCTGGAGAAGGAGACGCTCGGCACCTACCTCTCCTCGCACCCGCTGGCCGAGGTGCGCGGGGCGCTGCGGGCGCGGGTCGACTGCAGCCTGGCGCAGCTGGGCGGCAAGCCCGACGGCTCCTGGGTCACGGTCGGCGGGATCGTCGTCGAGTGCAAGAAGATCCGCACCAAGAGCGGCAGCCAGATGATGTTCGCCACCCTCGACGACGTCGAGGGCCAGGTCGAGATGCTGGTCTTCAAGGCCGACGAGTCCGAGAACGCGCAGGTGATCGCCCCCGACGCGATCGTCCTCGTCCGCGGCCGGCTCGACCACAAGGACCGCGGCGAGACCAAGCTGGTCGTGCAGGAGGCGCAGCGCTTCGAGCCGGACGCCGATGAGATCGCCCGCGGCAACAAGAGCGCCCCCGTCGTGGCGGCCGGGCCGTTCACGGTTGAGGTCGAACCGCGGCAGCTCGAGGACGACGGCCTGTTCGACGAGCTGAAGGCGGTGCTGGAACACCACAAGGGCGACTCCGACGTGCACCTGGTGATGCGAACCAGCACCGGCTCGCGCAGCTTCAAGCTCGGCGACGAGTACCGCGTCCGCCCCTCGAGCAGCCTCACAGCCGAGATCGACCACATCTTGGGCCAAGCGGCACTTGCTGCTTGAGTCGGTCGCATTCAGCGTCCTGCTCGGTTTTGACGCGACCAGACTTGCCTAAACTTTCTCAATGACCGCTACGCGCACCGAGGTCGGCGAGTGCCGCCAGTGCCGTTCCTTCTGCGACAAGATGGTCGAGCCGCGCGGTTGCATCGAGGCCGGCTGCCGCTACCTCTACAGCTACGTCGACCGCCTCAACGGCCAGCAGTACGTCGGCTGTATGCAGAAAGTCTTCGCGGCCGAGGTTGAGCTTTCCGCGGTCCTCGAGCCGGGCGGCTTCGGCGGCGTGAAGATGACCGGCGAGCCGCTGCCGCACTGCCAGTTCGCGGTCGAGCGCGCCTACGAGGGCGGCGGCGAGTCCTATGCCTGCGTCAACCGCCGCTTCTTCGACTGCACCGACGATGGCCCCGAGGGCCTGCGCGCCTTCGATCTGCGCAACCTCTAGTCGACACGATTCCGTGTAATAGGCGACACGGTCTCATGTAATATTCGCCGTCATGACTGAGACGGCAGCAGTGGCCGAGGTGGACGCCAACGAGGCCCTCGCAGCAGCAACCGGTGGCGCCAACGGCGACGCCGCGGCTGACGGGCCCAAGTTCACGCTCGAGCTCAACCAGGACCAGAAGGACATCAAAGAGTGGGTGCACGGCTTCGCCGAGGGCGTCGTCCGGCCCGCCGCCGAGGAGTGGGACGAGCGCGAGGAAACTCCGTGGCCGGTGATCCAGGAGGCCGCCAGCATCGGCCTCTACAGCTTCGAAGCGCTCGGCCAGTTCTGGGCCGACGAGACCGGGTTGACGCTGCCGATCGCCAACGAGGAGCTGTTCTGGGGCGACGCCGGTATCGGCATGGCGATCATGGGCACCTCGCTCGCCGTCGCCGCGATCTTCGGGCAGGGAACGCCGGAGCAGATGGGGGAGTGGATCCCGCAGTGCTTTGGCACGCCGGACGACGTCAAGCTCGGCGCCTTCTGCGCCTCTGAGCCCGACGCCGGCTCCGACGTCTCGGCGATCCGCACCACCGCCAAGTACGACGAAGCCAAGGACGAGTGGGTGATCAACGGCCAGAAGGCCTGGGCCACCAACGGCGGCATCGCCAACGTCCACGTGGTGATCGCCAGCGTCGACCGCGAGCTCGGCTCGCGCGGCCACGCCGCCTTCGTCATCCCGCCCAGCACGCCGGGCTGCGAGCAGGGCGCGAAGGTAAAGAAGCACGGCCTCCGCGCCTCCCACACCTCCGACGTCCACCTCGACGACTGTCGCGTCCCGGGCTCCTGTCTGCTGGGCGGCAAAGAGAAGCTGGACGAACGCCTCGCCCGCGTCCGCGAGGGCAAGAAGGCGAAATCGCAGGCGGCGATGCAGACCTTCGAGGCGAGCCGGCCAACCGTCGGCGCCCAGGCACTCGGGATCGCCCGCGCCGCCTACGAGTACGCGCTCGAGTACGCCAAAGAGCGCGAACAGTTCGGCAAGAAGATCATCGAGAACCAGTCGATCGCCTTCGACCTGGCCAACATGAAGCTCGAGATCGACGCCGCCAGGCTGCTGGTCTGGCGCGCCGCCTGGATGGGCCGCAACGGCCACCAGTTCGAAAACGCCGAGGGCTCGATGTCGAAGCTGAAGGCCGGCGAAGTCGCCGTCTGGGTGACCGAGCGAGCGATCCAGATCCTCGGCGGCAACGGCTACACCCGCGAGTACCCGGTCGAGCGGATGCACCGCGACTCGAAGATCTACACGATCTTCGAGGGCACCTCAGAGATCCAGCGCCTGGTCATCTCCCGCGCGATCTCCGGCATCCACATCAAATAACGAATTTACGGCGGGAGAGCAAGGGCCGGCTATGCCGGTCCTTGTCGCCTGCTCTGACGCAAGGGCATTGGGCTCCCAAGAGGCACTGCGGACGCCTGCTTGCGGGGCACACAACCGCACGCGCGCAGAATCGGCGGCCGTGGTTTGCAGCGAAATCCTCTCTGCGGACCCTGGTCCGGCGCGGGTGAGGAGCCTGGCTTCGCCTGCTTCGTTGACCGCCTAGACCAGCGGCCCTATCTCTTCCTGCGGGAGGCCCGGTCGGGGCTTCGAAATCTGCTCGTGGAAGGAAGCCGGTGATGCGCACTCTCAAGGTTCTCGGTCTCGCTCTGGTCGCGGCGTTGACGATCGGCTCGACGGCCGCCGCGGATGAGCTAACAGCGGAAACCTATCCCGTGGCAATCTCGGGAGTCAGCGAGGAAAGGGGTTTCGTCTTCACTTCCCAGGCCGGACAAACGTTTTGCTACGAAGGGTCCTATGCCGCCACAAGCTCGGGGCCTTCCACATCCTTGACAGTGACGCCGACCTATCCGGAAAAAACAAAATCCGGCGGGGTGAACTGCGGGCTCAAAGGCGTCCCCGGTGCGGTGGTCGATCTCAACGGCTGCGACTACCTGCTGACCATCAGCGGTGCCGGCTCGACATCTGGCACCGCCAGAATTCACTGCCCGGCCGGCAGCGAAATCACATACACAGCGAGCCTGTTTGGCATTCCTGGGTGCACCATCCACGTTCCGGATCAGACGTTCCCGCCGGGATCCGTCACTTACGCCAACGTCGGCGCCGGCACCACACGCGAAGTCACAGCGTCGGTCAATTCCGGAGCAAGCGTCAAATACACCCAGACACCGGGCATGGGTGCTGCGAAATGCACGGCCTGGATAGGCGAAAACGGAAGCTTGACGGCCAAGATGATCCTCAAAGCCACGCAGGAGTCGACCGGGTCTCACGCCGGACTCTTTCTCTCCGGCAGTTGAGGTCTAGATATCCGGCGATGCGTAGCTTCAAGGCGTTGGCCCTCATCCTGCTTGCGACCCTCGTGGTCTGCTCGACCGCGGCGACCGGGGCGGCGGCAGACGAGATCACAGCGGAAAGCTATCCGGCTCTGCTCTCGGGTAAAGACGACGGAACCGCCTTTTCCTTGAAACTCAAAGTCGGCACCATCGCCTGCAAAGAAGCGCGCTACGCCGGGACAGTCTCGGCGGCGACCACATCCCTCGCGGTTACGCCCACGATTCCCGAAAAAACCGCACTGGGCGCCCACAACTGCAGTCTCGACGGATTCTTCGCCTCCACCATCCACACGAATGGATGCAACTACCTCCTCAGCGTCAACGGCAGCGGCGTGACAACCGGTGCGGCCAGCATCGAATGCCCGGCCGGTAAAGAGATCACAGTCACAGCGCTGGTCAACTGCACGATCCACATCAGAGCTCAGGCCATCGTGGGTAACGCCACCTACGTAAACATCGGCTCGGGAAGCACACGGGAAATAACAGCATCCATAAAAACCCCGGGCGCGGGCGGCGGCCTCGAGTACATACAAACAGGGACCGGCGGCGGCACGCCATGCGAAACCGGTCTCTTCTACGCGGGTGGCTGGACGGTAAACCTCACGCTCACAGCGGCGAAAGAGAGCGACGGAACGCACGTCGGTCTCTTCCTCTCCTGAGCCGGGTCTCAGCCGCGGCGTTTGAGGCCTTCGCGGCGCAGGCGCTTGGCCAGCGTCACTTCCTTGCGGTCCGAGCCCTTCTTTTCCGGGCCGGGGGTCTCGAGGGTTGCCGGCAGGCCCTCGAACCTCGGCTCGGAGAGGAAGGCGGCGAGGCCGCGTTTGCCCATCTCGCCTTTGCCGATGTTGGCGTGGCGGTCGCGGCAGGAGCCGAGCGGGGCGGCGGCGTCGTTGACGTGGAGGGCGCCGAGGCGGTCGATGCCGACCCTGGCGTCGGCTTCGTCGAGGACGGCGCCGAGGTGGGTCTCATCGGTGATGTCGTAGCCCTGCACGAACATGTGGCAGGAGTCGAGACAGAGGCCGAGGCGCGGGTCGCCGCCGGCGCCGTCGATCAGGTCGGCGATCTGGTTGAAGTCACGGGCCAGCAACCCTTTGTGGCCGGCGGTCTGCTCGAGCAGCAGCCGGCAGGAGTCGGTCTCCTTCAGGGAGGCGGCGATCGTCTTGGCGGCGCGCTTGATCGAGGGCGCGAGCGGCTCGTCTTTCTGCGAGCCCGGGTGGAGGACGACCCCCGCCGCCCCGATCGCGTCGCCGATCCGCAGGGCGTGGGTCAGCGAGTCCTGTGATTTTTTGCGCAGCTCTTTGTCTTTGGAGGCGGTGTTGATCAGGTAGACGGCGTGGATGATCACCGCTTCGACCTTGGAGCTCGCCATCGCCTCGCGGAACTCGGCGAAATCCTCCTCGCCGTATTTGGTCGGCCGCCACATGCGCGGGCTCTGGTTGAAGATCTGGATAGATTCGCAGCCGCGTTCCTCGCCGCGCGCGACCGCTTTGGCGAGACCACCCGCAGTTGAGACATGGGCTCCGACGAACATGACCAGCGATAACCCCCGATTGAGATTTGCACCTTCGCCGACCGGTGCGCTGCACATCGGCGGAGCGAGGACGGCACTCTACAACTGGCTCGCGGCCCGCCACGAGGGCGGGGCGCTGGTGCTGCGGATCGAGGACACCGACCGCGAGCGCTCGACCGCGGAGAACGTCGAGCAGATCCTCGACGCGCTGCGCTGGCTGGAGCTGGACTGGGATGAGGGGCCTGTCTCCCAGGCCGGACGGGCTGAGCAACACGCCGCGGCCCTGGCCCAGTTGCTCGAGTCCGGCGCCGCCTATCGCGATTCCGCCACCGCCAAGGACGTCGAGGCCTGGAAGGCTGAGCACGGCGCCGGCAGTGGCTACCGCGGCACCCCGACCGCGGAGCCGGGGGCGGCGATCCGGCTGCGGGTGCCGGATGCGGGGGAGACCGTGGTCGAGGATCTGCTGCGCGGCCCGGTCGCCTTCCCCAACGCCAGCTACGACGACTTCGTGATCGCGCGGGGCGACGGCTCGGTCCTTTACAACTTCGCGGTCGCGGTCGATGACGCCGAGATGGGGATCACCGAGGTGGTGCGCGGCGACGACCACCTCTCGAACACGCCGAAGCAGCTCTTGGTGCTGGCCGCGCTCGGCCACCGGCCGCCCCGCTACGCCCACCTGCCGCTGCTGCACGGTCCCGACGGCAAGAAGCTCTCCAAGCGCCACGGCGCGGCCTCGGTGCAGGAGCTGCGCGAGGCCGGCTACCTGCCGGCGGCGGTGCGCAACTACCTGGCGCTGCTCGGCTGGGGTACCGACGACGACACCACGCTGATGTCGACCGAGGAGCTGGTGCGGCGTTTCCGGGTCGAGGACGTCGGCAAGGCGGCGGCGATCTTCGACGAGAAGAAGCTGCGCTGGCTGAATGGCCGCTTCATGCGCGAGCTGCCGCTCGACGAGTACACGGCGGCCGTCGCCGCCCAGCTCGGGCGCCAGGGGATCGCGGTGCCCGAGGGCGCCGAGCTGCGCGCCGCCTGCGCGATCGCCCAGGAGAAAGCGCAGACCCTGGAGGAGGTCTGGCCGCTGATCCGCTTCCTCTTCGAGCCGCCGGTCGACGACCCGAAGTCCTGGGCGAAGGTGATGAAAGAGGGCTCGCGCGAGCTGCTGGAAGCCGCGGCGGAGGCACTGGGCGCGGCTGAGCCGTTCGAGCCCGAGCCGATCGAGGCGGCGCTGGCGCCGCTGCTGGAGCGCTTCGAGGTCAAGCCCGGCAAGCTCTACCAGCCGATCCGGGTCGCGATCACCGGCAGCTCGGTCTCGCCGGGGATCTTCGAGTCGCTGGCGGTGCTGGGACGCGAGCGCTCGCTCGACAGGTTGAAGACTGCTGTGGAGCGGCTCCCGCTTGCGAAAGTGGACGAATGATCGATCCCGGGTACCGGGACAAGGGTACGTTCGGCTAAACCAAACGTCTTCTCCTGCCGATGGGTGGCCAGATGCCAGCCACCACCACGCAGACCAATCCCAAAGTTCCTGCGCATGACGCCGCCGCGAACGGCACCGCCAACGGCGCCTCGCGTAACGGGAACGGCAACGGTGCCGCCCCCGGCAGCCGCCTCGCCGAGGCCTTCGAGGCAGTCGAGCGCTTCCCGGTCCTGATCGAGTCCCGCGAGCGGGTGATCGCGGCGGCAACCGCGGACAGCGCCCGCATCGGTGAGCTGATCGAAGCGGTCGAGTCCGACGTCGCCCTGGCGATCTCGGTCCTGCGCTTCGCCAACCGCAGCGGCATTGCCGGCGGTGTCGGCGGCATCCCCGAGGCGGTGGAGGTGCTGAAGCCCTCCGGCGTGCTGGCGATCGCCGGCACCGCCCCCAGCTTCGACTTCTTCGAGTCCAACGGCGGCTGGGAGCTGAAGCCCGAGCGCTTCCGCGTACACGCCCTTGCCACCCAGCGCGCCGCCAACCAGATCGGCCGCGTGGTCGGCTGGGTCGAACGCGACGAGCTCGCGGTGGCGGCCCTGCTCCACGACGTCGGCCGGCTGGTGATCTCGCGCCTGCACCCCGGCTACAAGGTCTACTTCGATGCCAACTCGCGCACCCCCGAGCAGCGCCTGCGTGACGAACGCGAGCAGCTCGGCATCGACCACACCCTGGTCGGCGGCGTGCTGGCGCGGCGCTGGAACCTGCCGCCGCGGATCGCGCTGGCGATCGAGCGCCACCACAGCGAAGACGCCGAGGGCCTGGCGGCGATGGTGGCCACCGCCGACATGGCCGCCCACTACTCCCAGGGCGAGGCGGTCTCGCCGGAGCGGCTGCGGGCCAGCGCCGAGCGCTGCGGCCTCAGCCCGGAAGCCCTGCGCGACCTCCTCTACGAGCTGCCGCTGGCCCGCCAGGACGCCAGCCGGGTCAGCGAGCCCTGCCCGCTCTCCGCCCGCGAGCTCGACGTTCTCCGCCACCTCTCCGAGGGCATGGTCTACAAGCAGATCGCTGGCGAAATGCAGCTCTCGGTCTCGACCATCCGCACCCACCTGCACAACGTCTACGGCAAGATCGGGGCCGTCGACCGCGCCCAGGCCGTGCTCACCGCCCGCGACCGCGGCTGGATCTAGTCGGCGCGGAGGGACCGCCACATGCATTCGCAACCACGGATGACGCGCCTGACCGGCGCAGTTCGCCAGCCCCCTCCTCGCAAATGGCGCCGCCATTCGCTCGTCAGGGTCCGTCGCCCTGCTTGGTCAGGTCACGCCCCCGCGGATGCGCCTGCAAGCGCCGGGCCCTCCACGCCGACGCGGCCGGCTTAATCCACCAGGCACTCGCGCAGGGCGATCGCGACCGCGTGGGTGCGGTTGCGGGCGCCGAGGCGGGTGAGCGCGGTCTTGATGTGCGTCTTGACCGTCTCTTCGCTGAGGTCGAGCTTGCGGGCGGCGACCGTGGTCGACTCCCCATCGGCCAGCAACTGCAGGATCTCGCGCTGGCGTCGGGTCAGCTTGCCGCGGCTGCCTTTCGGCGGTACCGCCGGGTCGACGAAGCTCTCCTGGGCGAAGGCGGCCGCGACCGCCTTGCGCAGCTCCTCTGGACCGGCGGTGCGGGCGACATAGGAGCTGGCGCCCGCCTGTAGGGCGACGCTGGCGAGGTGCCGCTCGGGGCGCTCACCGTGGGCGACGATCCCCAGCCCGGTCGAGGCCCGGCGCAGGATCCGAACCGTCTCGGCGCCGCTGATCGAGGGGCCGACGCCGTTGCGGCGCCAGCGCATGTCGACGATCGCGACGTCGAAGTCGCCGATGTCGCGGACCAGGTCAACGCCTTCCTCACGGCTGCTCGACTCGTGAATCTCAAAACTGTCTCCGAGTACTCCCCGGACTCCGAGACGGACGAGAGGGTGATCGTCGATCACAAGGCAGTTTGGGCGCTCGCTCAGGAGTGCTTCCAATCGATTGGTGGACGGGTTCGGGCCCGTTCTGCCGGCAACGACCCCGTCCTGCGATCCTAGCCCAGCCCGCTTCGGTGCGGTAGAAAGGCAGCTTGATCTCGATCACCTCAAAGTCGCGCTATGCGGTCGTTGCGCTCGCCGAGCTGGCCCGCTCCGGCGACCGCCCGGTTCCGATCAAGGAGCTGGCCGAGCGCCGCGATATCCCCGAGCAGTTCCTCGAGCAGCTCTTCTCGACCCTGCGCCGGGCCGGCCTGCTGACCAGCCACCGTGGCATGCGCGGCGGCTACACGCTCTCGCGCCCGGCCGAAGAGATCACCGTGCTCGAGGTCGTCCAGACCCTCGACGGCAAAGTCGGCCAGGAGGCCGACGAGGCCGGCGGCATCTGGGCCGAGGGGGTCACCGCCCTGCGCAAGGTCTTCGGCCAAACCACCATCGCCGAAGTCGCCCGCCGCGAGGCCGAAGAGGCCGGCAGTGGCATGTACTTCATCTAGATTGGGGCGCATTGGAAGTGTGATTCCGCTTGTTTAAGCGGAATGCAATCCGCCTGAGGTCGTTATCTCCGGTCGCACTGGCGCGCAAGTGGCGCACGAGTGGAGGGCGCCGGCTAGGAATCTGGGTACGATCTGAGTCTCGATGGCGAAGTTCTTGCGAATCCAGCCGGACAACGATCCGCAGACGGGGCAGCTAACCGGCGTCAACCTGCGCCTGCCTGCTGACGCTGATCTCAAGAAGGTAGAGGCCGATATCGCCGAGGCATTCGCCAAGGGCACGGCTGTTTCCGTTGCTGTTGAGATGAGCGACAATCCATTGCAGCGATTCCGCGCGATCATTAATGGGAAGACGGCCACTCATGTGCTTCTCGCCGAGACGGCAGAGCAGGGAGAGAAACCCGTGCTCGATCTCCCGGGCTAACCGCAAACGAATCAGTTGACCCGATCCGTGATCGGGACGAAAGGACAATTCGCTTGCGCCGTACGGTGATAGTTGCGGAGGCGGGCGACCCCAACGTTCCGCCAGAACGTCGTATCGCGACGTCTGCTGACTTCGACCGATCCTGGGCGGATCGACTGAAGGTCGCGGTCGAGGTCGATGACGAAGAGCCGTTAGGCGATCTGCTTCGGCGTGCTGGCGCTCAGTTGGATCAAATGGGTCCGTATAAGGATGCAGAACCGGAGGCGTACGTCGAGGAGGCGTACTTGCCGGTCTATTTGGGTGTTCATCGGGAAGGGCGTCGTCTCCAACTTTGGAGCGATCTGCCACTAGTGGACCCGGATGGCCACATTAGATGGGTCTACAACTGGGGAAGAGAGCCGTATCGCGAACTTCTGCGGGCTACTGAGGCAGGGGCCATTAAGGGCGATCCCGCCCGACTTTATTTCGTGCGGATGGGTGGCATGGGAGACGGAGTTCTTGCCGACTTTCCGCGGTTTATCGAAACCCTTCCGCTCCTATGGGAAGTGATTGAGCACGTGGCCACGGCGTATGGGGCGTACGAGGCTGCCCAGAGGCTCCTCAGGGCAGTGGGCGTCGGGCGAAAGGCGGCAGAGGTCGCCAATGAAAAGTCGAAGCAGTGGGAAGCCAACGCTGGCCTGCCATACAAGCTGACGAGCCTTCTCTGGAGGGAAGAGGGATGGGATGCGGCAGAGTTAGGACGGCTCCTCGATGTGACGGCCGCTGACGCGGAAGCGCTGCTTACTGCGTTTGGGTGCAGCGAGGAAAGTGATGGACGCTGGCAGTCTCGTGCAGACGAACTGGCCAACCTGATGGCAGGCAATGCCGAGTACGTCATTCATTCGCACCACACCGATAAGGCGGCAATGCGGGAGGTTCTCAGGCAAAGGATCGAGTCGTTCTTGACGACGGGCAAAGCCCCCGATCTACCCTGGGAAAAGCTGTCGCGGCTGCCCATGGATCCATCCTGGTCAGCGAATCACTGGCAGGGCGAGCACAGTCCACGCCTACGGGACCGAATGTGGAGGCGAGCTACTGCCTGGCGGTGGCGGCTACGGCTTTTCATTGATCGCTGGCGACGCCGTTAGCTTGGCTCGCATGGCTTCCCGTATGACCGTCTCCGGTCTGCCGCCGCTGGCGTCACTAGCGTTTCAGGGACGCGCCAAATGGCCGACGAGATGATTCAAGAGCAGAGCGTTCCGCTGGAGTTTCCTCCAGACTGGCCCGCGCCGGTTGTCGACGCCTACAACCGGCTCTTTGCGTATGACGTTGAGGCGCTTGAAGGGGGCGCGCGTTTTGGCGATCTTGCTTTCACCGAGCTGAAACCCCTGGTAGATCGCATCAGGCAGCATGCCTGGGACCTGACGATGGAGTCTTGGCAGGACTTGCCGGATTCACTGGTGGACGATCAGCTACTCGCGAACGTCAATGCTGTGAACGAGACCCTGGAGCAGATTGGCGCGTTCGATTTAAATCAGGCGGAACCGGCGAATGCCAGGAACGCCCTGATCCAGTCTTTAGCGGGTCAGGCAGGCTGGTTCAAGAACAACGTTCGACCTCACACGCTTAAGGCGCACGGCGAACGGGCGGCTCTTGACGTCGCGGGGACGGATGGGGCCGCGAGCGAAGCAGCCGCGGTCCGGGAAGAACTCGCAAAGTTGCGAGGTCAGGCGGACCATGTGGGTCGGGAGCTTGCTGCTCGTGAAGACCTGGTTGAAGGTCTCCGCAAATTCGCCGGCGAGTCGGCGAGCGACGATCTTGCGGCCGTGTTCGCAAACCGCGCAAGGAAGCTTGGCGAACTGGCGAAGACCTGGCTTATCGCCTTGTGTGTCAGTGGGGCGGTCGCGATCGGTGGGGCGCTGATTACCTTCGCGCTGATCCGTCCCCATGACACCGGCTCTGTGTCCGGCGAGGACATCGCCCGCATTACCCTTGCGGCTTTCATTGTTGGATTGCTGGTCTACGCCGTCAAGACTTGCGCACAGCAGTATCGGGCGAATCGGCACCTAGAGGCGGTCGCCGAGAGCAAGGCTGCGGCCCTCTCGACCTTCACGCGGTTCTCGTCAGCAATCGCCGAGGAGAGCGTCCGCTCGACGGTGGCGCTTGTTCTGGCTCAAGCAGTTTTCGCTACTGAGGAGACTGGCTACGTAGACGTTGCTGCGGATCGCGTCACTTTGATGGACCATGCGCTACCTAGGATTAGCGGCACTGGCGGAACGCCCCAACCGTAGAGCGCCACGGGAAACGGCAAGCCCCTTGCTCATGCTTGATTGCACGCCCCCCGACTCGCGTTAAGGGCACCCCCTAGCCCTCGACTCGTTCCAGCGCCTCCGGCCTGTGTACCGCCTCGCCGCCGGACTTTTCGCTCCTGACCAGGTACTGCGGTTCGTCCTCGGAGGCGACAACCTTGCGGCCACCGGCTTCGGTCTCGGAGGTGATCCTGCGCTCAACCCGGCCGATCGCCTCGCCGCCGTGAGACTTCCACCTGACCCGGTCGCCTTGTTTGAATTCGGCCACGCTTGCTCCCTCGCTTGGGTCGTGGGAACGAGCTACCCGGAATGGCCGACCTCAAGCGGTCGGGCTCAGGGCACCGCGCACTGCACGTAGGCCTGGAATTCGAAGTTGGAGCCGGTGCTGTTGTCGAAGGCGACCGCCCAGCCGGTTGCGGCCTCGCCGTCGTCCGGCGGGGGATAGAAAGACGGATCGGGCGGGTCCTGGATCTCCAGGCTGGGGCGATTCACCCGCAGGAAGTAGTCGTGGCTGGTCGGTCCGCCGCTACCGCCGACGAAGCCCCAGCCGCCACCGGTCACCGACTCGCCAGCATTGCAGGCGGCGTAGGACAGCGAGCCGGCGCTGGTCGGCAGGTCAACGGCCGGCCCGTAGCGGGTGACGACGGTGCTCACCCCGGGGGGTCCCTGCTCGCCCTGGAGACCGCGCTCGCCCTGGAGGCCCTGCGGGCCGCGCTCCCCTTGGGGCCCGCGCTCCCCCTCGGGCCCGCGTGGCCCGGTGCTGCCCGTCAGCCCGGTCGCGCCCGCCGGCCCGGTCGCCCCTTTGAGGGATTTCTTCGCCTGCGGGCTGAGCTTGACCGGGGTCACCGCGTTGTTCCGCAACTGGCTGGTGCCGACGCTGTTGGCGGGCAACTGGGTGGCGGCGTAGCTGACGCCGCCGAGGGCGACGAACAGCGCCATGCAGGCGACCACGTTGGCGAACGTCAGCTTCTCCCTGATCCTCTTCACGGCTCTCCTCGGTTTGGGGCGACGGGCGAGCGGCAGCCTTGCAGGCGCGCCCGACGGCTCCCAGGCACCGGCCGCCACCTGGTTTCTCCCTGCTCCTGACTTAAAGTGGCGGGATGAGCGCAGCGCGGATGAGGCAGGAGCGGTGAGGGTCGGGGCGGAGGCCTCGGCGGTCGTCGGCAACACGCCGATGGTGCTGCTCGACCGCATGGCCGAGGGCCTGCCGGGGCAGATCTGCGCCAAGCTCGAGTACTTCAACCCCGGTGGCTCGGTCAAGGACCGGATCGGGGTGGCGATGATCGACGCGGCCGAAGAGGAGGGGCTGATCAAGCCCGGCCGGGCGGTGGTGGTCGAGCCGACCAGCGGCAACACCGGGATCGCGCTGGCGATGGTCTGCGCCGCCCGCGGCTACGAGCTGATCCTGACCATGCCCGAGGGGATGAGTCGCGAGCGGGCGAAGCTGCTGCGCGCCTACGGGGCGGAAGTGCGGGAGACGCCCTCGCTGGGCGGGATGAACGAGGCGGTGGCGCTGGCCGAAGAGATCCGCGAGCAGCGCAAGGGCTTCATGCCGATGCAGTTCTCCAACCCCGCCAACGCCGAGGCCCACCGCCGCACCACGGCGGAGGAGATCTGGCGCGACACCGACGGCGAGGTCGGGGCCTTCGTCGCCGGGGTCGGCACCGGCGGCACGATCACCGGGGTCGGGCGGATGCTGAAGGAGCGGGCGCCGGAGGCGCTGGTGGTCGCGGTCGAGCCGGCGAGCTCGCCGGTCCTCTCCGGTGGCGCCCCCGGCCCGCACAAGATCCAGGGCATCGGCGCCGGCTTCGTGCCCGAGGTGCTCGATCGCTCGGTGATCGGCGAGGTGATCGCGGTCGGCGACGAGGACGCGCTGGAGACGGCGCGGCTGCTGGCCCGTGAGGAGGGAATCCTGGCCGGGATCTCGGCCGGGGCCAACATCAACGCGGCCCTGCAGGTGGCGGGGCGCCCGGAGCTGGCCGGCAAGCGCGTGGTGACGGTGATCTGCGACTCGGGCGAGCGTTACATGTCCCTACCCTTTTTCTCACCATGAGCCGGTGGAAGCGGGTCGTCTCCGAGGTTCGTGCCGACGTCGCCGCGGCGCGCGACCGCGACCCCGCCGCCCAGGGCGTCTCTACCTTCGAGATCCTCGGCAGCTGGGCCGGGGTGCAGGCCCTGCTCGTCCACCGCGCCGCCCACGCGCTACAGGAGGCGGGGGTGCCGGTCCTGCCCCGCGCCATCGCCTACCTGGCCCGCGCCGTGACCGGGGTCGAGATCCATCCGGCGGCGCGGATCGGCCAGGAGTTCTTCATCGACCACGGGGCCGGGGTGGTAATCGGCGAGACCGCGGTGATCGGCGACCGGGTGACGCTCTACCAGGGGGTGACCCTGGGCGGCACCGGCTTCCAGCGCGGCAAGCGCCACCCGACGCTCGGCGACAACGTCACCGTCGGCTCCGGCGCCAAGCTGCTGGGGCCGATCGCCGTCGGCGACAACGCCAAGGTCGGCGCCAACACCGTGGTGGTCGAGGACGTGCCGCCGGGTGCGACCGTGGTCGGCAACCCCGGCCACCCGGTGCGGGTCGAAGGCAGGCGGGTCGAAGGGCCCGACGCCGACTGGATCCACCTGCCGGACCCGATCGCCGAGGCGATCAAGGCGCTCTCCGAGCGGATCGCCGACCTCGACCGCCGCGTCTCCGAGCTCGACGGGGGAGAGGGCGCCGGCGACGGCGCCCCCGACCTACAACCGCGCACCGGCCGCTCCTCCGCCGGCGGCTGAGCGACACGCCTGAGCCAGCCGCGCCCCTCTCTATGCTCGGAACCCGTGCTGCAGAGTGAGTTCGAGCTGCCCGAGGAAGCCGAGGGGACCCCCGTCGGCGCCCCCACCGAGGCCGGTGCCGACCGGGTCGAGCGCCTGCTCGCGGGGCTGAATCCGCCACAGCGCGAGGCGGTCGAGCACAGCGAAGGGGCGCTGCTGGTCCTCGCCGGGGCGGGCTCGGGCA